>CAYRXM010000132.1:0-13895 GCA_964428175.1 uncultured Anaerolineae bacterium
GACAGATGCGCCAGATGCTGCACCTGTCAACACGTGCTGATTACACGATTAGGGGTCGCAATCGACCTTTTTTCAGGGGAATCAACAATAAATGGATTGTAACAAGGCTTTGCCTTGCCAGAGTTGTCAAAATGCGGTACAATGTTAAAAGAATATCGAGGAAAAGTTTGAATGCCAATCTATGTTTACCAATGCGCCGATTGCGGCGTGACGTTTGAGCGCCGCCAGAGCATCACCGCCGAGCCGTTGACCCACTGTCCCGACTGCGAGGGACAGGTGCATCGCGTCATCCAGCCGGTGGGGGTGGTGTTCAAGGGATCGGGTTTTTATGTGACCGACAATCGCAGCCCTTCATCGACGGCGCTGCCTGGTGAGAAAAAGACTGTCGCTGAAAAACCTGTTGATCAATCCACGACCACGTCCTCCGAGCCGGGCAGTGCCAAGACCGAAAAGGCCAAGAGCACCTCAAGCACAGATTAGGCTGTTCTGGCCGGCCGACCGGGGGTAGTGTTACCTCCGGTTTGTTGTGTATGGGAGTGTCACCTTGAACTGTTTTTTGCCAGACTGGCTTGTTTTGATCGGTGTCGCCGCTGGGTACCTTGCGGATCGACGCTGCCTGCTGTCTGGTGATGCTTTACGTTACGTTCCCCGTTGTTCCTCTGTTTCATTTTCGGCGCATCCGTCTCACACTCGCTCCGCACCGCTTGAGGTGTGCGATGTCGTCTAGACGAGCTGCCGCGCACATCGTCGTCCTGATCACGCTCAGCATTGTGATCGGGGCTACGTTCTTGTTGTTGAGCACCTATGCGCTGCTTGGTTTGGGGCCGCAGACGCGCCACACCGAACTGATCAAAGTCCTGGTTTATGTGCTGGTTTCGACGGTTGCGCTGAATGTGCTGGTTTTCGTGCGCTTGCGCCGGGTGATGCGGCTGCTGCGCGCCTGGGATGCCGGTGAAATGCCGGATGATCACGTTTTGCAGCAGGCGCAGCGACAGGCTTTGATCTTTCCCAACCGGCTGATCGTCGAGTTGGCCGGGTTCACCGTGATTCTGGCTGTTGTCGCGGTTTACGTCGATGTCACATTCTCGGGCTATGAGATCATCCCCGTGTTGATCAATGCCGCACTGACCTCTGCACTCTTGATTGGCATTGGTTTTGCGATCAACATTGGGCTGCGCGTGCTGCTCCAGCCGGTGCTGATTCGCATCCCACTGCCGCCGCCGCCGACCTGGGGGCGCTTTTCGATGGGTCTGCGTGTTGCACTGATCCTGGTGCTGGTGGTGCTGATTGTGGTCACGGCGGCGGGCGCGTTTGCCTACTCGTATGTGATCAAGAGCGTCGACGAACTGACCGAGCAGGAATTGTTTCACCGTCTGGAGCACATCATCATCCCTACCTTGGGACCGACCCGCATTTTGTTGAGCGATCTGGAGGCGTTTGCCCGCGCGGAAGAATCGTTTTTCGTCCTCAACCGCATGGCCCAATACGTCGAGTGGACGCCGGCGTACGACCTTATGGTGTATGAAAAGCAACTGCTTGCTCAGGCTGAGGAGCCGTTGTTGTACAAGCGCGATTATTCGTCGTTTCGAGTGGTTGCCGTGCCCATCGACCGGGCGCGCGTGCTCTGCCTGGCTTTTTACTCTCAGGCGATGCAGACCCGGGCGGCGCGCTCTGCCTTGCGCGTTTACTCCATGTTGGCCGGCGCGGCGCTGATTTTTGCGGCGATCATTGGGCTGGTGATGAACCGCGATCTGGTGCGCACACTCGGCTATGTGACGCGGCGAATCGATGCACTGGCCGAACAGGCCGATATATCGGTCTTTTCGCCAATGTCCTATACATCGCTGGACGAGGTCGGCGAGCTGGTGCGTGCGTTTAACCGCATCCAGGAGCGCACGGCGGTCTATACCGATCAACTGCAAAGCTCCGTCGAAGCGATGGAAGCGGCCGATGTCAAGCGCCAGCAACTGCTCGATACGATGGTCGGCCTGACCGCACCGGTGATCCCGGTGGCCGAGGGCGTGGCGGTGGCGCTGCTGTCCGGCTATTTCGACGCAGAGCGGGCGGTACACATCCGGCCCAACTTGCTCGGCGGGATAGCTCAATTTCGCACGCGGCTGGTGATCGTCGATCTGACCGCGGTGGCCGAGGTCAGTGCGCCGCTGACCGAGCAGTTGTCGGCGGCGGTCCGTTCGGTGCGGTTGATGGGCTGCCAGGTGGTGCTGACCGGGGTTGGGCCGTCGCTGGCCTGGGCGTTGTCGCAGACGGGGGGCGAGCTGAACAATCTGCCCACCCGGCGCAGCCTGGAAGAAGGGTTGGCATACGCATATCATCGTCTTTCGATGAATCGTCTTTCGATGAATCGTCTATCGATGAATCGTCTGTCGATGAATTGACCCGCACAACGTCGGAGCGATTGAGTAAAGGTTGGTTATGGAATTCCTATTGCTTATCTTGAGCATCATCATCCAGGTGGGGATCGGCTGCTATATTCTGCTACAGGGGCTGAAATCGCGCCTGCACAGGTTGTTTGCGCTGTTTATGCTGGTCAATGTGCTGGGCACGTTCAGCGGCCTGCTGCGCCTGGTGCCGACGGATGCCCGGACTGCCGCGCAGTTGGGGTTTTTGAGCCTGGTGGTCATTTTCATCTGGATAGCGACGTTGATGATCACCGCCGTTCTGGCCATTTTTTACCAGAGCGAAGCGACCAGGCGCATGGTGTGGGTGCTCTGGCTGCCGATGGGCGTGGCCCTGGTGCTGACCTTTGTCGGCCTGGCGGCGTTTGGCACGCTGGCCGACCGGACGGTGATTTTGCAGCCTTTGGCCCAAGATGGGCTGTATGCGATCGATCTGGGTGCTTTTTCCTTTGCTGCCTGGGCGTTCGGATACCAGCTTGTGTGTACGGTTACGGCGCTTGTTTTGTTGCTTGTGGTGATCGTGCGCCGCCAGGGCATCGAGCGTTATCCGGCACTGATTCTGGCGGCGACAATCCTGCTGTTTTCTGCGTTGGGGGTGACGGGCGGCGCGCTGTTCTCCAACCGGCTGCAAATTGCCGTCCCTGTGTTCTGCGGCGCGTTGCTGTCCATGCATTTTGGCTATGTTATCTTGCGCTACAGTCTCTTTTCGGCGCGGCGGGTGGCGGTCAACATTGCGCTGGACCGATTGAATGATGGCCTGTTGATCCTGGACGCCGAACAAGTGGTGCTCGAGTGCAACCGGGCCGCCGCTGAACTGCTGGGCGTGCCGCGCGAACTGATTCCCAACCGGGGCGTGGCCCAGGTTTTGCAGCTCAGCCCGTTTCCATTTTCGGTCTGGCGGGGGCTGCGCGAAACGCTGAACCAGCCAGCGCAGGAATCGCCCACGGCCTCGACAGAAACCGAGTATTTTTTGAAAGGCACGTCCAAGATTGTCATCAACGAGGTGACCCCGATCACAGATGGCGTGGGCCACCTGCAAGGCTATGTGTGGGTCTTGTACGACCTTACCGAGCGGCGGCAGAGCGCGCGAGAGATTGAGCGGCGCAACCGCGAACTGCAAGACGCACTGTCGGAATTGCAATTGACCACCGAAGCGCAGGCCCAGCTTTTGGAGACGATCCGTACCCTGTCGGCGCCGGCGGTGCCGGTGCTGCAAGGGATCATCATCTTGCCGCTGTCGGGACACATCAGCAGCGACCGGGCCGTGCTGATCATGAGCAACCTGCTGGACGGCATCCGCGATTACGATGCCAAGGTAGCGCTCATTGACATCACCGGTGTGCCCAATGTCGATACCAGTGTCGCCAACTATTTGATCCAGGCGGCGCGTGCGGCTTCGTTGATGGGCTGTCGCCCGCTGTTGGTGGGCATTCGCCCTGAAATCGCTCAGGTGATCGTCGAATTGGGCGTCGATATGGGCGGTTTGCGCACGTTCAGCGACCTGCAAAGCGGCGTCGAATATGCGTTGCAGATTTTAGGGCGCAGCCTGGTGAATCGTTGATCATTTACGCTTCTGGGGGTGAGGCCAACGTGGCAGCCCCGCCGGGTTTGAGACGGCGGGCGCCTCCGGGAGGACAGGCTGCTATAGCGGAGGAATTATGAGTAAAGGCCGAGATACATTGAGCCAATTTCTGGAAATCAGCCGTCAACTGGCGGCCGGGACCGAGGTCGATCTGCTGTGCGAAACCCTGGCCGACGGGTTGATGCAGAGCGGGGTGGATCGCTGCTCGGTTGTGCTTGGCGTCCAGTACGAGGATACGCTGTTGAGCGAAGGTCAAAGCGTCGTCATCCGCGACGTCGACCCGGCGCGCGAGAAACTGCACCTGGGCGAAACGCACCGCACCAACGACTATCCGATCATCGAACACATCATCCGCGAGCGCGAGCCGGTGATGGTGAACGACGTCAAATCAGATGAGCGGCTGGCCAAGAACGAGCGCGCGTTCATGAACCGCCTGGGCGTCCTGTCGACCATCGTCTGCCCCATGGTCAGCCGCGACCGCGTGATCGGCTATATCCTGGCCGAAAAGCGAGCCAAAGACGGGTTTACCGACAGCGATCTGGCTTTGTACCGGGCGCTTGCCGGCCATGCGGCGGCGACGATTGAAATGGCCCGGCTGGTGGCCTCGATGGAGCAAGAGATCGATACCCGCACGCAGCAGGTCGAACAGTTTCGCGGCCTGGCCGATAACGCCGTCGATGCGGTGTGCATGGCCGCGCTGGGCGAGCACAAGCTGATCTATGCCAACCCGGCCTATTACGACATGCACGGCTATGACGCCGACGACCCGGTGATTGGCATAGTCGATGATTCGTTTGCCTTTTATGAGGAATCGCAAGGCTCAACGATCACCCAGCTTACCCGCCTGGGCGGGCTGCGGCGCGAGCACAAACACGTTCGCAAAGACGGCTCGACGTTCATCGGCCAGGACACCGTGTTTGCCGTCCGCGATCAATCCGGCGTGGTCGTTGCCCTGGGCAATATCATCCGCGATGTGACCCAGCAGAAAGCGCTGGAGCAGCGCCTGCACGAGATGTCGGAGCGCCGCCAGTGGCAGTTCGAGATCATGACCGAGATCGCGCAGGGCATTGCCTCGGCGCCAGCGGTAGAAGAATTGTTTACGCGCGTGGTGACGCTGATCAAGGAACGGCTCAATTACGATTATACCCAGTTGTACCTGGTCAACGAGGCCGGCGACGCACTGGACATGGTCGAAGGTTATGGCGAGCCAGGCCAGCGGCTCAAGCAAGACGGCCACAGTGTGCCGATGGGCAAAGGCCCCATTGGCACCGCTGCCCATGCCGGTGCGCCGGTGCGCGTCGACGATGTAGCCAAACAGGCCAACTGGATCGCCAGCCCGCTGCTGCCCGGCACGCGCTCCGAACTGGCCGTGCCGATCAAGATCGGCAGCCAGGTGTTGGGTGTGCTCGACGTGCACAGCACCCGCCTGCGCGGGTTCGATGACGACGATCAGGCTTTGCTGGTGGGACTGTGCGGCCAGATCGCCGTGGCCATTCAAAACGCACGCATTTTGGCCAACGTCCAGCGTCTGGTCGACGAGCGTACGCGCGAAGTGACCATTTTCCAGTCGCTCACCGAGAATGCCTCTTATGGCGTGTGGATGTCCACCCCCGAGGGGGTGATCGAATATGCCAACGGGGCCAGCCACATCATGTTCGGCTACGAGTATCCGGCGTTGGACGGCGGCCGCGAGATGGTCGGCCTGATGGTCGATCAGTGCCTGTCGGTGCGCGCGGCGCGCCGTTTGCAGGGACAGATGCCGCAAATTTTATCCGGCTCGTCCTGGCAGGGCGAACTGGACGGCCAGCGCAAAGACGGCTCGATCTTTAACCTGCTCACCCTGGCCTTTGTGATCGCCAACGATGAAGGTATGCCAATCGCTGTGGCCGCCATCCATCGCGACATCACCGAGCAGAAACGGTTGGAGGTCGAGCGGGAGCGTCTGACCCGCGAGAGCATCGAAGCGCAGGAACGGCTGATCCGCGAATTGTCCGCGCCGCTGATTCCGATCACCGAGAACATTTTGGTCTTGCCGTTGATCGGCGTGATCGACAGCCTGCGCGCGCAGCAAATCATGGAATCGATGCTCCAGGGCGTCGAAGCCTTTAACGCCGAGGTGGTAATCGTCGATATTACCGGCGTGCCTGTGCTGGACACCAGCGTCGCCAACCACCTGATCCAGATGACCAACGCCGCTTCGCTGCTCGGCTCCAAGACGGTGCTGGTGGGCATCATGCCCAGCGTGGCCCAGACGTTGGTCGAACTCGGCGTTGACCTGTCAAGTATTGTCACACGCAACAACCTGCAGGGCGGTGTGGAATATGCGCTGCGTATGCAGGGATTGCACATTGCGTCATTGCGCAAGGGGTAAACAGCTATGGCCTCTCGTTCACCGGCACAGGGGGTGCGCCAGCGGTTGGATGCACTGGTCGCGCAGGCGATGCAGCGCATCGTCGAGGCCGACCTGCCCGGCATTTCGGGGCTGGCTCAGCCGGTTGTACAACAGAGCGTGCATGGTCTATACGCAGCCCTGCTCGATGCCTGGGAGCGCCAGGAACCGCAGCGCCTGATCGAGGTCGCCGCACGGCAGGCCGAAACCCGCCGCCGGCAGGGAATCGCCCAGCCCGAACTGGTGCGCCTGGCGCTGCTGCTCGAGCAAACGCTGGCCGACGAGTTGTCGGCTCAAAAATTGACCGATGCGCAGCGCGCCGAGGTGGTGCCCTTGTTGGCGGCGCTGTCTGCCGCTTTTGGCGCGCGCGCCAGCACACTTGGACCCCGCAAGGGAGGAAAAGATATGCAAGATCGCCAGGAATTCGATTACGAGCACCTTTTGCGCCAGTTGGAGACCAGCGCCCAGGTCAGCCGGCAGTTGACCGCCGCTCTCGACCTGGACGAACTGCTCCTGCAAGTGGTCGAACTGATCAAAAGCAGCTTTGACTATTACCACGTCCACGTCTACCTGCTCGATCCCGAATCGGGCGAACTGATCATGCGCGAAGGCAGCGGCGAGGTTGGCCGCCAGCTCAAGGCGCGCGGCCATCGCATCCCGCTGGACAAGGGTCTGGTCGGTGAGGTGGGCAAAACGGGCGTCGCCAGCCTGGTCAGCGATGTCAGCCAGAACCCACAGTGGCTGCCCAACGATCTGCTGCCCGACACGCGCGCCGAACTGACCGTATCGCTGCCGATCGGCGAGCGCATCCTCGGCGTGCTCGACGTGCAAAGCAACCAGGTCAACGGCCTGACCCATGCCGACCGGCAACTGATGGAAAGCCTGGGCCAGCAAATCGCCGTGGCCGTTCAAAACGCCACCTTGTTCCGCGAGACGCAGGCGGTCAGCCTCATCTCGCGCGCAGTCAGCACCGGGCTGGGCCGAGATGCGGTCTTTGCCGCCGTCTCGCGCGAGCTAAAGGCCGTGGTCGAGTTTGACTATATGACCCTGGCCACTTATTACGAGATCACCGGGCGGGTCGAATTGATCGGCGTCGAAGACCACAGCGGTGAGGATATTCCCCTCGAAGCCGGGGTGCAGCTTGCCCTCGATCAATGCCTGCCCGGCATCGCCATCCGCGAAAACCGCACCCTGATTGTGCCCAACCTGGCCGACGGCGCTTTTGCCGCGTTCATCGACGCCGAGATTTTGCTCAAAAACGAGATGCACTCGCTGCTCTCGGCGCCGCTGACCGCGCAGGGGCGCACCGTCGGTGCGATCAACCTGGTCAGCCGCCGCACCAAGGCATTCACCGCCGCCGATGCTCACCTAATGGAGCGGGTCAGCGGCCAACTTGCCTCGGCGCTGACCAATGCCATGGTCTTTGAAAACATCCAGGAAATGGTTTCCGCGCGCACCGCCGAGATCACCGTTTTCCGCACCATGACCGAAAATGCCTCCGAAGCCATCGCCTTGACCAACGTCGAGCAGATCGTCACCTATGCCAACCCGGCTTTTTATCGCGCCTGCGGCTATGATCCGCAGCGCGATGACCTGTCGCGCCGTTCGCTGACCTCGTTCATCGAAACCGAAGACGAGGGCGCGTTGAGTGACCAGGTGCGCGACTATGTGCTGCGCGGCGAGCAGTGGCGCAAAGAACTGACCTTTGTGCGCCGTGACGGCACTCACTTTGTCGGCGACGCGGCCATTTTTGGCATCCACGGCGAGACCGGTGACCTGGTGGCATTTGCGGCGATTGTTCACGACGTGACCGCCGAACGCAAGATTATGGAAATCAGCCAATCCGCGTCATCGACCCCGGAACTGGATCGGCTGGCCCCCCTGGTGCTGCAAAAAATCGCCGAAGGCACCGACATCGATCGTATTGTCATGATCCTCTATGACGAGATCGACGATGACGGGCCGAAAGAGATGTCGTTCGTTGCGGTGTACGATCCAGAAGCGGGCGGGCAGCTCGTCGTCGACGAGCCGCTTTCCGTCCAGGACAGCCCCTTTTCGGTGCTGGTCTATCACGAACGCTCGCCGATTTTCGTCGCCGACGTATCGACCGACGAACGGCTGACTGAAAAAGGCCGCGCGCTGCTGCTGGAACACGGCCTGCTCTCGATGCTGGCCCTGCCCATCTGGGTGCGCGACAAGATCGTGGGTATGGTTGGCATCGACTGGCGGAAACAAGTCGAACTCGACAAGGAACAAATCGCCTTTTACCAGACCATGGTCAACCAGGTCTCGATAGCCGTCGAAAATGCGCGGCTCATCTCTCGCCAGCAGCGCGATCTGGAGGCTGTCCTCGACCGGCGCGTGCGTGAAGCGGCGACGGCCATCGAGGTGGGGCAGGCCATTGGCACCGCGCCCGAACTCGAAGAGCTTTTCCTGCGCGTTGTCACCCTGATCAAGGAACGGTTCGGCTACTATCACGCCCAAATCTATCAGGTCGATCCCATGCGCGGCGACCTCAGGCTGGCCGCCGGGTGCGGCGATGCGGGCCGGATCATGAAAGCGCGCGGTCATCGCCTCTCGCTGGGGCAGGGCGTGGTGGGCGCGGCAGCGCAAACCGGCGAGACAGTCCACATCGGCGATGTGTCGGCGCAGGAAGGCTGGCAGCCTGACGAACTGCTGCCCGACAGCTCCGCGCAGCTCGTCGTGCCGATCAGGCTGGGCAACCGTACATTGGGCGTGCTCGACGTACACAGCGATCGCCTGAATGGGCTGACCGAGGACGACGAACTGCTGCTGCGCGGCCTGTGCGGGCAGATCGCCACCGCGATCAACAACGCACAGCTTGTCGAGCAGCTCCAGTCGGCGCAGATGGCCGCCCAGGAGCGCGCCTACCAGCTCGAATTGAGCGCCGGGGTGAGCCAGGAGCTTGCTTCTACCCTCGACCTGGAAACGCTGCTCGCCCAAGTGGTCGAGTTGATCCGCGAGGGATTTGACTATTATCACGTCCACATCTATCTGCTCGACAAGGACACCGATTCTCTGGTGATGATGGAAGGCACCGGCGAGCCGGGGCTGATCATGAAACAGCGCGGGCACCGCATTCCGGTCGGCAAGGGGCTGGTGGGCACGGCGGCGCAGACCGGCGTGCCGATCTGGGTGTCGGACGTGAGCCAGAACGAGGCCTGGCTGCCCAACCCGCTGCTCCCGGAAACCAAATCCGAGATCGCTGTGCCGCTCAAGTTCGGGCAAACCATCGTGGGTGTGCTCGATGTGCAGGACAGCCACATCGATGGTTTGACGCTCAGCGACCTGGCCCTGCTCGAGGGGCTGGGCGGGCAGATCGCCGTTGCTGTACAAAACGCGCTGACATTCAGGAACATCGAAGCCGAGATCGAATCGCGCACGCACGATGTGCGGCGGTTCCAATCATTGGCCGAAAACGCCACCGACGCGATCATGATCGTCGATCTGGAACTGCGCATTACCTATGCCAACCATGCCTGTTACCAGTTGTACGGCTACGATCACCAGTCTGGGGCGCTGATCGGGCAGCCGGTGGCCCAATTGTGGCCGCCTGATGCCCAAGAGTTGATGTCGCAGGCGATGGGCCAGGCGCTCGACGGCGGCTGGCGCGGGCGGGTTGTCCAGCTTTGCCAGAACGCCAAGCGGATCATCGTGTCCATGACCCTTTTTGCTTTGCGCGATGCCCAGGATAACCCCATCGCCGTCGGCGTCTCGGCGCGCGACATGACCACCGACGAGCTGATCGACCAGGTCGGTCACGTGATGGGTACGGCGAGTTCGCTGCCAGAATTGGCCGTCGAACTGCTGCGCGTCGTGATGCAGGGCGTGAGCATCGACCGAGGCTATTTTGTCCTCTATGAAGACAGCGGCGTGGGCGGTCCCCAGACGGCACGCCTGCTCGCTGCATTCGACGAAAAAGCGCCCGGCGCCGTCGAGATGGATGACCGAAATGATTTCAACCGGAATGCGGTCCACCGCTATTTGTACGAATCGCGCCATGCGCTGATTTGCGCGCCGGGCCAGGCGCGTGAAGACAAGATGGCCCGCGTCAGCCGCGAACTGGATCGCGAGATTTTCGCCGCCTTTCCGCTGATGATCCAGAACCAGGTCGGCGGGATGCTGCTTTTTGATCGCCAGCGCCCGGCTCTGCCATTCTCCGAGGCCGAGATCGACTTTTTTAACACTGTCGCGCAGCAAATTTCGCTGATCACGGCCAACTTTATCTTGCGCCAGGAAAGCCAGCGCGAGACGCAGCGCGAACTGGATCGCCGCCGCCAGGAAGCGCTGACCATCACCGAGACCTCTCAGGCCATCGCCGCGGCGACGAAACTGTCCGAGTTGTTCCAGCGGGTGGTGACGCTGGTTAAGGAACGGTTCAACTATTATCACGTTCACCTCTACGAATACGTGCCCGATCAGAACGAGCTGGTTCTCGTCGCCGGCTATGGCGAACCGGGCCGGATCATGGTCGAACGCGGGCACCGGCTGACGGTGGGCGGGCGCGGCCTCAACAGCACAGCGGCGGTGACCCGCTCGCCCGTCCTCGTTTCCGATACGCGCCAGGACCCCAACTGGCTGCCCAACGAGCTGCTGCCGGATACCCGCTCCGAGTTGGCCGTGCCGATCCTGATGGGCGAGCGAGTGCTCGGCGTGCTCGACGTGCAGCAGAACACGGTCGGCGGGCTGACCGAGGCCGATCAAAACCTGCTGCTCACCCTGTGCGGCCAGATCGCCTCGGCGATGGAGAACACCCGCCTGCTCGAAGAGATGCAGGCCAGCTTGCGTCGTACCAACCTGCTACTCAGCCTGAGCACCGCGCTCTCGTCGCTGACCGATACGCAGGCGATTGCCTATGCGGTCTGCGAACAGTTGATGGCGATTTCGAGCATCGAGCGCTGCTGGGTGGCTATCTGCACCTGGTACAATGAGCAGGGCGTGCCCGAGTCGGCCCGTGTTTGCGCCCTGCGCGATCGCGAGCCGGGATTCAAGGGCGGCGTGATGCCCGATATGACCTTCCAGTTGCCCAATTATCCGACCTTGTACCGGCAGGTCATCGCCAATCGCGGCGTGTTGGTGGTGGGCGAAGTCGAGTTTGACGAGCGGTTGTCTGACACGGAGCGCCAATTGCTGCAAAAGGATCAGGCTGCATCGGTGGTGGTGGTGCCGATGGCCGCCGGTGAGCGGGTGCTGGGCTTTTTTGCGCTCGAAGACCGGCAGCCATACGTGTTTTCCGAGGCCGATATCGAGCTGTACCTGGGCGTGGCCAACCAGGGCGCTATCTCGCTGTCGAACGCACTGTCATTGAGCCAGACACAGGATGCGCTGGAAGACCAGACGCGCCTGTACGAGTCGAGCCGGGTCATCGCCATGACCACAACGCTGGAGGCGCTGACCGGGGCGATCATCGGACAGATCGCCGCCACACACGTCGACTGCTGCGAGATCATGCTGTTTGAGCAGCGCGGCAGCCGCACTTCGATCAGCGTGGCCGGCGCCTGGTGCGATCTGGGGCGGGTTCCGCCGGCGGGCACGCGCTACCGGCCAGAGAGCTATCCTCTGAACGCGCTGATCGAGGGGCTTGACGCGCAAGGCACGCGGCTGGTCGTCAGCACTGAATTCGCCGATCTGCCCGAATCGGCGCAAGCGTTTTTGCAAGAGCGCGGGGTCAAGGCGCTGGCCCTGGTGCCGCTGCGGGCCGGCGAGGAATACATCGGTTTTCTGTCTATTGAGCGGCACCTGAGCAGTGCGTTCAATGCCGAATCGCTGCGCCTGTATGAGACCATTGCCGGCCAGTCGGCGGTTGCGCTGCGCAACGTCCAATTGCTTCAGATATCGCAAAATCAGCTCAAAGACTTGCAAAAATCCTACGACGAGGTTTCGCGCCTGGCCGAGACGGTGCGCCAGTTGTCGTCGCCGGTCATTCAAATCTGGGAGGACGTGCTGGTGCTGCCGCTGGTGGGCACCATCGACTCGCAGCGCGCGCTGCGGGTGATGGAGGATTTGCTCACCGGCATCACCCGTTTCCAGGCCGAGCAGGTGATCATTGACGTGACCGGCGTGCCGGTGATGGACGTGGCCGTGGTCAACCACCTGATGCAGACGATCAAGGCGGCCACGCTGCTGGGCGCGCGGTGCATGCTGGTGGGCATCGACTCGGAAAAGGCGCAGACCATCGTGCAGCTCGGACTTGACTGGAAGGGCATTCACACGTATAGTAATCTCAGGGCGGGCATCCAGGCGGCGTTGGGCGAACTGGGCTATGCCATCGGCCAACTGGAGACGTCCACTGAGGAGGAAACGTTATGATCGAAGCGTCTCGCATTCCTATCCTCAAAATCGGGGATTTCCTGGTCGCCTCGATCCAGGTCGAGATGTACGACAAGTCGGCGGTGCTGTTCAAAGACAACCTCTTGCAGCGTATCTATGAGACCAAAGCGCGGGGACTGATCCTCGACCTGACCGCTGTCGAAGTCGTCGACTCGTTTATGGGCCGTATCATTACCGAGGTGGGGCAGATGGCCGGGCTGATGGGCACCAAGCTGGTCATCACCGGCTTGCAGCCCGCCGTCGCGATTACCCTGGTCGAGTTAGGGCTGGAACTGCACGGTGTCCATACGGCGCTCAACCTGGAAAAAGGGATCGCCGCGTTGAACCGGCTCATTGCTGAAGGGGAAGAATAATGAAAGAACGCATTGTCCCCGTACGCAGTGATCTGGACATCGTTACGGCGCGCGTCGAGGGACGAGAGATGGCCAAAGAGTTGGGCTTTGGGGTGATCGACCAGGCCCGTATTGCCACGGCGATCTCGGAGTTGACCCGCAACATCGTTCAGTATGCCGAGGAGGGACAAGCGGTCATCCGCGAACTGGATTCGGGCGGACGTCGGGGGATTGAAATTGTGTGCGAGGATCAAGGCCCCGGCATCCCCGACATCGATCTAGCGATGCAGGATGGCTATTCGACCTCCAAAAGCCTGGGCATGGGCATGTCCGGCGCCAGGCGTTTGATGGACGAGTTCGAGATCGAGTCCGAGTTGGGTATTGGGACGACAGTGACCATTCGCAAGTGGTTGCGCTGATCGCATTGCCTGCTGGCTGTATATCATTGCGTTAACCGTGCTTGTGCATCAAGCCCGCCGTTATCGGCGGGCTTTTGCTGATCCAGGGGGATAGTGATATAATTTCGCGACCCGGCAGATTTTGTTTTCGAGAGGACAGTATGGCATTAACCCGCAAACAGGTTGAACACGTCGCCGAGCTGGCCAAGCTCAAGCTGACCGACGAGGAATTGAACCGGTATGGTGAGCAGCTTTCGGCCATCCTGGACTATGCCGCGCGGCTGGACGAGCTGGACACCGCAGCGATCCCGCCAACGGCGTCGGTGTTGCCGCTGCGCAGCGTGATGCGCGCCGACGAGGTCAAGCCTTCGTTCGAGCGCGAGGCTTTGCTCCGCAACGCGCCGGCCGTGGAGGATGGCTGCGTGC
>CAYRXM010000133.1:0-13734 GCA_964428175.1 uncultured Anaerolineae bacterium
CCACCCTATCCTACACTCTTTCCCTACACGACGCTCTTCCGATCTGGGCGGCACCACCGATGTGCCTGTTTTGCTGGAGGAATTGATCGCGCAAGGGGCCAAAAGCGTGCTGTTTGCCTCGCTCTGGGACGCCGGGGCGGTACAGGCCTGCATGCAGGCCGGGGCCGGGCAGACGGTCACTGTTTCGGTGGGCGGCAAGATCGACACGCGGCATGGCACGCCGCTTGAGGTGACCGGGCAGGTGCGCCTGCTGACCGATGGGGTACCCTACCGGGGCGGCCTTCACATGCCGTGGGGGCGCGGCCGCTTTGGCCCGGTCGCCGTCCTGAACATCGACGGCATCGACCTGATCCTGTCTTCCACCCGCCTGGATTTCGGCGATCCGCGCCAGCTGCGCGCTCTGGGCCTGGAACCGCTGGATTACCGCATCGTGGTGCTCAAGCGCGGCTACCTGACTACACCGTTCGAGGTCATCGCCCCGCGCTCGATCCTGGCTTTTACACCCGGCGCGACCAACTGCGACGTGGCCAGGATGACCTTTGTTCGGGCCAACCGGCCCATCTACCCGCTCGATCCCGACATGGAGTGGACGCCATAGCCATAAAAGAAGTTCTTGCTGAAAGTTGAACGCTTTCGGCAAGATTTCTTACTCAAGCCGGGCTCGCTTTTGTGCGTGCAGGGCCAGCACCCTTTTCTGCACGTCGGCCAGGTATGGGCCGCGCAGGGGAAACCAGGTCAGGATCAGCGCGCCGAGCAGCATCGCCACGCCGGGGATCAGCCCGATCAAGGCTTTGAGTCCAAACAACGCACTGGCCGGCTGATCCAGGGAAATTTCCCCCTCACCGGCCTTACGAGTGACAAAACCGGTCAGTTCCAGGATGGCCGGCGACAAAGCCAGCGCCACCGATTGGGCCGGTTTGGTCAGCAGCGCGTTGACGCCGAAAAACGCCCCCTCGCGGCGCACGCCGGAGCGCAGTTCGTCCTCGTCGGCGACCTGGGCAAAAAGGACGTTGGTCAGGGTCTGCGGGCCGGAGAGGCCAAACCCGGCCAAAGCCAGGCAGATCGGGATCAGGGCGTCGGGCAGCGCGGCGATGGAAATCAGCGCGACGCCGGCCACGACCAGCAAAAGCTGCTGCGCGCCGACGACGCCAAAGCGCCGCCGCAGCAGCGAGGTGAGGGGTACGCCGATGATCAAAGGGATGAACAAAGAGGCAATCAGCACCATTGAGCTGGTTTTCATCACGTAATCGGCCACGTAAAAGACTGCGCCGAGGATCAGCGACTGCATCAGGATGGACATGAAATTTTGCGCGACCAGAATCAGAAAGGCCTTGCTGGTAAAGGTGTAGCGGATCGACGGCCACAGCTTGAGCGGCTCGTCGACCAGGTGAAACTCGGGCCGTTCCTTGACCTTGAGCGTGGTGACGATGATCAACGCTGCGCTGAAAATACCGACTCCGATCATGGACACTTGCAGCGGCCAAAAGTTCGGCACGTCGCCCACCTTGGGCCGGAACAGGTCAGGGACGACAAGGCCGAGGATCATGCCCAGCAAGCCAAACAGCGCCGACGAAATTTGCAGCCCGTTGCGCTCGGCGTCCGACTCGCTCACTTCGGGCAGCAGCGCCGAATAGGTCAGGCCGACGATCGTGTAGGCGGTGTCGTAGAGCAGCATGGTGGTCAGCATCCAGACGAAAAGCGCACTCTGACCGGAGCGTTCTGGCGCAAGCCAGACCAGGATAAAGGTCAGCGCCAAAAAGGGCGCGGTGAAGCGCATGTAGGGGATGCGGCGGCCCCGCCTGGAGCGAGTGCTGTCGGTGATATAGCCGATCAACGGATCATTGATTGCATTCCAGATCGCATAGATGGTCGAAGCGATGCCGATCCAGCTTGCTTGCAGGCCCAGGTAATCCTGGTAAAAGATCGGCAGCAGCGCGCCGTACACGCCGGACACGAACGAAGTACCCAGTGCGGCAATGCCCCATACCACTTTGTACCCCAAACTCAGTTTGACCGGTCCCGATGTCGAGCGAGTCATGTTCCCTCCGGGTATTTTTATTCCAGCTCGAGCGGAAAAACGATGCGCCGGCCTTCTTGGGCCGAGCGATAAGCCCCCAGCACCATTTCCACCGACTGCCGCCCCTCTTCGGCGCTGATTGTCTGGTTGGTCAGGCCGCGCAGGTAATCGATGAACGGGCGCGGCACGTTAGCCAGCCGTTCGCCCTGGCTGGCCGGAATCCCCAGGTGAAATTCGGTCCACTGCCTGTCACCCTTGCGGATCAGCTTGAGCGGCGCGATGCCCTCGGGGCGCGGGGTGATCGCGCCGGGCTGATCGCCATAGTCCTGTACGATGGTGCCCTTGTCACCGTAAATCTCGGTGGTACTGATCGCCGCCACGGTGGTCGACGAGTTGAGCAGGATGCCCATCTCGCCCCGGCCAAAACGAAACACGGCCACACCGTTGTCGTCGGGCGCGACGCGAGTGACCACGTTGTCGATCTCGGCGATCACGCTGCGCGGCATGCCCAGCAGCCATAGGAACCAATCGGCGGCGTGGCTGGCGTCGTCAAAAAACATGCCCACGTTGGCGACCGGATCGACGTGCCAGCGGGTAGGCCCGTCCAAAAAAGACGGGTTGAGCAGCAGGTTGAGTGCGTGCCGCCGTCGCACGACGGCCACATTGCCTACCGCGCTCTGATCGAGCAGTTCCTTGATCTTGAGGTTCACCGGGTCGTGGCGCATCTGAAAGGCCATGCTGAATTTGACTCCGGCCTTGCGCACGGCAGCGATGATCCGGTCACAGTCGACCAGCGTCGTGGCCATGGGCTTTTGCAGCAGGATGTGCTTGCCCTCGGCGGCAGCACGTTCGACAAACTCGGCGTGGCGGTTGGTCTCGCAGGTGATGATCACGGCGTCGATTGTAGGGTCCTTGATCACCGCGTCGGCATGGGCACGATAGTCCAGCCCATAATTCTGCGCGGCCTGCCGCCCGCGCTCCTCGTTGTCATCCCAGTTGGCGATCAGTTTGACATCGTCGAACCGCTGCATCACCTGGCAATACACATTGGCGTGTCCATGTGCGTGGCTGAGAATACCGATTCTGATTTTGTCGGGCATGGGTTTCTCCTGTTCTGGCTGTCATTGGGTAAATGGGGGAAATGTTTGGGCCGCTTGAGCCAGCCGGACGAGCGAGCCGACCGGGTGGATGCCGATCAGCCATTGGCAGCGCCGGGGAAACAGGCGATAGTTGCGCGGCGTCGCGGCGATGACCATGCCCACCACCCGCCCGGTGTGCTGGCTGAGCACCGGCGACCCGCTCATCAATGCCGGTTCCCAGTTCCACTCGTCGATCAAAATCCAGGCCGCCGTTTCATCGACCGTGAGCGCGGTTCCTTCGAGGATGCGCCGCCCGCCGCGCCCGTCGCCCAACCCGCTGAACAGGGCGACGCGTTCGCCCAGCTGAGGCCCGCCGCGCCCATCCGGCCAAAGGACGTACCGCGCGTCGACCGGCTGCTCGACGCGCAGCAGCACATAGTCGTTGCTGAGAATGTCCGTCGCAGCGCGGCCCGGCTGTCCGTGCAGGGTTTCAAATTCGACGACGAATCCGGGTTCGTTGGCATCGGAAAAAAACAAGCGCCGGATCGGGTAATTGGGGTTGCCGAGGACGATGCTGTGCGCGCTGGTCACGCCGATCAATGTCCCATCGTCCAACTGGAGAAAAAAGCCGCTTCCGGTCAGGGCAGGATTTTGAGCGCCGTACTGCACCCACTCTTGAAAAGCGACCGTGTCGGCGGGCAGGTCGCCGCGCGGGGACAGGATCGCCGGCGCCGGCGGTGTGGCTGCCGGCGGCTGCCCGCTCGGCGTGCGGGCGATGATGATGTTGAGGCCAAGCACGGTCAAGATCACGATCAGCGGGGTGGAGATGAGGAATCCCCGGACGATGAATTTCAAGTTGATGCCTGGCCTGCGGGTGTGATTCATGTTATGGGCGCGCGACCTGGCTGATGGCGTGGGGCAGTTCCGCCAGCAAGTCTCCGGCGACCATACCCGCTGTGCCGAGTTTTTGAGCAGTTGTTTCTCCGGCCAGCCCGTGCAGATATGCGCCGCAAACGGCGGCCTCGAACGCGGCCAGCCCCTGCGCCATCAGTCCGGCGATGCACCCTGCCAGCACGTCGCCGGTGCCGGCCCGGGCCAGCCCGGCATTGGCAAAAGGCTGCACGACGATTCGCCCATCCGGCGCGGCGATGACGGTGTGCGCCCCCTTGAGGACGACGACCTGGTTCCACTCGGCGGATTTTTCGGCGGCGATGGCAATACGCTCGCCGGAGATGGTTTCCGTCTGGCACAGGCGCGCCATTTCGCCGGGATGGGGGGTGAGTACGCCGCCGGCGGGCAGGTATGTCCACCAGCGCTCGACGCGGGCCAGCGCGTTCAGCCCGTCGGCGTCGACGACCAGGGGCGGCAAAGTGACCGGCGGCGGCGCTGTGCCGGCATCGCGGCCAAAGCCGATGCGCCCCTTGACCGTTTGTCGGATGCCGAGCAGCCGGTGTACAAAAGCGAGCGTTTCCTTGTCTTGCCCCAGCCCCGGCCCAATCAGCAGCACGTGGTAGCCGGGCAGTGCGTCGGCCAGCACCTCGACGGCGTCGGCGTTGAGCACGCCGGTGCTGTGCGGCAAGAGCAGCCAGGTGGCTTCGACCAGTTTGGCGGCCAGGATGGGATGCAAGATTTGCGGCACGCCCATCGTGACCAGCCCCGCGCCGACGCGCGTCGCGGCAGCGCCGGCCAGGTAGGCCGCCCCGGTATAATTGACCGATCCGGCGACGATCATGGCCTTGCCAAAGGTGCCCTTGTGCGCGTCGCGTGGGCGGGCCGGCAGCATCCCGGCGACCATTTGCGCCGTCGCCACATCGACCGGCAGGTCTTGGGCCAACGCCGGGGCGATGCCAATGTCGGCGACGACCAGTTCGCCGATTGCACCTGCGCCGGGAAAGCGAAACTGGCCCATTTTGGGCGCGGCAAAAGTGACGGTCAGATCGGCGGGCAGCGCAGCCGGGTCGATCTCGCCGCTGTCGCAGTTGAGGCCGCTGGGCACATCGACGGCGGCGATGTAGGGCTGTGGCGGTGTTGGCGGCGACGCGGGCACGAGATCGGTTGGGGCAAAGGTCGGCGTGCGCCGCTCGTTGACTGCCGCGCGCACGATGGTCAAAATCTCGGCCAGCGCGCCTTCGATGGGCCGCACAACGCCGGTGCCGAGCAAGGCATCGACAATGACGTCGGTGCCTTGTAATGCTTTGCGCAGCGTCTTGTGCGCGCCGTTGTCGTTGTTGTGCAGGCAGGCAATGCCTTGATCTCTGACCCGCTTCATATTCGGGTCGTCATCGGCGCGCGGTTTGAACAGAAAGCAAATGACCTTGGCCCCGGCTTGTTTGAGATAATGAGCAGCGACCAGCCCGTCACCGCCGTTGTTGCCCGGCCCGACCAGGATGAGGACGATCTTGTTTTTGACGTTGACTCGCTGGAAAATCGCCTCGGCTACCGCGCGCCCGGCCTGTTCCATCATTTCAGCGTAGGAATGCCCGGCGGCGTCGGCGGCTTGTTCGAGTTGTTTCATCTGTTCGACGGTGACCAGTTTCATTGCTTTGCGCTCCTGTCTCGAATCAAGTGGGTTGAACACGAGTATACCACAAACGCGGCAGATCGACCAAGTGAAAAAAATATGCTATAATTCGGGATGGTTCACATTTCAGGATGGGAGTCAAGATGATGCGCGCAGTGGACATAATTGTTAAAAAACGTGATGGGCAGGCGCTGACCGCGCCCGAGATCGATTTTCTGGTCCAGGGCTATGCCCGCGAAGAGATTCCCGACTATCAAATGTCGGCCTGGGCCATGGCGGTGATGCTTAGAGGAATGACCCGCCAGGAAACCATCGACCTGACCTTGAGTATGGCCCGTTCTGGCGAAACGCTGACCTTGCACGATGTCGCGCCGCTGGTGGTCGACAAGCACTCGACCGGCGGCGTGGGCGACAAGACGACGTTGGTGGTCGCGCCATTGGTGGCGGCGTGCGGGCTGCCGGTGGGCAAGATGAGCGGCCGCGGGTTGGGGTTCAGCGGCGGCACGCTGGACAAGCTGGAATCGATCCCCGGCTATACCGTCTCGTTGAGCATTGCGGCATTCAAAAAGCAGCTGCGCGATGTGGGCCTGGTCGTCGCCGGGCAGACCGCCGACCTGGCCCCCGCCGACGGCAATCTGTATGCGCTGCGCGACGTGACCGGCACAGTGCCTTCGCTGCCGCTGATCGCCAGCTCGATCATGAGCAAAAAGATCGCCGCCGGCGCCGACGCGATTGTTTTGGATGTCAAGACCGGCAGCGGCGCGTTCATGAAAACGCTCGACGAGGCGCGCGCTTTGGCGCAGATTATGGTCGAGATCGGGCAGGGGGTAGGGCGGCGCGTGTCGGCGGTGCTGTCTGACATGAGCCAGCCGTTGGGGCTTGCGGTGGGCAATGCGCTGGAAGTGATCGAGGCGCTGGACGCGCTGCGTGGGCGCGGCCCGGCCGATTTGGTCGAGCACTGCCTGGCGTTGGCCGGGCAAATGCTGATCCTCGGCGGTTTGGCCGGCGACACGGCGGCGGCGCGGGTGCAGCTCGCTGCTGCGCTCGACGGCGGGCAGGCGCTGGACGCCTTTATGCGCTGGATCGCCGCCCAGGGAGGCGACGTGTCCGCGCTCGGCGATCCGCCTGCTCTGACCCGGGCGTCCATCGTCGAGGCTGTTCCTGCGCCGCGGTCGGGTTTTGTTGCCGAGATCGATGCGATGGAGGTCGGCCTTGCTGCGGTCGAGTTGGGGGCAGGGCGTCTGAAAAAGGGCGATCCGGTCGATCACGCGGTGGGAATCGTGCTGGGGCCAAAGGTCGGCGCCGAGGTGCGGGCCGGTGAACCGCTGTTGACCATCCACGCCAACAGCCGGGATGGCCTGGAGGCTGCGCAGCAGCGGCTTTTGACGGCATACAAGTGGGCTGACGCGCCGCTCGAACCGCCGCCGCTGGTGTATGAGGTCATCACCGGCCCAGACGCCGGTTGATCGGGGTTATACGGGCAGGTTGCCGAGCAGACCTTGCTTTTTGGCTTCTTCGATGCTGATGCCCTCGATCCCCTGATCCGTTTCCGAAACGAGGGCATCCCAATCTGTCTTGACATCCAGGTTCCAGTCGATTTTCTCCAGCGCGGCCTCTTCTTGTTCGTCGAGGACGGCCGGCGCGCCGGCCTGTTCTACAGGCGCGACCTGTCCCAGATCGACGCCTTGTTGTTGCGCTTCTTCCAGCGTCATTCCTCTGAATCCCTGGTCGGTCTCGGAAACCAGTTCGCTCCAATCCATATCGGCGTCCAGGCTCCAGTCGATGCCCTGGATCGCTTCCAGATCAGCTTCCTGCACCTCGACGTTGGTCAGTGGGTCGGGAAGCAGCGGTTCGATGACCGGGGCGCTGGGTGGGGGCGGCTCTGGCGTTTCGTCTGTCGAGTCTCGCCTGGTCGCCGGGGTGCGCGCCGCTGCCGGTCTGCGTTCGCTGCCCTTGCCGCGCCTGGACTTTGGCGCGGGTTCGACCGGTTGTTCGGGTTCTTGCGGCCCGCTTTCCGGCTGTTCTCGCTGCCGCCGGCGTCGGGCGTCGCCGCTGAAATACTGATCGACCATCGCCATATACTCGTCTTTGAGACTGCGCCTTGATTCGGCCGGCGGTTCGGTGCGTTCGGTTGCGCTCAGCGCTGCCTTGATTCCTGGCGCGGCATCGCGCATATAATACCAGACCTGGCTTTCTCGAACGGCCGGGCCAAAGATCGCCCCGGCAAAGTAATCGTCCGTGATGCGATAGATGCAGATGCTCAGTGATTTGGTGCCAAAATAGCTCTGCTCGATGGACGCCTGTGTGTCGAGGGCGGCGTTGATTTGCTGCTCGACATGTCGTTGGGCAATGAGCAGCGCCTCGCCGAGGTTGTCCAGGCGCACCTCCGCTTCCTGTGCGTCGGCGGCGACGAGTTTACCTGCCCTGTCTATCAGCAAGGCCGCATTGATCCCGGCTGTCTGGCGCAGTGCAGACAGTTGTTGGTGAACCGCGTGCGTCTGTGCGCCGGAAAGCGCCAGTCCGGCGGCGGGCGTATCTGCCGCAGCCGGTGCTTGTTCGGGAGAAATCGCCTGCTGGATGAGCTGCCTGAACTCGGAAATGATAAAAGGTTTGGTCAGGTAGGCATAGACGTTCAACGCTTGCGCGCGTTCGGCCAGCTCGGCCGAGTTGTAGGCCGTCATCACGATGGTCCTGGTTTGCGGCGAGATCGAGTTGAGCACTTCGAGCAGTTCCAGCCCACTCAAACCGGCCATCTTGATGTCGGTGATCACCAGATCGAAGGCTTTTTGCAGCGTCTGAAAGCGGCGCACCTGGACCATCGCCTCATCGACATTGCTGGCGGTCCTGACCTCATAATTGCTGGTAATGTCTTTGACGGCCTGTGCGAGCAGGTCGCACAGTTCGGCATCGTCTTCGACGATCAGTATTTGTCTCTGTCGCTCGGCCATTTTTCCCTACCGTACCTGTATTTATCTGTGTGTGGTGTTAAACTGAACTGCCCCCATTATACCAAAGAGCGCGCTCACCGTCAATGAAGGCCGCCGGGGATTGACAACCTCTGGCAATTGCGCTATGATTGGCGGCTGGAGGGCCAAGATGGATGAGGAAAAAACCAGGTTCAAATATCCGAGGCGCAGCCTGATCCGTGCGGCGATGAAGCGGATGATCCAGGCTGCGTTTGCCGCTTTGTGCGATTTTCGCGTTCTGGGCCGCGAAAATTTGCCTGCCGGCGGGCCGCTGCTGGTGGTCGGCAACCATTTCAGCTTTCTCGACCCCGTAGCCCTGATCCGGGCCATGCCCTGGCAGGTCGAGTTTGTGGGCGGGCGTACCAACCCGGGCGCGCCTTCCTGGTTGGCCTGGCTTCCGGAAATCTGGGGGCGCTATCACGTTTTTCGCGGCACCGGCTCGCGCGATGCGCTGCGCGCCGCCGAAGCGGTGATGGCGCAAAAGGGCGTGCTGAGTATTTTCCCCGAAGGCGGTAATTGGGCGGCGGTGCTGCGTCCGCCCAGGCCGGGCGCGGCTTTTCTGGCCGCACGCACCGGGGCCAGGCTGCTGCCGGTGGGGTTCGATGGCCTGCTCGACGTGTTCCCGATGTTCCACCGGGGCAAGCGGGCCACGGTGACGGTGCGCATCGGCCAGGCGTTTGGCCCTTTTACGGCTTCCGGCCGCGGGCGGGAGCGCCGCCGCCAGTTGGACGAGTTTGGTCACGAGATGATGCGCCACATCGCCGGGTTGATCCCCCCCGAGCGGCGCGGTCACTATTCGGACGACCCGGCGATCCGCGAGGCGGCCCAGGGGACAGAAGTTTTTCCCTGGGATGAGACGCCGGAAGAGGTTTAGCGAGGAATTGGACTTGTGCCCAAATGATTCGACGACGGGTCGCCGCCCTCGCTGTCGAATGCAAGTGGCCGTTTGCGGTCGATTGTCGGCGGTCTATGATGAACACAAAGGAGTGAACTATGCCTGCATTTCCAGAGCCAACTATTGGCGACACCCGCTGGTTTGTCCACGATCGGTTCGGGTTGTTTATCCATTGGGGCATTTACGCCCTCGCCGCGCGCCACGAGTGGGTGAAAAACCAGGAACGCATCCCCGACGAACGCTACCAGGTCTATTTCGACCACTTTTGCCCTGACCTCTACGACCCGCATGTCTGGGCTCGGGAGGCCAGGAACGCCGGGATGAAGTATTTTGTCGTCACCAGCAAGCATCATGACGGCTTTTGCCTGTGGGATTCGGCGTTGACCGATTACAAGGCGACCAACACGCCGTGGGGCAAAGACCTGCTGCACCCGATGGTCGATGCTTTTCGCAGCGAAGGCCTGCGGGTGGGCTTTTACCACTCGCTGATCGACTGGCGCCACCCCGAATTTCCGATCGATGGCCTGCACCCCATGCGCGACGATGTGGCTTTTCGCGAGTCGCAGACACATCGCGATGTACGCAAATACGCCCAATACCTGCACGGTCAGGCCCGCGAGCTGCTCACCCGTTTTGGCAAGATCGACATCATGTGGTACGACTTTTCTTATGCCGGGCAGGATTGGGGCTGGAGCAAAGGCAAGGGGCGCGACGACTGGCAGTCGGAGGCGCTGCTCCAGATGACCCGCGAGCTGCAACCGGGGATCATTGTCAACGACCGGCTGGATTTGCCCCAGGGCGGCGACATCAAGACGCCGGAGCAGTACCAGCCGCGCCAGTGGCTCACCGTCGATGGCAAGCCGGTGGTGTGGGAAGCCTGCCAGACCTTTAGCGGCAGTTGGGGCTACTATCGCGACGAGTACACCTGGAAATCGACCGAGATGCTGGTGCAGATGTTGATCGACACGGTGTCCAAGGGCGGCAACCTGCTGCTCAATGTCGGTCCGACCGGGCGCGGCGAATTCGATGCGCGCGCGGTCGAGCGGCTGCGCGGCATGGGCGAGTGGATGCGCCTGCACGGTCGCTCGATTTATGGCTGCACGGCCAGCGATTTTACCCCGCCACCCGACTGCCGGTACACCCAAAACGGGAACAGACTCTACCTGCACCTCTTTGCCTGGCCGTTCCGCCACGTCCACCTCGACGGCCTGGCCGGGCGCGTGGCGTACGCCCAACTGCTCAACGACGCTTCCGAGATCAAGATGCGTGAGATCGATCCGCACCAGCAGGCGCAAAACACGACCATGGGCGGTCTGGGGGCCAGCACGCTGACGCTCGAACTGCCCATCCGCAAGCCGGACGTGACTGTGCCGGTGATCGAGCTGTTTTTGAAGGAATAGAATTCGACCTTCCCGGAAGGTTGAAACTTCCGGGAAGGTTGTTACGAGGCGTTCACACAACTCACGGCAATCGCTTTGGGATCGAGTCTGTGTACCGACACCACCTCGATGCGCCGCGTTTCGCCGGGCAGCAGGTCAAAGTAATTGTCTGACGGCGTCGCTTCATCCGGCAGGGTGAGGTAGACGGCGTGGGCGTAGGCGTGTGCCGTCACCTCGACGGCGCACGCTTTGGCATTGATCCGCTCGACTCTCACCTGGAGGCGCGGATCGCAGACCTGGAGCTGCCGGTAATCGACGGCGCGCAAAAGCGCGGTCGAAATGTCGCTCCGGCCCAACGCACGGGCGAACCACAGCCCGCTGGTGGGATCATAATCGCCCTTTTTGAACGTGGCAACCTCGCTACGCGCTAGCGCCGGGACCGTGACCTGATGCGCCTGCATGTCGGCCAGCTTGCCGTCGAGCGACAGGTAGCCGTACTCGACCGGCAAAGTCACGTCCTGGGCGGTATCGTTGGCGAGTACCACGCGCACCGTGTCATCCCCGGCGCGCAAAATCAGCCGCAGCGGCGCAAAGGCGCGGCGCACATAATAGTACGCGATTTTGCGCCGCAAATAGTAATCGATGATTGTCCAGCCCACCTCGCCCCAGCAATCCGCGTACATCCAGAACAGGCTGCCGTGACAGTTCGATCGGATGCGCATCGAATCAAGCGCATAACTGTACATCATCCCCTGGCACAACCCACTGTAAAGCAAATACTCGTCGAACGATAACCCATCCGGGTCGGTATAGTGCTTGGCGATGCCCGCCTCGACGGTGTCCTTTTCGAATGTGTTGGTGTGATGCCGCCACGCCTCGCCCTGTCGTGCGACGGGCGCGCCGCGCCGCCCCGCCGGAGCGGCCAGATACGTCAGCGTCGTTTCCTTGCCGCACGCGCCGATGTAGCCGAATTCGGAGACAAACAGCGATGTGCAGAGGTCGTATTCTTCCGGCGTGATGCGCTTGCTCATCTCCGGGTTCATCATGCAGTCGCCCCAGTGATGCCTGTCGCCCGCGTCGCTGGCGTTCGGCTCGTCGCCGCCGTAGGGCGAACCGTTCCAATAGGGAATTTCGGGTGTGTTGCGCTGTACGGCGGCAGGCAGCAAGTAATTGTACAGATACGCGCCGCCCCGCGTCTGCTCGTGCCACCAGTCGCGAAAGCCCCAGTTGTTCTCGTTGCAGCCGCACCACAGCGCGATGCAGGCGTGCTTGCCCAAGCGCCGGGTTTGATAGTCGGCCTCGTGCTCGACCAGCGCGCGGAACCAGTCCAGGTGATCGGGGTAGGGCGCACAGGAAAATATGAAATCGTGCCAGAGCATGATCCCGCAGCGGTCGCAGGCCTGATAGAACGCCTCCCGCTCGTACCAGCCGCCGCCCCAGACGCGCAGCATATTAAAGTTGGCCTCGCGCGCCTCGCGGATCAGTGTCTCGTAACGCACGTCGCTCGTCCGCGCATAGATTGCATCGGCGGGGATCCAGTTGGCTCCCTTGCAGAAAACCTTTTTGCCGTTGACGATCACGGCGAATTGTTGGGTGGCCGGGTTGACGCCGGTATCCAGTTGCAAGAAGCGAATGCCATACTCGAACGCCGGGCAGGCCATGCTTTGTTTGCCGACGATCAGTTCCGCTTCCACTCGATAGAGATGCTGCTGTCCCAGTCCGTTCGGCCACCACAGCCGGGCCTCCTTGATCGGGATGGTCAGATCGACATAGGTGTAGCCGGATCGGAGCAAGGCGCGCGTTTTGGCGGTGAGAGCGTTGCCGTCGGCGTCGGTCAGAGTCAGTTTGACCGTGCCCTTGACGGTTTTGTACGTGTGGAATTGATCGACGGTCAGGGTGGCCTTGACCAGCACGTCCTGCCCGTGCTGCGTTGGGTTCAGGCGCACATCGCGGATGCAGGCCGTGTTCATGACGCGGATGGTTACGTCACCGGCGATGGCGGTGGTGGCGACGCGCGGGCACCAGTCCCAGCCAAACGCGTACTGCGGCTTGCGCACCGCCACGCGGCGGATGTCGCCGCGCTCCGGGCGACCGTTGCCTGCTTCGGTGCTGGCGCGGACGCCGTCCATCGAATCAGCCAGGCTTTCCGACACCTCTTCCACGCCTGTGCTCAACCGCACGAGCAGCACGTTTTCACCTTCGCGTAGCCAGGATTTGAGATCAACCGTAAACGGATAAAACGTGCTGCGATGTGCGCCGATATGAATACCGTTGAGGAAAATCTCGGCGTTCGAGTCTAGGCCGCCGATTTCCAACTCGATCCGGTCGGCGCGGAGCCAGTCTGCTGCAGCGTCGAACGCTTTGCGAAACCACCACGAGCGTCGCTCGGTCCAGGCACAGTCAAAGCTGTTCATCCCCAGCAGTGGCTCTTTGATCCGCCCCGCGTCGATCAGCCCCTGGTGGATGTCGCCGGGCACGGGCTGCGAAATCCAGCCGTCGGGTTGGACGCTCAAGGCGCGCGCCCTGTCCGGGGGGCAGGTGAGGATTTCGTCGCGCAGGTCCCAGATGCCGTTGAGACATATCTCTTTGTAAATGCTCATTTTTATCCTTTCACTTTTTCCTGATCATTTTCCAGAATAGAACAAGGACGAGCAAAGTGATGATAATGGCTGGATAGACCCACCAGCGAATTACTATCGAATTGGCTGCTGACGCTGGCGTGTTTGTTGCGGCGGGCAAAGTTAGCATCGGGGATGGCGTAACCGTCCATGTTTGTGTTGATGTGGGGATAGGCGTTGCGGTCTGTGTAGGAGTTGCCGTTACGGTTGGTGTTGGAGTATTGGTGGCTGTAGGTGTATCTGTAGGCAAGGGTGTAGG
>CAYRXM010000134.1:0-10860 GCA_964428175.1 uncultured Anaerolineae bacterium
TACACCCTATCCTACACTCTTTCCCTACACGACGCTCTTCCGATCTGGTCACGCCATCGACCGTGACCTGGCGCTCCTGCATCGCTTCCAGCAGCGCGCTCTGCGTGCGCGGGCTGGCGCGATTGATCTCGTCGGCGAGGACGATTTGCGTCATCACCGGGCCGGGCCGGTATTCAAACTCGGCGGTGCGCTGGTTGAACACGCTCACGCCGGTAATGTCGGTGGGCAGCAGGTCGGGCGTAAACTGGATGCGCGCAAACGAGCAGTCGAGGCTGCGCGCCAATGATTTGGCCAGCATCGTCTTGCCGACACCGGGTACATCCTCCAGCAAAACGTGCCCCTCGCAAAGCAAAGAAACGAGCAGTTGCTCGATCATGGTCTCCTTGCCGACAATCACCTTGCTCACATTGTCGTGGACGAGGCTGGCGAAAGCTTGAACATGGGTTACATCGGAATTCATCGAGTCCTCCTTGGAGCAAAATTGCTGTATTGTACCCCAAGTAGGCGCTAAACACAAACCACACTAGAACTTTTGCCCAATCCGTGGTACAATAGCCCTATCTTTCAAGGGGGTATATCTGGATGAAACGACATTGCTTCAAACAAACACACTGGAGTCTGACCGCCCTTCTCCCCGCTCCTCATGGCCCGGATTTCGACCGCGCCGTCGATGAACTTGAGCATCTGGTTTTCGAGCTTGAGCTGCTACGCGAAAAGCTGTCGCCGGACATGCCCGTTGCCACTTTTTTAGATGCTCTGGCGTTGGTCGAGCAAATTCACACCGTCGGCGGGCGGCTGCACGCCTATGGCGATCTGTGGTTTTCGTCGGATACGCAGTCACAGCAGGCACTCAGCTACCAGAGCCAGATGGACCAACGTCTGACCGACGCGCGAAATCGCATCCTGTTCTTTTCGCTGTGGTGGAAATCGCTCGACGATGCGCCGGCCGAACGACTGCTGGCGGTCAGCGGCGACAACCGCTATTACCTGGAGAGCCTGCGCCGCTTCAAGCCGCACACCCTATCCGAGCCGGAAGAGAAAATCATCAATCTCAAGGATGTCAACGGCGCCAACGCACTGACCACCCTCTATGCCATGCTGACCAACAAATTCGCCTTTAAACTCACGGTCGATGGCGAAGAAAAAGAATTGACCCGCGCCGAGTTGATGGTTTATGCGCGAAACCCCCGCCCCGCTCTGCGCGCCGACGCTTACCAGGAATTGTATCGCATCTATGGCGAGCAGGGCGCAGTGCTGGCCCAGATTTACAGCCATCGCGTCCGCGACTGGGCCACCGAGAACGTTGATTTGCGCCGTTTTTCATCGCCCATCGCCGTGCGCAACCTGGTCAATGACATCCCCGACGCGGTGACGGAAACCCTGCTCCAGGTTGCCCGCGAAAATGTGGGCGTCTTTCAACGCTATTTTCGCTGGAAAGCCAAACGGCTTGGCATGGATCGCCTGCGCCGCTACGACATCTATGCGCCGGTCAGTGCGGCGGACAAGACCTATCCTTTCGAACAGGCTGCCGATCTGATCCTCGATACCTTTGAGCAGTTTTCCCCCACCCTGGCCGGGCAGGCGCGGCAGGTTTTCGCCGACAATCACCTCGACGCCGAAATCCGCAAGGGCAAGGCCGGCGGCGCGTTTTGCTACGGGGTGCTGCCCGGCCTGACGCCCTGGGTACACGTCAATTATACCGGCAAGGCCAGCGAAGTGAGCACGCTGGCCCACGAATTGGGTCACGCCGTCCACGCCTTGATGGCCGCCGAGCACTCGCTGCTGACTTTTCACTCGGCGCTGCCGCTGGCCGAGACGGCTTCGGTGTTTGCCGAGCAGCTGCTCACTGACCGCTTGCTGGCCGAAGAGCCGGACACTGCCGTGCGGCGCGACTTGCTGGTCAATGCCATCGACGATGCCTACGCCACCGTGC
Organism: uncultured Anaerolineae bacterium; assembly: GCA_964428175.1. Lineage (GTDB taxonomy): Bacteria > Chloroflexota > Anaerolineae > JAFGEY01 > JAFGEY01 > CAYRXM01. Next base: position 1,934 of record CAYRXM010000134.1, read on the forward strand.
AGCGGCAGGCTTATTTCGTCCTCTATGAAAAACAGGCCCATCGGATGATCGTCGAACAGGGCGCGACCGCCGACCAATTGTGCGCTGCCTACCTGGACAATCTACGTGAGCAATTTGGCGACGCGGTCGAGGTCAGTGATGAGTTCAAGTGGGAGTGGATATCGATCCCGCACATTTACGAAGTGCCTTTCTATTGTTATGCCTACAGTTTCGGCCAACTGCTGGTGCTGGCCTTGTACCAACAGTACAAGACGCAAGGGGACAGCTTTATCCCCAAGTACCTGCGCATTCTGGCACACGGCGGCGCCCAAAGTCCCGAATTTATCCTCACCCAAGCCGGCATCGACATGACCTCGCCGGCATTCTGGCAGGGCGGGTTTGATGCGATCAACCATCTAATCGACGAATTGGAGGCGTTGGAATGACCCCATCGCGCACGAGCGGCGTGCTCTTGCATCCCACCTCTTTTCCCGGCCCGCACGGCATCGGCGATCTGGGCCAGGAAGCGTATTATTTTGTCGATTTTCTGGTTGCGGCCAAACAAAGCCTTTGGCAGGTGCTGCCCCTCGGCCCAACCGGGTTTGGCGATTCGCCGTATGCCTCGTTTTCGTCGCATGGCGGCAACCCGCTGCTGATCAACTTGCACGCACTGGTCGATGAAGGCGACTTGCTTGGGCAAGACCTGGCCCACACGCCGGCGTTTCCGGCCCACCGGGTCGATTTTGGGCCAGTGATCACCTACAAGACCAATTTACTACGCCAGGCCGCGCGGCGGTTCAAGGCAGTCGCGTCGCCTGAGCGCCGGCAGGCTTTCGAGGCTTTTTGCGCCGACAAGGCCCACTGGCTCGACGATTTTGCGCTCTTTATGGCGCTCAAGGACGTGCACCAGGGCGCACCGTGGAACATGTGGGAGATCGATCTGATCCAGCGCAAGCCGCAGGCGCTGGACAAGCAGCGCAAAGAACTGACCGACGAGATTCATTTTTTCAAGTATACCCAGTTCCAGTTCTTCCGCCAGTGGGCGCAGGTCAGGCAGTATGCCAACGAGCGCGGGATCAAGATTATCGGCGACATCCCCATTTTTGTCGCGCCGGACAGCGCCGACGCCTGGGCCGCGCCGGACATCTTGTATATGGATGATCGGGGCCAACTGACCGTCGTCGCTGGCGTGCCGCCCGATTATTTCAGCGCCACCGGGCAGCGCTGGGGCAACCCGCTCTATCGCTGGGATATGCTCGCTGCCGACGGCTATGCCTGGTGGGTGCAGCGCATCCGCTCGGTGCTCGAAATGGTCGACATTTTGCGCATCGATCACTTTCGCGGCTTTCAGGATTACTGGGAAATCCCCGCCGACGAACCGACGGCGATCCACGGGCGCTGGCTGCCCGGCCCCGCCGACGATTTGTTCGAGGCATTTCGCCGCGCCTTTGGCGAGGAACTGCCAATCATCGCCGAAGATCTGGGCATCATCAGCGACGAGGTGCGCGCGCTGCGCAAGCGCGTCGGATTACCGGGGATGAAGGTGCTTCACTTTGCCTTTTCCGAAGGCGTCTATCACGAGTATCTACCCCACAACTATGAGGGCAGCGATTACGTCGTTTACCTGGGCACGCACGACAACGACACGACGGTCGGCTGGTTTAATGCCTTGCCCGCGCACGAGCGCGCGTTCGTGCTGCGCTACCTGGGCCGCGACGCGGGCGACGTTGTGTGGGGGCTGATGCACCTGGCTTTCGCGTCGATTGCCCAGACGGCGGTTGTCACCTTGCAAGATTTGCTCAAACTGGACGGTGGATCGCGGATGAATACCCCCGGCACGCTGGGCGGTGGCAACTGGGCCTGGCGATACTGGCCCGGTGCGCTGTACGACGGCATCGCCGGGTGGTTGGGCGAATTGACCGAAACCTTTGGACGTGCGTCCAAATGAGGTTAGCATGATGACCGTCGAAAGGAGTCCATAAAATGGCAGAAGGCACAAGCCGTAAACTGGAAGCGCTTGAATCTTTGCTCGATGCATACGATCGAATGACGCAAGAGGTTTCATCGGAAGAGTTTGCCGCATCCAACATTTTTGCAGTGTGGATGCAGCAGGTCGCCTCGACGCTCGAAATCACCGATATGGAGTTCGAACGGCGCATCTGGGAGCAGGTGCGCAAGATCGAGGTTACGCTGCACGAACGGCCGGCTTTTGATGCCTACGGGATGGGTATGCGGGCCATGCTGGTGGGCATGATTCACACCGTTGAAAAGGAGACTCGGAAATGAACTATAAACAGGAAATGCTCGACCTGCTGAGCAAGGCGGGCCAGATGCTGATCGAGAAAATGTCGCCGCAGGAGGCCCGCGAGTCCAACCTGCTGGAGGCCTGGCTGCAACAGGTCTCTTCAGCGCTCAAAGCAGTGAGGATGGAAGACGAGCTGGCGATGTGGGAGCAGGTACGGCAGGTCACAGTCAAGGTGGACAGCGAAGCCGGGTTTACCGTGTACGTTACCTCAATGCGGGCCATTTTGCTCGGCTTTCTCTCGCGCATCGAAAAATGATCAAACTTTACATCATCACCGACCTGGAGGGCGTCGCCGGCGTGCAGCGCTGGGAGCAAACGCGCGAACGTGGGCCGCTCAACGAACAGGCAATGCGTCTGCTGACCGCCGAAGTCAATGCCGCCATCGACGGCATTCTCGACGCCGAACCACGGGCCGACGTGGTAGTTTGGGACGGACACGGCAGCGGCGGCATCGACGTCGAACGGCTGCATCCTCAAGCGCGATTTATCCCGCGTGGCCCCATCGCGCCGCCTTATTTTCTCGACGAAGGTTTTGACGCGCTTTTTTTTGTCGGCCAGCATGCGATGGCCGGCACGGCCAACGCGCCGTTGAGCCACACTTACAGTTCCAAGACGGTCGAATACTATAAACTCAATGGCATTCCGATGGGCGAATTTGGCTGCCGGGCGGCGCTGGCCGGCAGCCTGGGCATTCCCACCGTGTTCATCTCGGGCGATGACCGGGCCGTAGCCGAGGCGCGCGACTTGGTACCCAACATCTATGGCGCAGCGGTCAAAGAAGGGCGCGGCATCGAAATGGCGATCCACCTCTCTCCGGCGCGGGCAAGCAAGCTGATCCGTGAGACGGCAGCGGAAGCGACCCGACACATCGGCGACATCCCCCCTTTGATCCTCGAGCCCCCTTATGTACAAGAGATTCGCCTGCTCAAAAACATAGATGTAACATCCTACATGCACGACGAACGACTTGATCAAGTCGACGAACGGACGTTCGTCTTGCGCAGCGAGGCGTTGAGCCGGCTGCGCATTTGAAGCGGATGGCTGCACCGATGCGATGGTATGCCCGGTTCACGCTGCGCCTTCACTCGACAAAGCGAGATGCTGTCAGCCAGGAAATCGTTCTGACCCAGGCGATTACTGTGATCGGAAGCGCCGCGCCCAGCGATCTGATCCTCGACGCGCCGGGGCTGTCGGCTGCGCACGCGCGGATCGAGCTTGACGCGGACGGATGCACGGTGCTCGATCTGGATTCGGCGCGGGGCACGCGGGTCAACAACCGCCGCGTCAGGCGCGCCCGGCTCAAAGCGGGAGACATCGTCCAGTTGGGCACGGTGAGCCTCAGGTACGAGGCGGAAGCCGCTTCAGAGCAAGTCCCCGGTCACGCGGCGACGGCCATCGACATGACCGCCGTACCGCCGGTTGCCCCCCCCACACCGGCCATGACCAGCGCAGAGCCGGACGCCGGCGAGCGAATCGACCGCTATATCGTGCGCGAGATGCTGGGCGAGCGCGGTCACTATACGGTGTATCGCGCCCATGATCCCGAACTCGACCGCAGTGTGGCGATCAAACTCCTTTCCCCCCACCTCGTCACCGACAGTGTTTTTCGCGCCCAGGTGCTCGGCGAGGTCAAGCTTATCGCCGCGCTCGATCACCCCGCCATCGTCCAGGTCTATGACTATGGCGAGCATCAAGATCGCCCCTATGTGGTTATGCCCTTGATGGCCGGCGGTACACTCCTGGCCCTGCTGGACGGCGGGCCGCTACCTCTGCCGCGAGTGCAGTCGATTGTCGCGCGCGTCGCCGAGGCGCTGGACAGCGCGCATGCGCAAGGCATCGTCCATGGCCAACTCAAACCGCGCAACATCTTGTTCGATGCAGAAGGGCTGGCCTACCTCTCCGACTTTGCTATTCCTTCCCTTGCTGCGGTGCTCGCAGACGAACTCGACGAGGAACTGTCACCCTATCTCAGCCCGGAGCAAGCACAGGCGTTGCACACACAGTCGCCGCCCAGGCTGGATGCTCGCAGTGATGTGTATTCATTGGGAGCGATCCTGTATCACATGCTGACCGGCCGCCCCCCCTTCCAGGCCGAAACCAGCCTGGATACTGCGTTAGCGCGCCTGGATGCGCCGATCCCGCGGCTGTCTGTTGCCCGCCCTGACTTGCCGGCTGCTTTGCAGGTGGTGATCGATTGGGCGATGGGAGTGGTATCTGATATTCGCTATGCGAAAGCCGGCGATCTGGCACAGCACCTGGAGGACATTCTCGGCGGACGCGGTTTTTTGCACAAGCTGGCGGTGGCGGTGGATGAAATGAATCGGCCGGTCACGCGGCGCGCCGAAATCCACCTGGACGCAACGGCAGCACAAGCGGGCGAGTTTTTCATCGGGCGCTACGGGGTGGAACGCGAACTGGGCCGCGGTGGAATGGCGGTGGTATACCTGGCCTACGATCCGCTGATCGACCGGCAAGTGGCGATCAAGGTGCTGCCGGGGCAGTTGACCCGGAATCCGGGGTTTCGCGAGTTATTTCACCGCGAGGCGCAGATGGTGGCCCGGCTGCGCCATGAAAGCATTGTCGGGCTGTACGATTTTGGCGAACACGAAGGGCAGCCCTTTATCGTGATGCAGTATTTGCCGGGCGGCACGCTGGCCCAGCAACTGGCCCAGGGGCCGCTGCGGCTGCGCAACTTCTCATTGATTGTGAACCGCATCGCGGCGGCGTTGGACGAGGCGCACAAAATGCAGATCGTCCACCGCGATGTCAAGCCGGCCAATATTTTGTTCAACACCGAGCGGCAGGCTTTTTTGTCGGATTTTGGCATTGCGGTGATGGCAGAGGCAGCATCGGGATTAACGGGCAAGCAGTTTGCGGCGGGCACGCCGGATTATATAAGCCCCGAACAGGCGCGAGGGTTGATGGAACAGCAGCGGGATCATTCGGGGCTGCGTCTACTCTGGAGCGGTCTGAAGCGCAGGCTGGGGACAAAACAAGCATCCACATCTTGGGGTGTGGATGCACGCAGTGACATCTATTCACTGGGGGTAGTCGTTTTTCACGCATTGACCGGACGTCCCCCCTATCAGGCCGAAACGCCACACAAGGTGGCGCTGATGCACCTGGACGCGCCGGTCCCCCGGTTGAAGGATTTCGCCTCCGGGCTGCCCGCGCAGTGCCAGGCTATTGTCGAGCGGGCGATGGCCAAAGACCCGGCCGACCGCTATGCGACGGCGCAGGCGTTGGCCGATGAACTGAGCGAGTTGGCTACCGGACGCTGGGTTTTGCGGCAGATTGTGTGACCCTGTGTAGCTTGAATCAGGCGTATCCGGCTTCCAAACGTATGCGCGCCTGTGCGAGCGAAACCTGGCCTTCTGCGAGTTCCTCCAGAATCTCTTCGAACAGCAGAGGCGTGTAACTGACCATGACGATCACGTCCTCGACCGCTTCTCTCGCAATGATCCGATCGGCGGGCAAGGCTTGAATGTAGCGATAGTGCAGCCTGTTTTGCCCGGCGGTGACCCCAAAATGCCCTACGACGAGTTTGTTGTTGATGTCCGGCAGCAGTTCACTGACCCGGGCCGTTCCTTCATGGCTCACGTCGAACGGCAGATCGACAAAATATTGCAAGAACAGCGTGTTTTCGACCGTTTCTTCGCCCACAGGATAAAAGGTGAGCGCCATCTGCTTGGGTCGCCTGCGGGCGTCGGGTTCAAGGCCAACCAGCAGTGTGTGGAAAGCGAGCTGCGGAGATCGCTCAAGGAGTTGCGCCGGGTAGCCCATCCCGGTGACGATCGCTTCGAGATGTCCCAACTCGGCAAGATGCCGTGCATGGATCTGTCCTTCGTTCATTGTGTGCTGCTCCATTCCATCCTCAAATTAGATTGTCAAAATTCGCGCTTGGAAATCTCTTCGACAAGTATCTTGATCTGCTGCTGCGGATTGCCGTTGGCCCGGTAAAGTTTGGCCGGATCGCAGCCGGTGGCCTCGATATAACCCTCGACGCGTTTCATCTGCGCCCTGAGCGCGTCCAACTGCGCTTTTTCCGGCTTGGTTTCCTTGGGAATGAGATTGTTCAACCCGGCAACCATAGTCAGGATCAGCACGGCATGCCGCTTGCGGGCTTGCAGCTTGGCCGCAGTTGATTTGTCGGCGTTAAAGATGTGGCCGGCAATCCCTTTCTTGCCGGCGGTGGCCATGTTCTTGGCGGCGATGTTCCGGCCAAACTGCTTGAGCGCCCGGAAGAACGGCAGGCTGGTCTCGACGCCGGCCGCCGCCGCCTTCAGGCCAATTGCCGCCGGCGCGCCGGGGCCGGATACAAAAGCGGCGATGCTGCCGGCGATCTGCACCAGGTTGGCACCAATGTGAATGGACTGCCGGATGACCCGCTTTTGGTTGGCCGCGCCGAGTTCGCTGACCAGTTCCACTTCGGCCAGATCAGTCCTGGTGGGCAAGCCCGGCGCTGAGGCGTCGGCTTCCGGCAGGTCGGCAATGTCGGCCTCGGAAATCTCTTTGCGAGCCGTCTCACGCACCTTGAGATCACTCTCTACCTGGGCTTTCTGCGTCTTGTATTTTTTGTTCTGTTCTTCCAACGCAGAAATTTCGTCCTGCAGGGTTTGAGCCTTATTCACTCGCCTCTTGAGCAGCCACTGCGGCCCTTTGAGCGACATTTTGAGTATTGTGTCTTGCTTGGCAGCAATTGCTTTTTGGTTCTTGGCGATCAGCTGATCCAGGGTGGCTTTCATCGCTTCGCCGTGCCCGAACTCGCTCCGCGCCTCCTTGACCTGCTCTTTGCTATATTTTTGCGTCAGGTCGCCCTCGAGTTCTTTTTTGCGCTGGTTCATCAGCCACCACTGCCGGGCTGATACGGCCAAATAGTAGCCCTGAAAAACCGATTTGACCGCGGCGATGGCAATGTCGAGCCCCAGCGCAAAGCTGGACGTAAACTGTGAAACCGTGCTGGTGACCGCCTGGCTGGCTCCTTGAACGCCCAATATGGCTTCGTTGATCGCGCGGGCAGTTCTGGCGGCGCTCTTGAGCGTCTCCAATGCGCCTTGCAGCAGTTCGGCTCCGGCATGTACCCATTCGTCTCGGCTGTGGCTCTTTTCACCTTTCACTTGCTCGGCGACCATCTTGATCATGTCCACCCCGCTCTTGGCCGTTTTGACCAAATTGGCTATGCCGGCAAAGAACTCTTGAAAGCCCATGGCAAAGCCGCTCACGCCAACAGCGAGGTCCGAAGACTTGGCTTCGCCGATGATCTGGGCGACGCCGCCGGTGACGCCCATTCCTGAGGCGAGATAGTTGAATGCAGCCTCAACCCGCTCCGCCGCCGATTTGTCATCGCTGCACAGGTCTTTCAGGGCCACCGCCATTCCCAGCAGGCCGCTGCCTGTCCAGGCTGCGCCTTCTCCGTAGGTGATGTTGGACAATTCTTTGGTTTTCGAAAAGCCTGCGTCGCCGGCCTTTTCTTTCTCGGCGGTCAGGCCGCGTAGATGGTCAAGCAGCCGGTCGTCGGCCGACGTCATCGCTTCGCCGGCCCACTTGGTCACGGCAAAGCCCTGCTCGACCTTGCTGTCCTGATCTTCCTTCATTTCTCCGGAACCAGGTCCAATGCCGAGAAGCACTTTTTCGGCGCGGATATACTCGTTGGTCGTGCCGGCCACGCGATACCAGACCACCGTCTTGTTATCCTTGTCCTTGATATGTTCCGTCTCGACCGTAGAAACACGGATGATCTGGCCCTTGTTATATTGGGTGTGCATTGGGCTTTTGCCGATCTGGCTCGCCTGTGCGTCCGCGCTTCCGGTCAGCGCACCCGCCACCAGCCGTGTGTGGGTCTTGTCGCGCACGGCGCCCAGTTTGCCCTGCACCGGGGCGGGCTGTTTCGGCTCGTATAAGGGATTCTCATGCCACTTGGATTCCTGTTTGGGTTCATAGAGCGGGTTGTTTTGCCATACCACCTTGGGTGCTCTTGCTATCGTAGCGCCGCCATCCTGCTGTCTGAGCCTTACCTGCACCTGGGCCGCCTGGCGGCTGAGTCGCTGCGGCCCGGTTTGTTGTACCACGTGGGTTAGCTCGTGGGCCAGCAGCCGCTTGCCGGCGGTCGTGCCGGGAACGTATCTGCCGGCGCCCATATAGATATCCAGGCCGTGGGTGAAAGCCTGGGCGCTCAATTGACGATTCAATATGGCAGAAGTATTGTCGGTATGCACGCGCACGCCGCTGAAATCGGCGCCGAACCTGGGTTCGAACTCGGCGCGCAGGGCAGACGGCAACGAACGCCCATCGCCATGGGTGCTACTCAAGCGCTGCTCGAACTCGCTGCCGGGGTCAAAGCTGCCATCGGCACGCTGCAACTGCACAAGCGGAGCCATCTGGAGCGGTTCTTCCTCGTCATCCTGGCGCTGGAGCGGTGCCATCTGGATTTCCTCTTCATCTTCCTGGCGCTGAATGAGTGGAGTGATTGAGGCAGCCAGGGGCTTGGTCTGTATTTCCTCTTCTTCTTCCTGGCGCTGAAGCGTCGACATTTGAAGCTCTTCCTCATCTTCCTGGCGCTGAATGAGTGGAGTGATTGAGGCAGCCAGAGGCTTGGTCTGTATTTCCTCTTCTTCTTCCTGGCGCTGAAGCGTCGACATTTGAA
>CAYRXM010000134.1:10960-13710 GCA_964428175.1 uncultured Anaerolineae bacterium
GCTCTTCCTCGTCCTCCTGCCGCTGCACACTGCCGGTTGATGGCTGGCTCACCGGCGTGGGCATACTGAGCACACGCTCGGCCACCTGATCGGCTTCTTGCTCGTATTGGTCACCGGCCGCGCCGACCACAAGTTTGGCCTGGATCAGGCCGCTCACGGCCTGGTTGCCAGCCGCACGCTGCAAAGCCAGTATCTGCGCCGGGCGGGCCTGCCGCGGATCGACAACCACATGCTGGAGTGTTTCTGTCACAGACACCGGCGACACTCGGGTCGCCTCCGACAGCGCAAGACCGGACCTGACCTGCTTGTGCAGTGAGTCGAGGGACTGCTTGCTTGATACCTTTTGATCTGCCATTTTTCTTTTCCTGTCGTCAGCTTAGCGTTTCTGGATGTTTGCAATGACCTGGTTGGCCGTTTCATTTTGCGGTTTGGTTTGCAATTCTTCTTCTTCTTGCCGCTGCACGCCGCCCACCTGCTGGCTGGCAACAACCGGCGCCGGCATACTCATCACCCGCCCGGCCACGCGATCGGCTTCTTGCTCGTACTGGTCGCCGGCCGCGCCGACCACAAGTTTGGCCTGGATCAGGCCGCCCACGGCCTGGTTGCCAGCCGCGCGCTGCAAGGCCAAAACATCGCGCTGAAGCGGCGACAACCCTGGCGCTGTCGCACGTGCCGACGTCGCCTTGACGTGATGAGGCAGTGGAGAACGAACAGGCACCTGAGTTCTTTTTCCGTAAACAGGCATAGGTATTGCTCCTTATTCAACGGCAATACTGGCCGTGTCGGTGGTCACGCTATAGGGTGTGCTCTCTCCCGCCGATGTAGTATCGACCTTGGTTCCCGCAACACCGGCAGACCGATCCCAGGCGCGGAATTCGAATGTGCATGTGCGAGATCCCGATCCGTCGGGGTTAAAGCGCACCTGGTCGGTTGGCCCCAAAAGCAAAGCGCTGCTTGTACTCACCGGTTCAACCGCAGTCCAGGTCAGGCCGCCATTGCGCGAATACTGCCAGATGCCAATGCCGCAACCATCGGCATCGACAATGGCAATCGCCTTGACGGCCGGGCCATCCGCGTCGGTGATCGAACCATCGACCACAATGTCGGCGACGGTGTCGGCGGTGTTGGTCAGCGGCAGCGAGGTGGAAATGATCGCCGTCAATGCCGGGCTGTAGGATGCGTCCAGCTCGGGCGCGCGGTTGACCGGATAGATGGTAACCGAATCCTGATCGTCTTCGCTCGATATGTTGTTATTGGGCGTGCTGTCCCAGTCAGGCTCGTTCGTTTCGATCACTTGGGCCACATTGACGATGGCGCTGCTGCCATTGACGGAAGCGACCAGGGTAAGCGTCACCTGCGCCCCGGCAGCGAGTGGGCCAATGGTCCAGTCGCCATTGGCCGAATTATACGTACCGGCCGTAACGGCCGCGCTGACAAAAGTCAGGCTGTCGGGCAGGCCATCATTGACGACCACGCCGGTTGCCGCAGCGACAGACTCGTTGCTGACCACCACCGTATAGGTGATCAAATCGCTGATAAAAGGCGTTGTCGTGTTGACCGTTTTCCGCAGCGCAATATCGACCTTGACCCCCGCATCGGTTTCCACAACCGCCTCATTGGGCAGATTGGGATCGGCGACACTGCTCGACATGCGCGCCGTGTTGGTGATCCGCGTTTGAACGGGCAGATCATCCGCCACGATGACGGTAAAGACGATCTGGCCGGCCACGCCGGGCGCCAATGAGGGCGTGTACCAGCGCACCCAATCGGGCAAACTTGTCTCTCGATCCGTAATATCCTGGCTGACCACGCCGCCCCAGGTCACACTGAAAGGCAGCGTGTCGGTGATGTAAACCTCGCGGGCCAAGGCCGGGCCGAGGTTGGCATAGCTGATGGTATAGGTCAGGGTTTCACCGGCCAGGGCCAGCCCTTGCACCGACTTGACGACGGTCAGATCGGCCCAGACCTGCACCGCCGTGCTGATGGACATTTGGTTGTTGTCGCTGTCCGGGTCGCCAACGCGGCTGGTAATCGTCGCCGTGTTGGCAATGACGCCCCCATCCAGCACATCGGCATGCACGGTCACGGTAAAGCGGGTGGTGACGACGGCGCCATCAGCAAGTTCAGACCAGGTCCAGACCAGCACCTGTCCCTCCGGCGACGACGTAACGCTGGTCGGCGAAGCGCTGCCGGGCAGCACGCCGCCAAAAGTGACGCCAGTGGAGAGTTGGTCGGTCAACGTGATCGAGCGTGCATACGACGGCCCAGTATTGGTATGGACGAGCGTGTAGGTCAGAACGGCTCCAGCCAACGCCGGCTGCGGTGCGGCTGATTTGTGCAGGCTCAGATCGGCTCGCGGCAGCAGCACGACCAGGGCTGTGTCCTGGTTGTTGGCCGGGTCCAAGTCCGCATAGCCGGCCGGCACGTCAACGCGCGCCGTATTGGAAAGCGATGCGAGCGTCATCGACGGGGCAACCGTGCCAACCAGCGTGTACGTGACCACACCGCCCGGCGCCAGGCGCGCGATCGAATGGCTGAGCGGCCCGGAGCCTGTGGTTGCGCCGCAAGAAGAGCCGGGCGAAGACTGGCATGTCCACCCAAGCCCCTGGAAAGCGCCGGCCGGCGGCGCGTCTGAGACCATCACCCCATCAACCTGGGCAAAAGAACCGGCATTGGTGACGACGATTGTATAGGTAACTGCACACTGGCGAAAATGAAAGGTTGAGCATGGAACGTCTCCTGAGTAGACT
>CAYRXM010000135.1:0-13382 GCA_964428175.1 uncultured Anaerolineae bacterium
CTCAAGACGGCACGGAATACCCTTTTGAGAACTCCGTGCCGTCTCTGGTTGCCGTCTGTCGGGAAGGTGGGATTTGAACCCACGACCTCACGGACCCGAACCGTGCGCGCTAGCCATCTGCGCTACTCCCCGAACAACCTGTATTATAGTCGTTTTCCCGGTAAAGGCAAATCAATCAAGCCAGAGCGGGCAGGCTGGCCCGCACCGTCTGCACCAGCGACGACGCACGCAGTTCTTCCAGCCGGTAGCAGGGGCCGCCCAGCGCATCGGCCAGTTCTTGCGCCAGGCCGCGATCGAACGCAATGTGCTCCATATTGATCACCACCGAGCGGATCGGGCTTTGCCGGAACAACGCACAAAACTGGAGCGCTTCCTGGCGCGGCGAATCGCTGGCGATGGCCACGTTGCCGGCGCCATCGGTGAGCAAGATCATCAACGGCATCAACTGCGGGTTGAGGCGCAGCTCCTGCCTCAAGACCTGGTACGAAAGCCACAGCCCGTGCGGCAGCGGCGTCTTGCCGCCCACCGGGATGTCGCGCAGCCGCTTTTGCGCCAGGTCGACGCTGGACGTGGGGCGCAGCACCACCCGCGCGTGGTCCTTGTTAAACACCACCAGCCCCACCGAATCGCGTTTTTGATAGGCGTCGTTGAGCAGCGAGAGGATGGCCCCCTTGGTGGCCTGGATGCGTTCGGCGGCGGCCATGCTCCAACTGGCATCGACAGTGAACAGAATGCAGTTGGCCGCGCGGCGCACGCGCACTTTTTGGCGCAAATCGTCCACGTGGACGGAAAAAGCCTTGCCTTCTCCGCGGCGTTCCTGTTGGTGGATGGCCGCGGCGCGAAAGGTGGCGTCAAAAGCAATGTCGGTGGCGCGCTCGTCTTCGCGCAGGAGGCGGCTGCGGATGTAATGCCCGCGCTTGCGATGCGTCTTGGTCACAGAACGCTTGCCCGCCGAGCGGCGGGTGATGCGATCCAGCGGCGTGTTCAGGCGGCGCGGTGAAAATTCTTCTCCCACGGCGATCCGTCGCTCACCGGCCTGCGGGTCGGCCTGCACCGGTGACGTGCTTTGCTCGCCGGGCCGAGGGACGGCAGCCCCGGCGTCCGGCTCTGTGCCTGGCTCGGCGCTGGCATCATCCCCGGCCTCCTGGGCCTCAGTTACGTTTTTTTTTCACCTTCACCCGCGCCGGCCTGCTCTTGCTGCATCTCGACGCGGTTCTGCGCGTCGTCCAGGCGGGCCTGAAGGTTTTGCAGGCTGGTTTCGGTGTCTTCAAAGGGGTGCTTTTTCAAGCGGTGCGGCAGAGCCAGCTCGGCGGCCTGCAAAATATCGATCTCGTGAATTTCGTTGCGCCCGTTAAAAGCCGCATTGGCCAACGCCGCTTTGAGAATCACAATGTCGGCGCGATGCCCGTCGACGTGATAGCTGGCAGTCAGTTCGGCGATCAGGCGCAAATCCAGCGGCAAGTACTGCACCTGGGGCAGGGTTTGCCGTGCGGCCGCGATCTTGAGCGTCATTTCGCGCTCGTAGGGCAGCCATTCTTCGTAAAAACCGTCCGGGTCTTCCTCAAACTGGATACGCCGCTCCAGCACGTCGACGCGGGCGCCGGGGTTGTGCAGCCCCTCAATCTCGACGCACAGCGCAAAGCGGTCGAGCAACTGCGGGCGCAGCTCGCCCTCTTCGGGGTTCATCGTCCCCACCAGGATAAACTGCGCCGGGTGCTGGAACGAAATGCCTTCGCGCTCCACCACATTGACTCCCATCGCCGCCGCGTCGAGCAGCAGATCGACCACATGATCGTCCAGCAGGTTCACTTCGTCCACGTAGAGCAGCCCACGGTTGGCCTGGGCCAACAGGCCTGGTTCAAAGTGCTTTTGCCCGGTCTGGATCGCCTTTTCGATGTCCAGCGTGCCCACCACGCGATCCTCGGTGGCGCTCACCGGCAGGTCGACAAAGCGGGTGCGCCGGCGGCCGACCGGCAGGGCTTCCTGTTCTTCGATGCGCCGGCGGCAGTGATCGCACAGCAGTTCCGGCGCGTCGGGCGCGCAGTTGAACGCGCAATCCTCGACCACCTCGATGTCGGGCAGCAGCGCGGCCAGCGCGCGCGCCGCCGTCGACTTGGCCGTGCCGCGCTCGCCGCGAATGAGCACGCCGCCGATCTTGGGATTGATCGCGTTGAGGATCAAGGCTCGCTTCATCTTTTCTTGTTCGACAATGGCTGTAAAGGGAAAGAGCTGCCGCATAAAGGCCCTCCATTGAGAATCAGCGCTATTATACTCGCCTGCAAGCGAAAACGCAAAGGGTTTTCAATCTAACATAATCGCAAGTCAGGTTGCATTTGCCTTGTTTTCGTGATATACTGGCTTGAAGCTGCAAGAAATCAGGCTTTCTGCTCTGGTTTCTGAGCGGCCGAACATCGTCCGGTATGGGGGATGCGCAATTTGCGCGGCGGAGAAGGAGCGACGATGGTGTCCATTTGTCCCGAATGTGGAACCGAAAACCTAGATCAAGTACAGTTTTGTACCCGCTGCCGTGCCCCCTTGCCCGGCCCCATCGAGATGCCAGAAGACACGCAAAACGGGAGCAGCTATTCGCTGTGCGTCGATCTGATCTCGGGGCGAATCACCCAGCCCGGCCGCGTGCGCAAGGTCAATGAAGACAGTCTGCTGGTGGTCGAGTGCAACCGCATCACCAACTCGGTCGGGCTGCCCATCGGCGTGTACGCCGTGGCCGACGGCGTCGGCGGGCAGGCCGCCGGCGAAATTGCCAGCAAGACCGCCGTCGATACCATTGCCATCCGCGCGCAGCAAGAAGCCATTTTCCCTTACCTCAATTCCGGCACCGTCCCCTTTACCGATCCCACCGTCTGGATGGTTGAAACGACCAATGCCGCCAACCGCGCCATCTACCGGCTCAAGCAAGAGATGCAGAACGACATGGGCACCACGCTGGTCTGGGCGCTGGTGCTCGAAGACATCGCCTACATCGCCAATGTGGGCGACAGCCGCGCCTACCTGTGCCGCACGGACGGCTTTCGACAGGTCACCAGCGATCACTCGCTGGTCGGCGAATTGGTCGCCGGTGGGCAGATCACCTCGGCGCAGGCGCGCACGCACCGCCACCGCAACGTCGTGACCCGCGTGATGGGCCACGTGCCGCAGGTCGAAGTCGATGTGTTCGTCGAGCCGATGGAGGCCGGCCAGCGCCTGCTGCTCTGCTCCGATGGCCTCACCGGCATGCTCGATGATGATGCGTTGTGGCAGGCGGCCATGTCATCGGATAACCTGCCGTTGGCCTGCGCCCGGCTCGCCGCGGCGGCCAACAAAGCCGGCGGTCAGGACAACATCACCGTCATCCTGGTCGAACTGATGGCCATGCAGGGATGCGCGCGTTGAAAAGCGAGGCCGGCGATGCCGTTTCCTGAGCCAAAAAATCGCCTTTACCTGGGCCGCATCGTTCAAGACGACGGCGGCATTTCTTCCCCACAGCCCTTTCTTTACGACGCACGCCACCTGACCACCCATGCCGTCTGCGTGGGCATGACCGGCAGCGGCAAGACCGGTCTCGGCATTGCCCTGCTCGAAGAAGTCGCCCTCAGCGGCATCCCCGCACTGGTCATCGACCCCAAAGGCGACATGACCAACCTGCTGCTCGCCTTTCCCGATCTGTCGCCGGCAAGCCTGTACCCCTGGATCGACATGGATGGCGCGCGACGGCGCAACCTGCCGCTGGACGAGTATGCCGCGCAGGTGGCGCAGACCTGGCGCGACGGCCTGGCCGAGTGGGACATCGACGAGGCGCGCATCGCCAGGTTCAAATCGGCGGCGCACTGTGTGGTCTATACGCCGGGCAGCGACGCCGGTCGGCCGGTCAGCATTCTCCACTCGCTCCAGGCGCCCGACCTGGATTGGGAAGACAATGTCGAGATGCTGCGCGAAACGATTGCGGGCACCGTAGCGGCGCTGCTGGCCCTGCTCAACGTCGAGAGCGACCCGCTCACCGGGCGCGAGCACAGCCTGCTGGCGACGATCATCGAGCAGGCCTGGCGCGCCGGGCGCGACGTTGACCTGGCCGCGCTGATCGCCTGGGTACACAAGCCGCCCTTTGATCAGCTGGGCGTGCTGCCGCTGGAGGTTTTTTACCCCGAAAAGGATCGCCTCAAGCTCGCATTGGCCCTCAACGGGCTGCTCGCCGCGCCCCAGTTTTCGGCCTGGCTGCAAGGCGCGCCGCTCCAGATCGAAACCTTTCTCCGCGCGCCGGATGGCCGCCCGCAGGTGTCGATTTTCACGCTGGCCCATCTCTCCGACGCCGAGCGGATCTTTTGGGTGACTCTGCTCTTGCAGCAGGTGCGCGCCTGGCTGCGCGTGCAGCAAGGCGCCGTCGATCTGCGCGCAGTGCTCTATTTCGACGAGTTGTACGGCTTTATGCCCCCACACCCGGCCAACCCGCCGACCAAATCGCCCCTGCTGGCGCTGCTCAAGCAGGCGCGCTCGCAAGGGCTGGGCGTCGTCCTGTCCACCCAGAACCCGGTCGATCTCGATTACAAGGCGCTCTCCAACGCCGGGACCTGGTTTGTGGGCACCTTGCAGACGGCCAACGACCGCCAGCGCGTGCTGGAGGGACTGCTCGGCGCATCGCTCGCGGCCGCTTCCCGGTCGCCGGATCGAGGCACGCTGGATCGACTGTTGGCCGGACTCAAGCCGCGCACTTTTTTGGTGCACAATGTCCACCAGCCCGGCCCGGCCCTGCTGCACACCCGCCACACGATGAGCTATTTGCGCGGCCCGCTGAACCGGGAGCAGATTCGGGCGCTCGGCGGCGAAAGCGTTCCCCTGGTGGCAAAAGCGCGGCCCGTCGCGGCGCAGCCGGCGGCCCCGGTCGAGCCGCAGCCGGAGCGCGCTTTGCCCTGGGCCGGGTTTGCCCCATCGCCGCCGGTGCTGCCGACGGGGATCAACCAGTATTTTGTGCCCGCGCCGGTGTCGCTCGAGTGGGCCATTCGCAGCGCCGAGCAAGACGGCCAGGCAATCATTTACACCGACCGGCAGTTGGTCTACCGGCCCGCGCTGCTGGCCCAGGCGACGGCGCGGATCGCCAACGACCGCAGCGGCCTCTACGAGCAGGTCAAGATTGGGCGCGTGCTGCCCGTGTCCGATGATGGCGCGTTACCCGCCTGGGACGCCGGTTCGCTGCCCGTCGACGCCGGGGCGCTCGACCGCCGCCCGCTGCCCGGAGCGTGCTGGGCGCCGCTTCCGGCCCAGCTTGCCAGCGAGCGCCGTGTGGGCGCATTGCAGCGCGATTTTGTCGAGTACGTGTACCGCGATGCGTCGATTGCCTTGTTTTCCTGGGCGCGCTTGAAATTGACCGCCGCGCCCGACGAATCGCTGGGCCGCTTCAAGCGGCGCTGCTACCAGGCCATTGCCGAAAGACGCGACGCCGAACTGGCCCGCGTGGACAAGAGCTGCCAGGCCAAAATCGCGCAGGTGGAGGCGCGCATTCGCCGCGAAGAGCGCGAACTGGAACAGGACGAGGTCGAGCTGGAGGCGCGCAAGCGCGAAGAGCTGCTCTCGGCGGGCGAATCGGTGTTCAACCTGCTTTCGCGGCGACGGCAGAGCCGCATGCTGTCTACCGCCAGCCGCAAGCGCCGTCTGACCCAGCAGGCCAAAGCCGAAGTGGACGAGTCAATCGACGCGATTACGGATATGGAGAGTCAGATCGAAGCGCTGGAACAGGCCAGAGACGATGAATGGGCCGAGATCGAGGCGCGCTGGCAAGAGGCCGCCGAGCGGTTGGAACAGGAAATCCAGACCGTGCAGGTGCGGCCGCGCAAGTCGGATATTTTTGTCGATGCGTTTGGCATTGCCTGGCTGCCCTATTGGGAGATCGTTTACCAGGACGACGCGGCTTATCCGCCGGTCGAGCGCCAGGCGTCGCTGCGCGCGTTTGAGTGAGAGGGACGATATGAAGCATCGATTGGCCGCCGCCATCCTGATATTGAGCGTGTTGCTGCTGGCCTGTACGTGGCGGATCGGCACGCAAGAGCCGCCCGTGCCGCCCGTTTCGGGACAGTCGATGCGGCTGGTGGTGTTTGACATTGGCCAGGGCGATTCGATCCTGGTCGTCTCGCCCAACCGCCAAACGATGCTGATCGACGGCGGCAACTCGGCCAAGGATGGCCGCGAGGTCATTTTGCCCTATCTCGAGGCGAACGGGTTTGACCGGCTGAACGTGATGGTGCTGACTCACCCCGATGCTGACCACGTCGGCGGGCTGCCGGAAGTGCTGCGCAATATCCCCGTCGAGCGCGTGGTTTCGACGGGCCAGGTGCATACCACGCAGATTTACGCCGAGTTTCTTCAAGAGTTAAAAACTGCGCGCGACGAGCGCGGCACCGAGGTCATCCGCGGCGTGGCCGGGGCCGAGATACCCTTTGACGCGGCGGTCAAGGTCGAGGTGCTGGGGCCAGACCAGGCGGCCATCGATGGCAGCGATCTCAACAATGCCTCGGTGGTCCTTCGCCTGACCTACGGCGAGGTCAGCGTGCTGCTCGTCGGCGACGCCGAAGAAGTTCAGGAAAAGTGGATGCTGTCCAGGTCCCAAACGTTGAGCGCGCAAATTCTCAAGGTATCGCACCACGGCAGCCGCACCGGCAGCAGCGACGCTTTTCTCAAGGCGGTGGGCGCGCAGGTGGGGCTGATCTCGTGCGGTGCAAACAACAACTATGGGCATCCCCACGCCCAAGTGCTGGAGCGGCTGGCCCGGCACGGCGTGGAGGTGTATCGCACGGACAAGTTGGGGACGATTGAGGTAGAGATCGATGGCTATGGATGGACAATCGGCAGCGAGCGTTGAGCCAGTGCTGCGCGGCGCAATCGACAGCCTGGAGGGCGATTGGGCGGTCGTCGTTCTGGACGATGGGCAGCGCATCGACTGGCCGCGCGAGCGTCTGCCGGCCGGCGCTGCGCCCGGCGCGGTGGTCGTCTTGAACCTGGAAACGGGTGACCTGTCTGCCGCCGGCGTCGAGGGTGTGTGGGCGGGCATTGTCGGGCTGAAAATCCAGCTTGAAGGCGTGCTCGACGTCCGCCTCGGCGACCAGTTTCTGCGCTGGCCCTCGGTGCCGGTTCAGCAAAAAGGCCAGGCGACGATTATGGGCCAGTCGGTGGATATGGGCCAGGCTGTTACCGTGCGGATGCAGGTCGATGCGGATGATACCGACCGGCGGCGCAAGCAGGTGCAGTCGCTGGTTGATGATTTGTTTGGGTAAATGGGGCGAGGAGGTCTTGCTTGACCGGAGAACTGGTGTTGGTCGTTGACGACCGCGATGACAGCCTGCAATTTCTGACCGATTATATCTTGCAGCCGAACGGCTATAAATACCTGACGGCCAAGGATGGCGCGACCGGTTTTGATGTGGCCATGAAGGAGAACCCGGCGCTGATCATCATGGACCTCAAGATGCCGCGGATGACCGGGCTGGAGGTTTTGGCTGCGCTGAACGAACTCGGCGCCAACATTCCGGTGATCCTGATGACCTTTCACGGCTCGGAAGAGACGGCGGTGCAGGCTTTTCGCCTCGGCGCGCGCGACTATATCATCAAGCCCTATGACACCACAGAGATGATTCACGCCATCGAGCGCGCGCTGAGCGAGGTGCGCCTGCGCCGCGAGCGTGACGAGCTGCACGAAGGGATCATGAAGGTCAACCGGCAACTGGAGCAGCGGGTCAGGGAACTGCAAATCATTTACAACATTGGCAAGTCGGTGACCGGGATGCTCGACCTGGAAAAGCTGCTCAACCGCATCGTGGAGGCGGCGCGGTATATCACCGGTGCAGAAGAAAGCTCTTTGCTGCTTCTTGACCGCAACAGCGGCGATCTGTACATGCGCGCGCAGCAGGGGTTGGGCGAGCGGCTGGCGCGCGGTTTCCGCATCAAATCTCAGGATACCATCGCCGGGCAGGTGGTTCACACCGGCGAGCCGTATCTCGAGTCCGGTGACGCGCAGAGTCTCAAGGTCAAGACCGGCTACCTGGTCAAGTCGCTGGTCTATGTGCCGCTCAAACTGGGCAGCAATGTGATCGGCGTGCTGCTGGTCGATAACAAAGTTTCGTCGCGCGCTTTTATGGACAACGACGTTTACCTGCTGCAAGCTCTGGCCGATTACGCGGCGATTGCCATTCACAACGCCCGGCTCTATGAAACGGTCAAGGATTTCAACCAGGAGCTGGAGCAGCGCGTCCAGGAGCGCACGCGCGAGCTGGAACGGGCCAGGGATCAGCTCGTCCAGTCCGAGAAATTGGCAGCGATCGGCCAGTTGGCGGCCGGCGTGGCCCACGAGATCAACAACCCCATCGGTGTGATGCTTGGTTTTTCGCAGGTGCTGCTCAAGCGCACCACAGAAGCCGACCCGATGTACAAGCCGCTGGCGACGATCGAGCGCGAGGGGCTGCGCTGCAAAAAGATCGTCCAAAACTTGCTCGATTTTGCCCGTCACAACAAGCCCAATCCCGAACAGAGCGACATCAACCAGTTGATCGATGACGCGCTTGCCCTGGTTGAGCACCAGATCAGCAATGCCGCCGTCAGGCTGGTCAAGACCTATTCGCCCGGACTGCCCCGGGTGCTCGCCGATGCCAACCAGATTCAGCAGGTTTTTCTCAACATCCTGATGAACGCCTATCAGGAAATGTCCGATGGCGGCGAATTGAAAATCGTCACCCACCAGGAAGGCGATTATGTGTATGCTGTTTTTAGCGATTCGGGGCCGGGCATTTCGGCGGAGAATTTAAAGCACATTTTCGAACCCTTTTTCACCACCAAAGAAGTGGGCAAGGGCACCGGGCTGGGGCTGTCGGTGAGTTATGGCATCGTCGAGCAGCACGGGGGGACGATCCAGGTGCAAAGCGACGGCAAGGCGGGGGCGACCTTTACGGTCAATCTGCCGGTCGCACCTCATCAGGGATAAAAAGCGCGCGGCTTGAGCGGGTTGGAGAGAAACCAGGTTTTTTGTCAAAAACCTGATTTCTTGCTTTAGCGCCGCATGGCAGTTCTACACCTGCCGCGTGCTGCTTTCTTGAGCCGAGGCCAGCCCGGTTTTGACGAACACCCACGGCACAACAAAAGCTGTCAGAAATCCCAACAATGCATAGCGCGCAAAACGCAGGCTCATGGCCAGCCAAAGCGCTTCTACATCCGGCACAATCGCACTCAACCCCAGGTAGGGCAGAAACGAGATCAGCAGGCCCACCAATATGCGCAAGATGCGCTTCCACCACACTCCTCTTACTGAAAAGCGCACATGGCGACCCTCCAACACAAAGCCGATGCTCAAGCCCATCAGCGCGCCGGCAGCCATGGTTGTGTCCTTCACGGGCACAAGCAAGGCCATCAGGATGGGCGTCACCACAGACAGCGCAATCTGCCCGCCCGGCGAAAGCCGCCCCAACCCGGCTCTGAGTCGCGGTTCGAGCCGCAGCCCCAGGGCCAGACACACCACGCCCACCGTCCAGCCACCGAGCACGTCGACGAGGGTGTGAACGCCCAGGTACATCCGCGAAAAGCCAACCAGCAGTGCCAACACAGCCGCCAAAGCAATAAACCACACTTTTTTCGCCCGAAAGGCCAGATAACCCCACATCACGGTGATGTTTTGTGCGTGATTGCTGGGCCAGGAAAAGGATTCCTCGTAGCGGAGCGCGACGAGTTTCTGGTTCAAGTGGCCGAGTGCCGCGGCGAATGGACGCGGAATCCGGAACAGGTTTTTCAGCATTCCATTGATGTAGAAAGCACTCAAAGCAACATAGGTCAGGCCGACGCCCGATTCTTTGTGGATGCCCCACAGGACGATTGCCCCCAGGGCCAGGCAAAATTGTTCGCTGCCCAGGTCGGTGATCAATTTGAACAGTGTGTTCAAGAACGGGCTGCGCCAGCTTTGCAGAGTCAGGAGCAGGTCAATGCCGGCCGGAATCTGGGCCAAAATCCATTCACGCATGCTCGCTCAGCCTCCACAGGAGTTCGGCGCTTTTGACCATATCGTCGATGACGATGAATTCGTCGTTGGTGTGTACGCTGCTCATCCCGGTGCTGATCGGCACGGCGGTCAGCCCGTTGGCGTTGAACACGTTGGCGTCGCTGCCGCCGCCGCCCAGCCGCAAAACCATTTCCGGCTCGCCCATCTCAGCCAGCGTAGCGGCGATGCGGCGCAGCAAGGGCGTGTCCGGCGGCAGGCGGTAGCTGTGATAGGTGCGCTCGACCTCCAGGTCCAGCCGCGCGCCGGGATGGGCGGCGACGGCCCGTTCGAGCGCCGCGCGGATCGCCGCCGTCTGGGCATCGAGCCTGGCCGCATCGTGGCTGCGCGTTTCGCCGCGAATCTGCACCCGATCCGGCACAATGTTGACCGCCCGCCCGCCCTCGATCAGCCCGATGTTGGCCGTCGTCACCTCGTCGATGCGGCCCAGCGGCATTGCGGCGATGGCCTGGGCGGCAATCAGGATGGCATTGATCCCGTCTTCGGGGTTGGCTCCGGCGTGGGCGGCCTTGCCGTGGACTGTCGCCGCGATCTTGTCCGATCCCGGCGCGCCGCAGGTGATCGCGTGCAGCGGCCCGCCCGAGTCGAACACCAGCACTTCGCGCGCGCGCGGCCAGGCCGGATCGAGCGCTTTGGCGCCCAGCAGGCCGGTCTCTTCACTCACCGAAAAGGCGATTTCCAGCGCGGGGTGGCGACCATTTTCGTGCAGCAGGGCCAGCACCTCCAGGATCACGGCAATGCCGGATTTGTCATCGCTGCCCAGGATGGTCGTGCCATCGCTGCGAATGACGCCGTCGGCGACGACGGCCTTGATGCCGACGCCGGGCACGGTGTCCATATGCGCGCTGAGCAGCATATACGGGCCGTCGGCCTCCCAACGGGCCAGCACGTTGCCCGCCGCGTCGACGGTGACGTCCAGGGCCAACGCGCGCAGCCGGCGGGCCAATTCGGCGCCAATCTCGGCTTCTTGCCCGGAAGGGCTGTCAATTTGAATCAGGTCGATCAGCGTGTTGACCAGACGTTCGCGGTTGATTGGCATCGATCCTCCTCAAAAAATGCGTTTCCGGTGGGGGCAGGCTTCGTGTCTGCCCACCGGAGGGGCATCTGGCCTGAAGGCGAAGGCAAGCCTCGCCTCTACATTTTCATTCATTTTTATGCCTGGCAATATATCTTGACACGTAACAACTCTAAAAGATGATCGATGCTCGCGCTCGCGCGGTCGGCTGCATGCGCTGGTTAGCCGCGCCACGATGGATATGAGTGGTTTTATGTGATTTTTGGCCCAATGGATCACCAAATGCATTCTACCACACAAGCGCGGGGTTGCCAAAACGAAAAGCCCGACACAAGGCCGGGCTTTATCACCGTTGAGATCTGGGGACTGTCCAACTATGAAGGGCAGTAGAAGGATCTGTCTGTGACGCAATTGAGGGAGCGGAGACTGTTAATCGGATACACGGTGAAATAGGAGCTCGCCGTCAGCATAACGGATACAAAGCCGGTCATCTGCAATAGAGTATGACTCGAATGTTTGCATGGCAGTGAAAAACGCGTTCTCCACCTCATTAATTCCTGGCATTGAGGCGGAACAGTCCACTAGAGTTTGTTCGGAAAATGTAATCGTTATGTGGTCATTTTCCAGCAGGTAGTATCCACCAATGTGGTTACAGCCGCCCCAAAAGCCTAGTCCGCCTTTCTTGAATTCAACGAACAGTTGAGGTTGCTCGGGTATGTGAGGTGTCCTTTCTTTGCTTTCAAAGGCTACCAACTTCCAACGCGTACCGTCCAGCGGGTCTGGTTCAGTAGTTACTGGTGAAATGACAAATGGAGTCAGCTCAGCGCTACCCTCGCGGGTACCCTCAGGTGGGTTTGTTGCCATACAGCTCGCTGTCAAGCAGAGAAGACTTGCGACTGCAACAAACAGCCGAAAGCTAATCAAGGTGAAACGCGACATCTTGAATCCTCATGCAGTGTAAGATTTTTTGGTAAGGTGGGCAGCTCCCTCTGCCAAAGACTCAAGTTTGGGGAGGTGCCCAAGAAAACACCAACACCTCAACTTACTCGTCAGTTACCAGAGTCAGACTCCAGTAGTCACGTATATGGTGCCACTTGGAAAAAGCTGTATCGAAACCGCTCATACAACTTGCTCCACTCGCATTACTGCGCGCAACACCAGTTACGCTTGCCACTGAGCCGGCATCTGGTCTGTACGCTGGCGAACCGCTATCGCCTTGCACCGAAGACGGATCGATTGTGAACATATCGGTATACCAGCGACCGGTTGGCTCGTACTGATATGTAATAGCTGTGCAGTTTATAGTACCGCACTGAGTACCAGAGTTCTTTCCCGTCCAGCATCGCCAGTATCCCGCAACATAAGTGGAAGTTTCACCAACAATGTCACGGTAGGAACCGTAGTCAATAACGTCATCGTAAGCCGTCCACCGATCGTTCATGTACAGAACTGCAGCGTCGATGCCTGTACCACTCGATGTTGACGCACCATCTTTATAGGCACCCGAATAAGTACCAATCTTTGTGGTATTGTGATACACATTGTCTCCGGACGACATCCCCAGTTCAGTTATGCAGTGACCAGCGGTGAGCATGGAGTACGTGTTGTTGTACTTGACCTTGAAGCCAAGAGTACAATTGCTCCCACCGCTGGTATTGCCCCAACTGTCGCCCCCTCTCACTGCAAGGGGTGTTTCTTCAATCTCTTCCTCCCGGACGATAACAGCTGGATCGGCTACCAATGCAGCAAGGTCATCGGGCAGGGATGCTTTGTCAACGGTTCCATCAGATGTTTTCTGTGTATCAGAGGGTGCGACTAGCACCTCAACGCGATTGTTTTTTCCGTCAATGAACACCGCCCGAAGCTCGGGATGCTGTGCAGCAGCATTCGAAATCGCCCAGAACTGCTGTTCCAGTCGCTTGTTGGAAAAATCGACCCATTCGATGCGCAGTCGTTCGGGATACTGAAGGGGCGGTAACATAGCAGGAATGTCATCTGTCTTCTCATGATCTCGCACAAGTTGCAAGACCAACTTACCGCCGGCCGTGTAATCCTCACTTTCGGGAGCATGGTCCAGATAAAGCCCCCCAAATGCATCTTGAAGCTCAGTCTCTTTTTCAAAAAAGGTTAGCAAGGCATCGCCGTCTTGTTCCAAGTTCAAACGGACTTGGAGTTCATTGGCTTCCGCGGGCGTGAACGCCACGCTGCCCAATCTTTCCCTGATGACCGCATCGTCTGAAGCATAAACAGCTTTTACATACTCGATGTCGCTACGAAAACCTATTGATTACGTAGAGATATAATCAAAAGTTGTGGATCGGCTGACTGGCAAAAAAGGGAAAAATGGCG
>CAYRXM010000136.1:0-13213 GCA_964428175.1 uncultured Anaerolineae bacterium
GACTGATTTTGCTTCCGTCATCTGTTTGTGAAAACGTTTTGTCAGTCAAGCAGGCGTCGGTACTCATCATCACAAGCCCGGTAAGCGCGGGACGCGGCGGGCTAGAAAAGAGTAGGCTGTTCAGGCGGTTTGATCTGCCCGGCAGATTTTTCTTTCAGCCATCCAGGCAATTTCAGCGGAGATATTGGGCAAGGATGCGGAAAAGGCAGCGCGCCCTTTTGCAACAACAAGCGATTGCCCGGCGGCATATTTTCATGCTCCAGCACAAAGAGCGGAACCCACCCATTCTTGAGGGCCTCGGTAGCGCCTGCCCATGTGCCACCTGTTTCTGCATCGCTGGCGACCACGATAGCGTAATCTGCCAGACAATAGATGAGCCGGTTGCGCCCCATTGCCGCGCCAACCGAGAATCCTGCATTGGGACTGTAAGGCGTGACCAGGCACAAATCCCCGCGCCGTAGGGCCGCTTCGCGGCTGCGCACGGCTTTCTCCAGGCTATCGGCCAACACGCCAACCGCCGTGCCGCGCGCTTCGAGCGCCGCTTCCATGCTGAGCGTATCCACGCCCCTTGCGCCGCCGGAATAGAGCACCTGCCCGGAAACCCCACAAGCGTTGCCAACGAGTTTTGCACATTCCTGCCCGGCCTGGTCGAGGTGACGCGATCCTACAATGGCGATCCCCGGCTGACCCAGCAGCGCTTTTTCACCGGCATAGAACAACACCGCCGGAGCAGAGTCTTTGAGACGCTGGCGATAACGCTGAGGATAATCTGCATCGGCGCGGGTGAGAGCGCGAATGCCCAGCGATTCCAGCCGTTCAAGCGCAATTGCCAGCAGGCCATGACGCTCCAACAAGGTTGCCAATCGCCTGACTTGGTCGGCAGCGAGAGCCAACTGCTTTTCCAAATCGATGGCGCACCATTCGAGCAAGGCGGCAGGGCGCAATCCCCTTGTTTGCAGCTTGCGGGCAAGCGGATTCCACTCGCGCAGGGTCAGTGGAGCAAATTCGGGGTCATTGCCAAGCCCTAAATGTGAACAGAGCAAAAGCAAGACTTGAGAATCAGAAGAAATCATGCATTCCTCGCAGTGGCTTGCGCCAGGGTAAAAGGATAGACCGGCCCCGCCCCGTGTTGACGTAACAAATAACCGGCCATGGTCAAGGTCCAGCCAGAATCGAGAATATCATCTACCAGCAAAACGGGCGTATCCGGCACATCCCCCTCGATTGTCAGCGTATTCAAGACATTCCGGGCTTGCATGGAACTGTTCTGCATGGCTTTTTGCGGCTGGACATCCGCAATGCGTTTCAATACGGGGCGAAAGGGGATGCCCAAACGCTTTGCCAACCGCAAAGCAAAATCGGGGACCAACTGCGGATGACGGCGGGAGGGAATGGCAATTACCCAGGCCGGAAAGGGAGCTGGTTTCCAATTCTGGCTGATCAAGTGCGCAGCCGCTTCCACCAGTTCATCGACAAAATGGTTTTGCTCGTATTTCCCGGCGCGCACCAGCGTCCCCCAGCCGGCGTCACCATAATAACACAGCGAACGTCCGGTTTCATTGAGCAATTCGGGCAGAATTTTCCGCTTTTGGTCTGGGAAAATGCCCGCGGGAAGCATTTTTCGCGGTCGGATCAGGATAAAAGCACCCTTGAGATAAGTCTCAGCTTCGATCCCAAGTTCGTGCAAGACAATATGCGGCAGTCCCTTGCCCCGACAGTTGGCGCAACGCCCGCAAGGGTGCGGGTTGACATCGTCCAGGGCACGCTGCAAAAACTCCATCAGGCAGCCGCTGTGCGTCATATAGGCTTGCATTTCGGCCTGTTCGGCGCGCCGCAAGCGAGTGACACGCTCAATGCGCTCCATATCGGGCTGCCAGGGATTGGGCGTGCGAAAATAGACGGTCTGGCGATTCTCAAAGGCGCTCCCCACTACGCCATCTACTTCGAGCAGCTTCAGTGCTTTGTCGAGCATACTGCGGCTGACATTGACGCGCGCCAGAATCTCATTGACGCTCAGTCCCTCCGATTGTTCCAGCGCGGCTAAAATCTGGCGCATGGTTTCGAGGCTGGGGAAAGCGGATTCGATGAAATAATCTTGAATTTCATCATCCTCGGCGCCGCCAAGCAGGATGCCGTAGGCGCATTCCACCGCCCGACCGGCGCGCCCGACCTGCTGATAATAGGCCACCACCGAGCCGGGACGCTGAAAGTGGATCACATAGCCGATGTCAGGCTTATCAAAGCCCATTCCCAGTGCCACAGTTGCCACGAGGATTTTGAGCTGGTTGTTCAAAAAGGCCTGCTCCAGAGCGGGACGGTCGGCGCTTTCGGCGTGATAGGCTTCAGCAGAAAAGCCCTTGCTTTTGAGCCAGCCGGCCACCCGCTCGGTATCGGGGACGGTCAGACAATAAATGATGCCGCTGCCAGACAATTTGGGCAGGTTTTCGACCAGCCAGGCGAGGCGTTCGCTTTGGTTGGCCAGACGAATGGTTTGCAAACGCAGGGATTCACGAGTCAAAGAGCCACGCAAAATGAGCAAATCAGCGCCGAGTTGGGTGCGAATATCTTCCACAACGCGATTGTTGGCGGTGGCAGTTGTCCCCAGCACAGGAGCGCTTTTGGGGAGCATGTGCAAAATCCGCACGATGCGGCGGTAATCGGGACGAAAATCATGCCCCCAGTCGGAAATGCAATGGGCTTCATCCACCACAAACAACCCCACACTCCCGGCCATGCCGGGCAAAACTGATTGCAGGAAACGTTCATTGTTCAAGCGTTCGGGTGAAATGAGCAGGATGTCACACGCATTTTGTTTGAGCGCCGCTTCGACGCTCTCCCACTCCTCACGGTTAGCACTGTGAATGGTGTGAGCGCGAATGCCGATACGGCCCGCCATCTCGATTTGATTCCGCATCAGCGAGAGGAGGGGGCTGATGAGCAAGGTGGGGCCGGCGTCCTCATCGCGCAACAGTTTGGTGGCGAGGAAATACACCAGGCTCTTTCCCCAACCGGTTCGCTGCACCAGCAGGGCGCGCTTTTTATGCACGGCAACGGCTTCAATGGCTTCCCATTGCCCGGGACGAAAATCCGTTTGCGCACCGAGCATCGTGCGCAGGTGAGCGAGGACACGTTCGCGGTGTGTCATCGTTTCTCCGTTTTTTCAATCATTGACTCTACTGAAAAAACTCAACGCAGATATGAGTCCACTGAAAAAACTTGCTCACCGCAAAGACGCGAAGGACGCAAAGAACACCAAATATCGTTTACCATCTCTGCTTTTCTAAAAGCTTGGCGAATTCTTGGCGTTCTTGGCGGTTCAAATGACCTTTTTTCAGTAGAGTCAGATATTACTACACTTTATGCACCAGCACAAATGGCCGGGCGCGTTGCCCGGCAGTGAATGGCCGGTTTGGACAGCATCCTGATCCACGCCAGCATCCGCTCGCGATCCTCGGCCCGGTGTTGCTCTGCGACGTTGGGATCGTGCCACGGCTGCCGGTCGCGCGGCGTCCTTGATGACGCGGATCGTTTCGACGATCTCGTCCTCCATCCCGTTGGCGAGCATGTATTCTCTCGTGCCGACGGTCTCCATGGGCACACTCTTTTTTTTTGCCCCGCCGCTGGCGATATTCACCCCAACCACTTTGTGGTATAATAAACGCAAGATAAATGATGATGAACAGCTTGACCATCGAGTATCGATCAGAACTCGAGGTAAAAACAGGAGAAATGTCATGCACACCATCCAGGTCGAACTGGAAGAAGAGTTGATTGCCAAGTTAGCTATGTACCAGATCGAGTTGGCAGAATTGTTGGAATTGGGTCTCCAGGTATGGCAAGAACAAGAATTTCAAAAACGATTAGCACAGCGCAACAATCTTGTACGCGCGCTTGAGCGATCAGGCAAAATACGGGCGCCGCAACCCTACACCGAAAAAGACAGTTACGCTCGCCACGCACCGATCTCTGTTCGCGGCCAAGATGTGAGCGAGATCGTGATCGAACAACGAGGCGTGTTATGACTCTCGAGTTTTCGGCGGGCAACGTCTTTTACGTTGACACCAGCGCTTTGGTCAAGCGATACGCTGTTGAGGCTGGCAGTTCGTGGATCACTGCACTGTGTCACCTGCCGGCAGGAAATACAGTGGCGACAGCGCAAATGACCAAGGTTGAAGCCGCGGCCGCTTTTGCGACCAAGTATAGAAATGGAGATTTACCCCAAGCAGATTACGCAAACGCCCTTCAAGATTTGACTCACGACTTTTTGCACGAATATTTGATCGTGACAATTGACCAGATGCTTGTGGATTTGGCAGTCGAACTGACCAAACGGCACAAGCTGCGTGGTTATGATGCCGTACAATTGGCCTCGGCACTGACCCTGAACGACTTGATGATCCAGGCTCAATTTGCCCCCCTCACCTTTGTCGCCGCCGACAACAACTTGCTGCAAGCCGCTCAAGAGGAAGGACTGCTCACCGAAAATCCGAATCAGCATCCAAACTAATCGAGATACAACCTTACCAGACCTTTCACTGTCCAGATCAGATCACTTTACTCCACTGCCTTTAGCCCTTCTTCGAAATACCCCATATCCTCGGCGATCATCCCCGGATTGTCTTTGGTGTAAACGCCCACGCACATCGCGTCGCCGGGACGCATCTGCCCGGCGGCGAACAGGATGCCTTCGCGCGGATCGCTGCGCCCGGCGGCCAGCACCTTGTAGTGGATGGCCGGTTTGGACAGCGTCCTGATCCGCGCCAGCATCCGCTCGCGATCCTCGGCCCGGTACTGCTCTGCGACGTTGGGATCGTGCCACGGCTGCCGGTCGCGCGGCGAGGGATTGTAATAAGAGCACATGTAAAAGTCGAGATCGAGGTGATCCTCGGCCCAGGTGAAAATCTCCGGGATGTGCCCGGCGACGCCCGCCGGAAGCCCGGCATCCTTGATGATCCAGATCGTCTCGACGATTTCGTCCTCCATCCCGTTGGCGAGCATGTATTCCATCCGCCCGCCGTGAATGTAGCAGGCCTTACACCCGGCGTCAATAGCAAAGCGCGCGCCGTCCGGCTGGGTGGGCGCTTCGGACGCCGTCTGCGCCACCCACTGGATCGCGCCGCCCTGCGCCCAATAGTTCCTGAGAATACCAGCGATGTGCCCGTCGGCGCGGCCCAAAAAGGTGTCGATGCCCAACCCTTCCGCCTCGCGCAGCGTGGCCTGCACTTGAGCCTCAGTGTAAAATTCGCGCATCGCGGTGTCGCGCTGCGGCGACTGGTGCGAAAAGCCGCTGAACGGGTTGCCGCCGATGATCAGCCGGCTGACCGGGAGCGTACCCAATTGAATGTGTTCGCGTGACATTTTAGCTCCTTTGAATATCGACCACCGACGACTGACCGCCGACGGCGGTTTTGCTGTGGCCTACTGTACCTGCGGCTGCCAGGCCGGACTTCCATCATACCAATCATTCCGCGTCAGCCGGAATTCGAACCAGCCGTTCGCGCTGCGAACAAAGATATCTTTTCTCTCTACCGTAGTGCCGCGTGAAAAGGCTAAATATCGTCCATCCGGCGACCATGAATAAGCACTTACTACATACCGGCCCAGGTTCTTGCGCCCCAAGCCGTTGCTGGAAAGAAGGAAAAGGAAATCCCACGGCCCGGTGACATCGGTCTGCGGCGGGAAAAAGCTCCGCGCCGATGCCATCAGGCGCCGCCCATCCGGCGACCAGGTTGGACCATCCAGTGAGCATCCCAACGGATCGCCGATCCAGACCGGCCTTGAGCCGTCCAGGGGGATGACGCGCAGCCCGTTTCGCACGCCGGTCGCTATCCGGCGACCATCCGGCGACCACTGCGGATACCAACCCTCGCCAAGCCACCGTAGGTTTGTCCCATCGCTGTTCATGATATAGATACCCGACCGATTGTCCCGGTCAGAAAAGAAAGCAATGCGGTCGCTGTCCGGCGACCATCTAGGAAACTTGTCCCAGGTCGGCTGGTCGGTCAACCTGGTCAGGCCAGAGCCGTCGCGGTTCACCACATAGATTTCCCAGTTGCCATCCCGCTCGGACTCGAATGCCAGACGCACGCCGTCCGGCGACCAGGAAAACCCGCCATCATGGGCTGGATGCTTGGTCAGGTTGGTCAGGCCGGAGCCGTCGCGGTTCACCACATAGATTTCTCTGTTGCCATCGCGTTCGGACTCGAATGCCAGGCGCATGCCGTCTGGCGACCAGGAAAAGTCTCCTTCGTCGTCCGGGTTCACGTTCACCAGGCCCGTGCCGTCTCGATTGACAATATAGGTATGATGCTCAAATCCCCGCTCACCTAGATTGCTAGACACAAAGGCAATGTGCGTGCTGTCCGGCGACCAATAACGAGGTCCGAATAATGAACCGTCAAACACCTTGATCTTGTTCGAACCATCGGCCTCCATCACCCATAAACCATCCTTGCCTTCATGTTCGGCCCAGAAGGCTATATAGCGTCCATCAGGAGACCATTCTGCCCCCCCCGAGCTTTCCAGTTCTTCTGTCAAAGCCGTCTGGTTGGCGCCATCCGCGTTCATCGTATAGATAATACTGCGTCCCTCGCGGTCTGAGGCAAAGGCGATCTTGCCCTTTGGCGGGATCAGCAGGGGAAAAGTGCACCTGGGCAGGAGCCAAGCCAGCACAACCAGGCCGGCAATGATCCACGGCCAGCGCTTGCGGTGGCGTTGGATGAATTGGACGAATGTCGTCTTCATATAGCCATCCATCGAATGTTGAATGAGGTGGGTGGAATGCCACGTTCTACTTTGAAAATCGCCGCCGGTAGGGGCGTCGCCCTGGTAAGGGCGAAGCATCCCAAGACGGAATCTGCTGATCGAGCATGCCTTTGCCGTCCGAACATCCTGGTCGACGAAGCATATACAAGGGATGCTTCGCCCCTACGAGACCATTTTCATGCCTGGTGGTGAATACCGTTCATGACGACTACTTTGAATCCCGACGAAAAATCGTTTCCGGTAGGGGCGTCGCCCCTACGAGAGCATTTTCATGCCTGGCGGTGAATACCGTTCATGACGACTTGTCAACGACGCCCATCCGTCCGCCGTCGGCGGTCGGTCGTCGGCGGTCTCTTGGCAGTCAAAATATCTTTCTGTCGCCGTTTGCGCCCCAGGTCTTTTTCCACGAACAGGCTTTCACCGCTAAAGGGATCGATCTCGGTGTAATACATCAGGCTGGCATAAGTTGAGGGTGTGGGGGTAAAAATCTGCACCTGCTCGGGGTTGATTTCCAGCTCCCGGCTGATGAAATCACGCATGCGGCGCATGTCCGTTTCCGTGCAGCCGGGATGCGCGGCGATCAAATAGTAGGTCAGGTACTGCTGTTGTCCCGCTTCGGCGCTCAAGCGGTCGAATTTTTCCTTGAAACGGGCCAAATCCTCCGTGCCCGGCTTGCCCATTCGCTCCAGCACGCGCCGTTCGGTGTGCTCGGGGGCCACCTTGAGCTGGCCAGAAACGTGATGGCGCACCACCTCGCGCAGGTAGGCGTCGCCGTGTTTTTTGTCATCCAGCAGGAGGTCGTAGCGAATCCCCGAACCGACAAAGACCTTTTTGACCCCCGGCACGCGCCGCAGCGCCTTGAGCAATTCGATCTGCCGGCTGTGATCGGGCTTGAGCGACGGGCAGCGATCGGGGTACAGGCAGCGCCGGTCGGGGCACGCGCCGCTCTTGAGTTTTTTCGCGCACTCGAAACCATACATGTTGGCCGTCGGCCCGCCGACATCGAGGATGTAGCCCTTGAAATCGGGCCGTTGGGTCAGGCGTTCTGCTTCTTGCAAGATCGATTCCTGGCTGCGCCACTGCACCGTGCGCCCCTGGTGGACGGCGATCGAGCAGAAATTGCACTCGCCGTAACAGCCGCGATGGGTGGCAATCGAAAAGCGGATCGTCTCCAATGCCTTGACCGGCCCCTGCTGCTCGTAAAAGGGATGCTGGGCGCGCTCGTAATCGAGCGCGTGAACGGCGTCGAGTTCATCCTGGGTGAGGTAAAGCGCGGGCGGGTTGTGGATCAGCCAGCGCGTGTCCTGCTGCTGGCACAGGCCGCGGGCGACCAGCGGATCGCTGTTCAGGTAAAACTGGTGAAACATCTCGATGAACGCCCGCTTGTCTGAAAGAACCTCCTGGTACGAAGGCAGTTGTAAATAGCCCGCCTTTGGTCCCGCCGCGATGGTGCACAGCCCGCGAATGCCCTCCGCATAGCTGCCCGTCGCCAGCGCGTGGGCCAGCTCGACGACGCTGCGGTCGGCCATCCCGTAGAGCAGGTAATCGGCTTTGGCGTCAAAGAGGATCGAGCGGCGAATCTTGTCCGACCAGTAATCGTAATGCGCTACCCGGCGCAGACTGGCCTCGACGCCGCCCAGCACGAGCGGCGCGGTATCCTTGAAATAACGGCGGATCAGGTTGCTGTAGACGATGGTCGCCCGGTCGGGACGGCGGTCGTTGCGCCCGCCGGGGGTCATATCGTCGTCGTGCTTGCGTTTCTTGACCGCGGTATAATTGGCGACCATCGAATCGACCGCCCCGCCGGTGACGCCCCAAAACAGGCGCGGCTCGCCCAGGCGGGCAATGTCGCGCGCCGATTGGACGTCGGGCTGGGCGATGACCCCCACGCGATAGCCGGCCTGCACCAACAGTTTGCCGATCACCGCCACGCCGATGAACGGGCTGTCCAGGTAGCTGTCGCCGGTGACCAGGATCACGTCCAGCGCATCCCAGCCGAGGGTATCGAGTTCTTGAGGGGTGGTGGGTAGAAACATTCGTTGGAACGCCTCGTTAACAAAGCAAATGGCAAATAGCAAGGTGTAGATAGCGCTCATTCACAGCGCCTGGTTTGACACAACGGCCACAGGACATTACTTTCGCCATGTCAAATTACACACTGTGTTCCAGAACAGCCTACATTGCCATCTGCTATTTGCCATTTCCCAGGTAAGAATCCAACGGCTTTTCCGGCGATGTGCCCAGCGATACCAGCCAGTCGATCAGCGGCTGCCGCCAGTCGATGCCGGTGTTGTAAGCGTCGGGGTCATGCGCTTTGAGGCGATAGCCGTCGCCGCCGCCGTACATGAAATCGTTGACCAGCACGCGATAGGTCGCCTGCGGGTCGATCTCGGCGCGCGTCAGGCCGGCGATGGCCGGGTTGCAGCAGTCGATGTTTTCGAGCAGTTCCCGCCCGCTCAACTCGACGTCGACCAGCACATTGTCGAACGGCAGCACGCCGATGATCGTCTCCTGAGTGATCTCACCGGCCGGGATGCTCTGCCGGAAACTGCCCGGATTGCACAGCGCCACGTCAGCAGGATAGGCCGCCAGCCAGGCATTGAGCAGCATATCGATCATCGCCGGGCTGCGCTGCGCAATCTCGTTTTCCACATAGCCAATCGGCTGGGCCAGCGCCGCGTCAGCCTGCGCGCGCCAGCGCTGGACGATCTCGGCGACCACCGGATCGGGCGTGCCCCCCTCGTTGGAGCGCGTGTACGCCTCCACACCGGTCACGCCGCCCGCCGCGTCGAGGACGATCTCGGCGCGGGCATAGGCTTCCAAATTGCTGCTCGCCTCGATCAAGGCCACGCCATCGACCACCTGCCCGACCCGCGCGTGGCAGTGCCCGCCGCCGATCACCGCAATGCCCAATGCTTTGGCCGTTGGGACCAGGGCATACATCTCGTCGGGGCAAAGATGGCTGACCACCACCAACACCTGTGCGCCCTCAGCCTTGACCTGCGGCACAACCTCGCGTAAAACCGGCTCGTAAGGCCGAAACTCGAACGCGGCGACATGGGCGGGCTGTGTCAGCAGCGGCGTATCGACCATTGCCAGGCCGATCAGCCCAACCTTGA
Organism: uncultured Anaerolineae bacterium; assembly: GCA_964428175.1. Taxonomy (GTDB): domain Bacteria; phylum Chloroflexota; class Anaerolineae; order JAFGEY01; family JAFGEY01; genus CAYRXM01. The sequence continues at coordinate 9,885 of CAYRXM010000136.1, forward strand.
TCCCGCCGATCTCTAGAATCAAGTATGGGCGGGCAAAGTCGGGCACCTGCCCGGTGGCCCGCTCGATCAGATTGGCCGCCAGCAGCGGAAAAGCCATCTGCGCCGCGCGCTGGCGCAGCACATCTACGCCGAAATCAAACTCGTGGTTGCCGACGGCGGCGGCATGGTAGCCCATCGCGTTCATTGCCTCGACGGTCGACTCGCCCTTGAACCAGGTCGAGATGGCCGGACCGGTCCACATGTCGCCGCCGGAGAGGAGCAAGATGTCGTCGGCCTTGCCATAGCCTTCCTTTTCTTGCAGCAGGCCCAACAGCTCTGCCGCGCCGCCCGCCCCATCCGTCGGCTCGATCCAGCCGTGCTCATCGCTGGTGTAGAGAATGACCAGCCGGCGCGCTTCGGTGTTGCCCGGCGACACTGTAGGACGGCAGGCAGCCAACGCAATGAACAAAACAAGCACAAGTCCAATACTTTGTTTGATGCGCATCGCACCTCACTTTGATCGACAAACCCGGTTTGGGGTAAAACCGGGTTTGTTTGCCATAAAACAGCCTATTATTCCGCCCTTTGCGCGATCTTGGCCCAAGTGTCGCGCAGTGTGACGGTGCGGTTGAACACCGGTTTGCCCGCCGTCGAATCGGGGTCGACGCAGAAATAGCCCTGCCGCTCAAACTGGTAGCGCGTGCCCGGCGCCGCTTCCAACAGGCTCGGCTCAACCTGGGCCGCGATCTGGGTCAGCGAGTCGGGGTTGACATTGGCGGTGAAATCCTGGCCTTCTGGCGCGTCGTAGGGGTCTTCCTTGCTAAACAGCCGGTCGTACAGGCGCACCTCGGCCTCGACGGCGTGCGCCGCCGAAACCCAGTGCAGCGTGGCCTTGACCTTGCGCCCGTCCGGCGCGTCGCCGCCGCGCGTGGCCGGGTCATAGGTACAGCGCAGCTCGACCACCCGCCCTTCGGCGTCCTTGATCACGTCGGTGCAGGTGATGAAATAGGCGTAGCGCAGGCGCACCTCGCGCCCCGGCGCCAGGCGGAAGAACTTTTTCGGCGGGTCCTCCATAAAATCCTCGCGCTCGATGTACAAGGTCTTGCTGAACGGCACCTTGCGCGTGCCCGCATTCGGGTCTTCGGGGTTGTTGACCGCCTCCATCTCTTCGACCAGGCCGTCGGGATAGTTGTCGATCACCACCTTGAGCGGGTCGAGCACGGCCATCACGCGCGGCGCAGTGCGGTTCAATTCCTGGCGCACAAAATGCTCCAACATGGCAATATCGACCAGGCTGTTGGACTTGGCGATGCCGATCTGCTCCATAAAAGTGCGGATTGCCTCCCGTGGATAGCCGCGCCGTCGCAGCCCGGCGAGGGTGGGCATGCGCGGGTCGTCCCAGCCGCTGACGTGCCCTTCCTGAACCAGCCGTAGCAGATAGCGCTTGCTCATAATGGTATAGGTCAGGTTGAGGCGCGCAAATTCGATCTGGCGCGGCGCAAATATACCCAATTTTTCGATGAACCAGTCGTACAATGGGCGGTGTTCCTCGTAGCCCAGGTCGCAGAAGGAGTGAGTGATCCCCTCCATCGAGTCGTTCTGGCCGTGCGTCCAGTCGTACATCGGATAGATGCACCACCGGTCGCCGGTGCGGTGGTGCGTGGCGTGCTTGATGCGGTACATCACCGGGTCGCGCAGATTGATGTTGCCGGCGCTCATATCGATCTTGGCCCGCAGCGTGCGCGCGCCGTCGGGAAACTCGCCCGCGCGCATGCGCTCGAACAGGTCGAGGTTTTCCTCCACGGAACGGTCGCGGTAGGGGCTGTTTTTGCCTGGCTCGGTCAGCGTGCCACGATACTCGCGGATCTGGTCGGCGTCGAGGTCGCAGACGTAGGCGTCGCCCTGCCTGATCAACTGGATCGCGTACTCGTACAGTTTTTCGAAATAATCCGAGGCGTGATAGAGCCGCTCGCCCCAGTCAAAGCCGAGCCAATGGATATCTTGTTTTTGCGACTCGACGTACTCGACATCTTCTTTGACCGGATTGGTGTCGTCAAAGCGCAGGGTGTACTCGCCGCCAAAATCTTCGGCGATGCCATAGGTGATGCAGATGGCCTTGGCGTGGCCGATGTGCAGGTAGCCGTTGGGTTCAGGCGGAAAACGGGTGCGCACGTGGTCGAAACGGCCGGAACGGATGTCCTCGACCACCGCCGCGCGGATAAAATCCTTGGCCGCCAGCGCGTCCAGTTCCTCGTCGGTCAGGTTGATTTTTGGCATGCTCTTCTCCCAGGTAAAAAAAAGATGGACAGGACATCTATTTTAGCACAGTTGGGGCAGGATGAGAAATGGACCGCCGACGGCCGACAACCGACCAAGGCGTGTGCAAGAAAATCCGGTGCGGAAAAAAGAAACGTGCCAGCGAAGAATCGTCGGCACGAGGGAAAAATATCACTACAAAAAACGAAACGACGTTACTATATGCGCGTATACCTGCAATTCCCAGACACTCGCTTCGGAAATCTCACAGGTATTACCACCCCAAAGGCTGTAGCCGATAGCGAACAGAGTGTCCCCTCGTTTGAAAAAAGTTGCCCAGCCACGACGCCTCATTCCGCCAAATTCGTATTCGACTGAGATAGCCTCTACACCCGACACTGTATGCATCTGCTGTGATGTTAGTTCCAAATCCTTTGACCGAAACAATTGCGCCACATAATCATTGACATTCTGCTCTTCTGATCGGATAGAAACGACAATCCTTGAACCAACCACAACTTCCTTATCGGGAAAGTCTGGAATGTCGGTGTAATCCCGCAACATGCATGGATTTCTTCCATCTAGTTCATACTCATCGTATATCGCCGGGTACTCGAACTCGAACCCGTACTTTTCATTCCTGTATGTTTTCCAGACAATCTTTTCTGGTTCAGATGGCTCCAACGCATATATGCCGGTTCGCGTGCCCGTAGGTGTTGGTGTTCTATTTGAGATCGGGGTATCCGTGCATGTCGGTGTCATCACCATAGTTTTGGTTGGAGGCTTTGTCATAGACACCCGTGTATTCGTGGATGTTGGAATAGCCAAACGGGTCGCCGTGGACGTCTGTGCCACTTGGGGCACCGACGTTTTCGTTTGAGTTGCTGTTGGCTTGAGGGTACTAACAAGCGTCGGCATTACCGTTGGAGTAGAGACATCCGAGTTGGCTCTTGTTGCAGTACTCGTTGGCTGGCAGGCGATCAAATACAGTACAAAAAACAACGAAACTGCAACAGAAAAAAATGTATATGCTTTTAATCTACTCGAGTTTAGAGTTCACTTGAGCGGTATCTGAACCTTAACAAAAAACGAAA
>CAYRXM010000137.1:0-13183 GCA_964428175.1 uncultured Anaerolineae bacterium
AGATGGAATCTCGTGACTGGAGTTCAGACGTGTGCTCTTCCGATCTAGGATAAAGTCGTGCGCCGAGGCGGCCTGCGCGGCGGCGAACACCGCTTCCTGGTCAGCGTCCGGGCAGCCAAAGGCAATGTTTTCGTACACTGTGCTGGCAAACAGGATCGTGTCTTGCAGCACGACGCCAATGTGCTCGCGCAGTGAGTTGAGGGTGACATGGCGGATGTGCCGCCCGTCGATCAAAATCTGCCCCTCGGTGGGATCGTAAAAGCGGGGGATGAGGCTGATGATCGAACTTTTGCCCGATCCGGTTGCACCGAGCAGGGCGATCACCTCACCGGGGCGGGCCTCAAAGTTGATGTCATCGAGTACCTTGTGCCGCCCAAAGTAGGCAAACGAGATGTTTTTGAACTCGACGTGTCCCTGCACGTTTTCCAGCGGTTGGGCATCGGGCAGGTCCTGCACCTCCGACCGGGCGTCCAGAATCTCAAAGATGCGCTCGCCAGAGGCGATGGACTGGGCGACGGCGGCGATGATCATGCCCAGCCGGCGCACCGGGCCGATCAGCTGCCCGACATAGGTGCTAAACGCGACCAGTTCGCCGATGGTCAGCGCTCCGTTGATGACCAAATTCCCGCCAAAGAGCATCACCAAAATAGTGCCGGTTCCGGCAAACAGTTCGAGCAGCGGCAGATAGGTAGCCCGCATGCGCGCCGCCTTGACGTTCAAATTCAGCACCCCGGCATTGTCCGCATCAAAGCGGCCGATTTCGGCCTGTTCCTGGGCAAAGGCCTTGACCACCCGCGCCCCGCGCAGATTTTGCTCCACCCGCGCGGTCAGATCGGCCATTTTTTGCTGGATGTCCCTGGACAATGGGCGAAAACGTCGTCCGAAATCCCACGCTCCGTAGGTCAAAAAGGGCACAATGATTAGCGTCAGCAGCGCCAGTTGTACGTTCATGGTGATCATTGTGTAAGCGATGCCGATGATCAGCGTGATCATCTCGACCAGTCGCAAAATGGCCCGTCCGGTGAGAAAGCGCACCCGGTCGACGTCATTGATCGCCCGCGCCAGCAGCTGGCCCGTTTCCGATTGATCGTGATAGCTGAACGAGAGCGATTGCAGTTTTTGGTGCAGCGCATTGCGCAGGTCATAGGACACACTTTGCGAGGCGACTTCGCTCCAGCGGCCGTTGAAAAACGTGCATACGCCGCGCAGCAGGGTCAGTCCCATCAAGGCCAGCGTGCCGCGTTGGATCGCCGGCAAATCACCGTTCCGGATGCCCTGGTCGACCATCGTGCGGATGATCTGCGGCAGGTACAGGGTGATGGCATTGTTGAGCAGCAGCAGCGCGTATGCACCGCCGACGTGCAGCCAGTAGGGGCGCAGATAGCTCATACAGCGCAGCAGTATGCGCGTGCTGCCGGAACGGAAGCGCAGCGGCGCGGCAGGCTCATTCGTTGTCATATTCAATCTCCAGCAGGGCGGTCAGTTCGACGACGGCCTGGTTGATCAATGCCAGCCGCTCCTGGGGCAGCGACTGGAGCCGCTCGCGCAGCAAGGGCACGCCGCCGCTGGGCGGCCTGGCGGCCAAAGCCACGCCAGCCTCGGTCAGAGTCACAATGACCACGCGGTTGTCCCCGGGCGAACGGGCGCGGCTGGCATAGCCCATCTCTTCCAGCTTGCTCACCAGCTCGGAGGTGCTGCTGGCGCTGATGTACATATAGTCGGCCAACTGCCCGACCGTCTGCGGCCCGGCGTTGTGCAGGTGGCGCAGGCAGGCGATCTTGCGCCCGCTCACGCCTTCTTCTTGCATTTGCCGCGACTGCTGCCGCAGGTAGCGGTACAGCGACAGAAAGGCGTGGATGGTTTCCAGGTACAGGGCATCTCGTTCGCTCATGTTGCCCTCCGCAAAGCGAAAAATGAGGCAAATACTTTGATTCCGAATAATTCGGTTTCTAACTAATTTACTACCAATCAGATGTTTTGTCAAGTTTTTGACAGGGTGTGGGGGGGATGTTATAATCGATCATGTTCCTCAACACCATCATTACCCCGGTGCAGGCTGCCGTGCGGCGAGAAATCGATACCTTGCCTGCGCCGGTTGGTCGCGGAAGGGAGCGCTGGGTGCGCATCGAAACGGCAGATGAGGTCCGCGCCAAGGGCTGGTACTGCGGTCCGTGGGATTCGGATTTGAACGTCTCGGTTGGCTATGCCAACACGGGCGTCGACGAGCCGCACCTGCACCTGCACATGACGGAAATTTACATGATGGCGCGCGGCACGGCGACGATGCGCGTCGAGGGGGAGACGGTGACTCTGTCGCCAGGGCAAATGATCGTCGTCGAGCCGGGTGAGGCGCACACCTGGTTGGACAGTTCGCCCGATCATTTCCACTTTGTGATTCAAACGCCGGGCCTGCACGGCGACGCGGCCCGGGCGGACAAGGTTTCGCTGCCCAGGTCGCGGCTGGGGTTGTAGGGTAAGGAGGGCTTCCGATGGGTATGTGGTGTATGTGGGGAATGGCTTTGGCGCTGGTCGTCAATGGTGTTGCTACTTTTACCGGCCCCATCGAGTTGTGGATGATCTCGCGCGCCTTGATTGCCGTATGTGGGATGGGCGTATTGCCGGCCGTACTCGATCAGATGCCGTCGCGCGCTGTGGGTTGGGCACGCTGGGTTACCTGTATTGCCTATCTGGGGTTGGGAGCTGAAGCACTGCGCAGAGTCGGTGGGCTGGAATTCAGGACTGCTGAACTGCTGTTTGGGGGACTGGGCGTATGGGGATTGGCCGTCAACCTGATTGCGCTGCGGCAAAATCTGTGGCCGCGCGTCCTGGCCTGGATCGGGTTGGCGAGCAGTGTGATGTTGTTTGGCGTCGTTTTGGCGTCCAGGGTAGCCGCATTGGCTTTTTTGGATACGATCTCGGCAGGGATCGGGGCAGTGGTTTTGTATCCCATCTGGCTGGTGTGGATGGGCATGCGTCTGCGAACAAAAGCGTAGGGCGAAATGAACCGTGACCGGTTCGGGTACGATTCAAGAGGGAGGCACGATGAATCAGGATGAGCAGTATCTCAAAATTCTGGCTATTTTTCACTTTGTGATCGGCGGCATTGCCGGGCTGTTTGCCTGCTTTCCGATCATCCATTTTGTGATGGGCATTTTTATGATTGTCCTCAGCCTGGCGCCCGGCGCGGTCGAGGGCGATATGCCTTTTTTCCCGGCCGGGATGGCGGGGATCATGTTTACGGTGATCGCCGGCCTGGTTATGGCCCTCGGCTGGGCGTTTGCGCTCAGCCTGATTTTGGCCGGGTTTGGGCTGCTCAGGAAGCGCTGGTACACCTTTTGCCTGGTGATGGCCGGCGTTGCCTGCACGTTTATGCCCTTCGGCACCGTCTTGGGCGTGTTTACGCTCATTTTGCTGCTCAAGCCGGAGGTCAAGGAAATGTTTGAGGGGCAGATTGCCGGCGAGCAGCAGTCGGCGGTCAGCGGTCAGCCGGCTGATATTGGGGAGGTCCGATGAAAAAAGTGCGCCTGGGCAAGACCGGGTTGATGGTCACCCGTGTGGGGTTGGGCGGCATTCCCATCCAGCGTCTAGACGAGGCCGACGCGGTTGCTGTCGTGCGGCGCTGCCTGGAATTGGGCGTCAATTTCATCGACACGGCCAACGCCTACACCACCAGCGAAGCGCGCATCGGCAAGGCCATCGCCGGCTGGAAGCGCGAAGATCTGGTCATCGCCACCAAGACCGGCGCGCGCGACCGGGCGACGGCGCTCAAGCACCTGGCGCAAAGCCTCGACAGCTTGGGCAGCGATTACATAGACCTGTGGCAGTTTCACAACGTCAGCACGCCGGAGGCCTATGCCCAGGTGCTCGCGCCCGGCGGGGCGATGGAGGCGGCGCGGGAAGCGCTGGCGGCGGGCCGAATCCGCCACGTCGGCGTGACCAGTCACTCGCTCGACATGGCGCTCGAGATGGTGTCCGCGGGCCATTTCGAGACGATCCAGTTTCCGTTCAATTTCGTCACCTGCGAGCCGTTGGAGCGGTTGATTCCGCTGGCGCGGCAGCACGGCCTCGGCTTTATCGCCATGAAGCCCTTTGCCGGCGGCCTCCTCGATAAGGCCGGCCTGGCGATCAAGTACCTGCTCCAGTTCGACGTGGTGCCCGATCCGGGCATCGAAAAGGTGGGCGAGATCGAAGAGATTGTGGCCATCGTCGAGGGCGATTTGGCGCTGACGGCTCCCGAGCAGGCCGAGATGGAACGGATCAAGGCCGAACTGGGCGCGCGCTTTTGCCATCGCTGCGAATACTGCCAGCCCTGCCCGCAAGGGATTCAAATCTCGACCCTCATGAACCTGCGCAGCTTTTGGAAGCGCTTTCCTAAAGGCAACTTTGCCGGTGGCTGGATCGCACAGGCCGTCGAGCGGGCCAGGGGGTGTCTGGAATGCGGCGACTGCGAGACGCGCTGCCCGTATCACCTGCCGATCCGCGAGATGATCAAGGAGAACGTGGCGTTTTATGAGAGTGTGGTTGGAAAGTGATGTGCTGCGTATTGCGTATTCCGTGACGGTTTGTTACGAAATACGCAGTACGCAGTACGGAATTCAATCTTGGAGCATAGTGTGATGACCTATTCGCCCGACTTGTCACCCGATCCCCACCGTCCAACCTACCATTTTCTGCCGCCGGCCAACTGGATGAACGACCCCAACGGGCTGATGCAGTGGGGCGGCCGCTATCACATGTTCTACCAATATCATCCCTACAGCGCCCATTGGGGGTCGATGCATTGGGGGCATGCGGTCAGCGCTGACCTGGTACACTGGACGCACCTGCCCATTGCGATGGCTCCCACGCCGGATGGCGCCGACAAGGATGGCTGTTGGAGCGGTTGTGCGGTGAACGACGACGGCGTGCCTACATTTTTGTACACCGGCGTTCGCCCGCAGGTGCAGTGCCTGGCGCGCGCCGTCGATCCGGACGATCCCGACCTGATCGAATGGCGCAAGTATGAGGGCAACCCGGTGATCGCCGCGCCGCCGCCTGGCCTGGGCCTGACCGACGATTTTCGCGATCCGTGCGTGTGGCGCGAGGGCGACGGGCGGCAAGATGCCGCCTGGTATATGGTCGTCGGATCGAGTGTGCACAACGTGGGCGGGATCATTTTGCTCTACCGCTCGTGCGACCTGATCCACTGGGATTACGTCCGGCCTATTCTGGTCGGCGACAAAACTCAAATCGACCCGCTGCCCACCGGCACGATGTGGGAGTGTCCCGGTTTCTTTCGTCTCCAAGATCGTCACGTGCTGCTCGTCTCGGCGATGGGTATGCAGGGCGGCAGTCGATATTCAGTGTATTGGAGCGGTCACTACGAGAATTTTACGTTCAAGCCGGACGTGCTGCGCTTGCTCGACTATGGCCGGGAGCAGTTTTACGCGCCGCAGACGTTTGTCGATCAAGCAGGGCGCAGGTTGATGTTCGGCTGGCTGGCCGAAAATCGCGCCGGCGACGCATTGGGCGCGGCCGGCTGGGCCGGGATCATGTCCCTGCCGCGCGTGTTGACGCTGCGCTCCGATGGCACGCTGGGCATGTCGCCCGCGCCGGAGGTATGGTCGCTGCGCGGCCAGGGTCGGCGCTGGGAAGCGCTGCAGGTGACGCCGGAGCGGGCGAATTGGCTGGATGGGCTGCAAGGCGACACGCTCGAAATCCAGGTCGAGTTTGCGCCGAGGGCGGTCGGCGAGTTCGGGCTGGCTGTACGCTGCTCGCCCGATGGGCGGGAACGCACGACAATTTCCTACCATGCCGAAACGCAGCAGTTGGCCGTCGACCTGGCTCGTTCCAGCTTGAGTACTGAAGTTGGGCTGGGCAAATACAGCGGCGAATTGTACTTGGCGCCGGATGAAGGGTTACGGCTGGATGTATTCCTGGATCGCTCGGTGATCGAGGTGTATGCCAACGAGCGGGCCTGCATCAGCAGCCGGATTTACCCCACATTGCCCCAAAGTCAAGGCATCGATCTGTGGGCGACGGAAGAGATACGGGTCAGGTCGGTCGATGTGTGGGAGATGGCGGGGATTGGGTAAAAAGCCGCGTTGGGCGGTGGGACCAGAAAGCAATGAGTGCTAATGCGCAAAGAACTTTTTGATGAACCAGTGTCGACTAGAGAACCGGCTTTTACCGAATCAGTTGTAGAAGCTTTGGACCAAGGTCTTGAGCTAGTGATTTTGAACCGTTACGCTAACTGCGGAGGATATGGGGAATACTTGCTCGTAAAAACACAAGAGGAGTTCTGCAGCATTGTAAGCAACGCGCGTCCCAAGACCTCCATCTCCGTATTTTTCGCTAGAGCTTTACCCATCAGGGGGATCGCAGACACAAAATTGGAAGCACGGGTGTTGAGGTTCTTGGAATCGCAGCAAGAGCAAGACAAAGGAGTAGTTGTGATTCGTCTTGATACGCGCGATCCGACTCTTGACTCTGAGCATCTCCACTTCTTTACAAAGTCGGAGCAAGTCGCGACTTGGTTTGAGACACATCGTGGTGTGCCAATCATAGCGGGCAAATTGTCTTTTTGGGAAGACAACTGTGACAAAGTGCTCACGGCCTATGTTCCTGATGCAGATGGGATAGTCAGACGTGGCGCATATTAACAATGCCTATCACAATACAATTCAATATTATCTCTGAAAGGAACGCCATGAACCTCGAACTCAAATACGGGGCCAACCCCCATCAAAAACCGGCCCGGCTGCTCGTCGATCACGACCCATCGCCGCTGCAAGTGCTCAACGGCGTGCCCGGCTACATCAACCTGCTCGACGCTTTTGGGGCGTGGCAGTTGGTGCGCGAGATGAAGCGGGCCACCGGGCTGCCCAGCGCGGCGTCGTTCAAGCACGTCAGCCCGTCGGGAGCGGCGGTAGCCAGGCCGCTCAGCGATGCCTTTCGCCGCGCCCAAATGCTGCCCGACGAACCGCTGTCGCCGGTGGCTACGGCCTACGCCCGCGCGCGCGGCGGCGACCGGCTCTGCTCGTTCGGCGACGCCGTGGCGGTCAGCGAGGTGGTCGACGAGACGCTAGCCCGGCTGCTCAAGCGCGAGGTGTCCGACCTGATCATCGCTCCCGGCTACGAGCCGGCAGCGCTGCGGGTGCTCAAGGCCAAGCAAAACGGCGGCTATCGCGTCTTGCAGATCGACCCCGATTACGAGCCGCCGGAGGTCGAATACCGCGACCTGTTTGGCTTTCGGCTGGAGCAGCAGCGCAACCGGGCGCCGATTGACGCCGATTTGTTCAAAAACATCGTTTCGGCAAACAAGACGCTGCTCGACGATGTCTTGCAGACCATGATCGTCGGCACCATCGCGCTCAAATACACCCAGTCCAACTCGGTCGGCGTGGCCTACGACGGGCAGGTAATCGGTATGGGCGCGGGGCAGCAGTCGCGCGTGCACTGCACCCGCCTGGCCTGCGACAAGGCTGACAAGTGGATGCTCCAGTTACACCCGCGTGTGCTCGAACTCGATTTCAGGGACGATTTGAGCCGGCTGGACAAGACCAATCTGATCGATCAATATCTGCTCTGGGATCAACTATCCCAGGCCGAAATCGACTATATGCTGGCCGGATTTCGCACCCCGCCGCAGCCGCTGACGCGCCCGGAGCGCGCGGCGTGGATCGCCCAATTCGACGGGCTGTGCCTCACCTCGGACGCCTTTTTTCCCTTCCGCGACAGCATCGACCGGGCCAGCCGCAGCAACATCCGCTACGTGGCCCATCCGGGCGGCTCGCTGCGTGACGAAGACGTGATCCAGGCCGTCGACGAGTACGGCATGGTGATGACGCACACCGGTTTACGGTGTTTTTTGCATTAGTTTGGAAAGGATTGAGCGATGGACGAATTGGTCAAACTGGTTTCGCAAAAGGCAAACATCCCAGAGGCTGCGGCCAAAAAAGCGGTGGAGACGGTGGTGGGCTTTTTGAAGGAAAAACTGCCCGCGCCGGTCGCCGGCCAGATCGATGCCGTGATCGCCAGCTCGGCTACGGCAAATGTGTTGGGACAGGTTGCTGACGGGTTGGGCGGGCTGCTCGGCAAAAAATAGGCCCGTAACAAAGGTCAGGGCGCAGCATTGCTGCGCCCTTTTTTTTTCAAACTGCCTGGCCGGGCAGTTGCTTTAACTCAATGCCTCGACCAGCTCGCGGCAAAAGTCGGGGATGTCGGGCACGACGCGCCCCCAGACGATGTTGCCGCTGCGGAACGCGGCCTCGTCGTAGGTCCAGGTGGCGCCGGCGTTGATCAAATCGTCCGCGATTCCTTCCGAGCCGGTTGCCCGGTGTCCCTTGACGATCCCGGCCGAGATCAACACCTGCCCGCCGTGGCAGATCGCGCCGACGATTTTGCCCTGCTTGTACGTGTCGCGCACCAAAGCTTTGACCGCCTCATAGCGGCGGATTTTGTCTGGCGCCCAGCCGCCGGGCACGATCACGGCATCGAATTGATCGGCGCTGACCTCGCTCGCGCCCACATCGGCGGTGGCGTTCAACCCGCCCGATTTGCCGGGGTACGTCTCGCCGGCCTGGAGGCCGACGACCGTCACCTGCGCGCCTTCTTCTTGCATGCGCATCAGCGGTACCCAAAATTCCAGCTCTTCAAAGCCCGGTCCGACCAAAACGGCAATTTTTTTCCCTTGCAGTTTCATGGTTCGCTCCTTGTGGTGTGATGCCCATAGCATAGCATATCGCTGTACGCCTGTCAACGACAAAAGACGGCATTTCCCGAAAGCCGGGCGACTTGCGGTCGCAGGCTTTCGGGAAAATCAAAAGGGCGAACCGGCCACACGGCGGGGCCCGTTATCGCAGCGGGTACTTGGGCGCAGCGATCTGCCGGGACAGGCTCCACAGCAGGAACAACACACCGGTCAGGATGAGCAGCCCAGGGCCGACCAGCCTGAACAGCCACCAACCGGCCCACATAGCGCCCGTCGAGACGATGGCGGCCATCCCGATCAATCCGACGCCAGAGATGGAGCACAGGATCAGTCCGGCCAGCATCAGCCCACTGATGCGCTTCCAAGCGCCGATGCCGAGCAAGGCCACTCCCACCGACAGCGGCTCGATCGTCCACATCACCGCCCACACCTCCCACATCCCGGTGATGGCGCAGAACTGAAAGAGCAGCCCGTTCGCGCCGATGACCGTCGCCGGGATGAGCAGCCAGATCACCTGCATGTGCAGCGCCGCGGCGACAAACCCAGCGGCGACGCCCAGCACTTCCAGCGGCCATAGCCAACTCCACGCGCCCCACCAATCGGTCAGGCTGCAAAAGAGCAGGATCGCGCCGGTGGTGAGGATGGGAATGCCGGGAATGTACAGCCCGCCCAGCCCGCGCCGGTGACGGTTCAACAGCGGCGGCAGGACAAAGCACCAGCCCACACCGCTCACGATCAGCGGCCATATCCGCAGCAGACCCCAGCGCAGCACGTTGATGCCCAAAGCAGGCAGGATCGTCGTCGCGCCCAATGACATCAAACCCAGCAAGACCAGGGCCGCCCCCACAATCAGAGCATTTCGTTTTTCCATTGTCTTGACCCCTTTCAAATGATACCGTATACATTCACCCGTACTGTCCGGTGATTTACGTGTATGATAACACAGGCCCGTCGCGGCTGCCTATCGACTGGCTAACAACCGGCTATCAGCCCGGGTTACAGCTTGGAGGTCGGGATAGCGTTGACAATTTTCGGTCTTTGTGTTATTCTCGACCGCGAAAAATCAATGTGTCGATCTCGAAACATGGAGCAAGAAATGACTTTTTCGTCGTTGTCTTTGGCGCGTTCCAACCTCACGCGTGGCTATGTGACCGCACTGATCAGCGCGGCATTTTTGTCGACCACGGGCATCTTTATCCGTTATCTGACCCTGACCTATCATCTCCCGCCGCTGGTGTTGGCTTTTTGGCGCGATGTTTTTGTGGTCCTCACCCTGCTGATCGTGCTGGGTGTGGTGCAGCGCGGTTTGCTGCGCACAGCGCGTCGTTATTTGTCCTATCTGTTTGCCTATGGCTGTATATTGGCGATTTTCAACGTGCTGTGGACACTCTCGGTTGCGTTGAACGGCGCGGCAATCGCCACGGTGCTGGTGTATTGCTCGGCGGCGTTCACGGCGCTGTTGGGCTGGTGGCTGCTCAAAGAGCGTCTGGGTTGGGCCAAGATCGTGGCGATTGTGTTCAGCCTGATCGGCTGCGTATTGGTTTCGGGCCTATCGGGCGCGGTCTTTCAAAGCACCGGCTTGATCAGCTGGCCAGGCATTTTGACCGGTGTGCTTGCTGGATTGAGCTATGCCATCTATAGCCTGATGGGGCGTTCGGCATCGCAACGCGGTTTGAATCCCTGGACTACGCTGTTGTACACCTTTGGGTTTGCCAGCCTCCTCTTGTTTTTTTTCAACCTGCTTTCCAAAGCGGCAGGCCGCTCTGCCGATCTGTTTTGGCTGGGCCGGGCCGTTGATGGTTGGGGCATTTTGTTTTTGCTGGCAGCAGGGCCGACGGTTGCCGGTTTTGGGCTGTACAATACAAGTTTGAGTTATTTGCCATCCAGTGTCGCCAATCTGATCGCCACGCTGGAACCGGCATTTACTGCGGTGACGGCCTATTTTTTGCTTGGTGAGCGGCTGGATGGCTTGCAAATCGGTGGTAGTCTGCTGATCTTGTTGGGGGTCGTGCTGTTGAGGGTTGGTCAGGAAAAAAGGACGAGTATGGACGCGGCCGGTACATGAAACAGGAATCGGGCCGGCCTATGGTTCACTGTCGATTGCCTGGTTGGGAGAGCCATGCTATAATGGCCGCGTTTTGCGCGTTGACAGTTCTAACCATTTCATCTCCAGGAGGCAAGGGTGGGAAAACGAATTACTTTTTGGGCAACATGGATGGCGCTTGTTGTCTCGCTGCTGGTCGCGGGGGGAGCAAGTGGGCAGTCTCAAGCGTGGTCGGTCGGGAGGCCTGACGCGCCAGAGGTAGCAGCTGCATTCAGCGACGCAGGCGGCTCGACCGGAACGGCAATCGATGTGTACGCGAATCCCCTCGCCGTCCGTTCGGCGCAAGAGGTGACATCGACGGTCTATTTGCCGCTTGTCAGCAAGAACTATTTCGAGGCTTACGTTTACCAGGATAATTTCCAGGATTGGGGCACCGGCTGGGTCTGGGGCACAAGCCCGTTCTATTACGGGTACAAGCAGGATGGGGATGGATCCAAAGTCTATTACATCCGCCTCGACGATCAGTACGAGACGGCTTTTGTCACCGGGCCCAGTTTGCAGGCCTATGCGCTTGGCAATTTCGAGTACGAGGTCTGGCTACGGCGCGGCCCGGAGCAGCCGTTGTTCTGGTACGATGAGTATGGCATTTTGCTCAGTCCCACCCCCATCGATCCGGCAAACCCGGCCGGCGCGAACGCCTATACGTTCCACATCAAACTGCAAATTGCTCCCGGCTACTATCCAAGGTATGCCATTGCCAAGTGGAGTGCTCTGCACCGCGATCATCGCACCATTTTTGTCGAGACACAAGAATCCGATTATATCACCGATTCGGCCAAAGTGTGGAACAAGCTCAAGATTGTGCGCATCGGCAACAAGCTCGACTTTTATGTGACTCGCGAGGGCAAGAGCGACTGGAAGTTCGTCCACTCGCGCATCGATGACACGCTGCCCTTCAAGCTGCATGTCGGGTTTTATGCCATGCACTCCAAAGAAGACATGGGCAAATACGAGATCGAGTTTCAGTACGACAATCTGCGGCTCAGCGCGCATCCCTGAACTGCGCCGTGCCATACGCGAACCCCCGCGCGCCTCGAGGCGCGCGGGGGTCTTTTCATGTCTGGCGTAACCTGGCTATCGTCTGGATTTCGGCGCGACAATCTTGAACGTTGTGCCGCGTTCTTGTCTGACGATTTGCAGCGTTCCACCAATCTGCCGCACCAGCAATTTGACCAAAATCAGACCGAGCGATTCCGTCTTTTCCACTTCCAACGTCTCCGGCAGGCCCACGCCATTATCGCTCACCTCGACCGCCAGTTGTGCGCCGTCTGTGTGAATCGAAATCGAGATTTCGTTTGCCGTCTCGTCACCTTGAGGCCGCTGGCGCGGAAAAGCGTGTTTAAATGCATTGGATACCAGTTCGTTGACGATCAGCCCCAGCGGCGCAGCCAGGTTGATGCCGAGTGTAAAATCGTCGATGCAAACATGGGCCTGTACGTCATCCTGGCTGTAGCCGTGGGCATCATACAGGTGCTCCAGCAGGTCCTGGACGTACGCAGCAATGCTCACCTTGCCCGGTCTGTCTGTTTGCGCCAACTGCTCGTGGATGTATGCCACCGACTGGATACGGTCGCGCGCTTGCCACAAGGCTTCACTCGCCAGCCGGTCGGCAGCCCGGTCGGCCTGCAGCTCGAGCAGCGAGGCGATGACGGTCAGGTTGTTTTTGATCCGGTGATGTGTTTCGCGGCGCAGCAGTTCCATCTCGGCGGCTCGCGCGTTCAGCGTGGCCTCGGTCTGGCGGACAAAACCGGCGGCCAGTTCGCCCAGCAGCGGGATCATGCGCTGCTGGGCGAGCCGGGCTTCTTGGGGCGGCAGTTCGACGGCGAGCCGGGTGCCCAAGATTTCCTGGGTTTGTCCCAACACCTGGGACTGCCCCAGGCCCAGGTCGGCCAGGGCCGCGCCTGATTCTTGTGCGCGCACGCGGTCGAGTGGATCGGCCAGCCACAGATCGATCACCTGATCGATCCAGCCGGCGATGGTTTTTTGCCCCTCAATTGTCTGAAATGATGCGACGTCGATGGCCGACAGCGCCTCGTGCCAGGCCTCGGCGATTTCCCTGCGCCGCTGCCCCAGTTGCACTGCCAAACCAACCCATGCCTGCGCGTCCATCACATACTCCTTGTGGTGGACAGGTTGTTAGACCGGGAGGGTTCAGTCCCGGCCGGAACCTATCCGCGCAATGACAATTGAGGGTTGGGGTTCATCCAGCTCTATTGTATCATATTGGGGCGATAAATTGTGCAAAGGATGCGTAAATTCGAGTTGTCACAAACAAACCGCGCGCGATCCAAGCGGGTCGCGCGCGGGTTGTTATAAAACGGGGAGCGGCTAATCGGCTTCACCGCAGCCAGTCACGGCGACCCGCGCCCGCTCAAGGCCGTGGGCCA
>CAYRXM010000138.1:0-13097 GCA_964428175.1 uncultured Anaerolineae bacterium
ATTTACCCATAGCTGAACTTGGCCCTATACCGCGCCAAGTTAGCGGAAACTATAGGTATGGAAATCCGAGATTTTCGAGCTGGAATCCTTGCCAAAAAACGCTAAATGTGGTATCTTGGTCAAAGCAAAAACGTATTTCCCTGACCTTTGGGAAAAATGCCGGGAATGAATGAAAAGAGACAAATATGGACGCACAGACACTTCACCAACAAAGCATCGTCATCGATGGGCACTGCGACACGCTGATGAATGTGCAGATGCGCTATGAGGGCTTTCCGCCCTTTCTCAAGCACCTGGAAGGGCACAAGGGTCACATCGACCTGCCGAGGCTCAAAGCGGGCGGCGTCACCGCCCAGAATTTCGCCTGCTATCTGGACAACCTCTTTTTGGTCCAGGCCGCACGCGAGACGCTGCGCATGATCGACACGTTCTATCGCTGGCAAGAAGAAAACCCTGCCGACCTGTGCCTGGCGACCTGCGCCGCCGACATCGAGCGGGCCAAGATCGAGGGCAAGGTGGCCGGCATCCTCAGCCTGGAAGGCGCTGAAGGGCTGGAAGGCGACCTGGGCGTGCTGCGCATGTTCTACCGATTGGGCGTGCGCTGGATCGGCCTGACCTGGAGCCGCCGCAACGAGGTCGCCGACGGGGTATACGAAACGCGCTCCGGCGGCGGGCTGACCCGCTTTGGCGTCAAGCTGGTAGAAGAAATGAGCCGGCTGGGTATGCTGGTGGACATTGCCCACCTCGCGCCGCAAGGGGTCGAAGACGTGTTCGATATCTGCCCCAAACCGATCGTCGCCTCGCACGCCAACGCGCGCGCGTTGTGCGATGTGCCGCGCAACCTCACCGACGCACAGCTCGAACGGCTGGCCGCCAACGGCGGCGTGATCGGCGTGGTCAATGTGCCGATATTCATCACCCAGGGTGATCAGCCGCCCACGCTGGATATGCTGCTCGATCACGTCGATCACATCGTCAAGGTGGCAGGGATCGATCATGTCGGCCTCGGCTCGGACTGGGACGGCTTTAACGCACCGTCGCCGGTGGGGCTGGAAGACGTGAGCCAGACGCCCAACATCACCACCGGACTGCTCGCACGCGGCTACAGCGTTGGAGATGTGCAAAAAATCATCGGCGGCAACTGGCTGCGCGTCATCCGGCAGGCGATCGGCTAAGCGCTGCGCGGGTGTATCTCGAATTGTCGATGTCTGCCGGCGCGCAATCGCCGGCAGTTTGCTGTGACGGCATGAGCGACGTCGGCCGCGCCTCAAATAATCTCCATCCCTCGAACACCTCGAAAATTCAAGAGCCGCAACAGTTGACTGTTATTTCCAGATAGGTTATACTAACCACACACCCTGGATCAGCCGTTGCCCCAATGCCCAAAAAACGGCCCGCTCAGAACCTATCCCGAATCAACTGAAACTGAACAGGGTCCAGCCGCTCGCAAAGATTTGTGCTCAGGCAATGGGTTCCATTGCAAGCAACGATCTTGGAGGATAGGCCCTATCCCGACTAAATCTGAACTGAACAGGGCTTGCCTGCTCGGAAAGATCTTGGCCCAAAATGCAACGATCTTGGAGGATAGGCCCTATCTTGAATGTTGACCCGCAGATCGATAGCCCGATGACAAGTCCAAGCTATAGCACAAACCCGACTGCACAAAGCAATATGCCATTTTACGGTCGACAAACCGAACTGGCCTGGCTGGCCGACCGGCTGTCGAGCGGCGAACCGGTTTTGGCTCTTTACGGGCCGCGCTATATCGGCAAGACCACCCTGCTGCAACGTTATATCGCCAGGCCGCCCTACGGCTACCTGAGCATCTATATGGATGCGACGCAAATCGACGAATGGAAGCCATCGCGCTTGCTGGCCCGGCTTGCCAGGCAAGTAGACAACACCGTCCGCGAAAAAAGCGGCATCAACCTCGAACATCCGCAGGAAGCCGCTTTCGAGCAAGACCCATTCGAAGCCTGGCGCACCTATGTCGATGCCATCGCCTGGTCGCTCGACGGCAAGCAGATCGTGCTGATCGTCGATCAGGCCCACCACGCGCCGCCGGACGGCCTCACTGTCCTGATCGATACCAGCCTGCCGGTCATCCTGGCTGTCGAGCAGCACGCGCAGGTCGCTTCTTGCCTGGGCCAGGGACGGCCCACACCCGCTTGCATCCGGCTAGGCCCGCTGGATAATGAATCTGCCGAGACGATGGTCAAAGAACTGATTGCAGCCAAATCGCAGGTCGATCCCTGGGCCATCCGCCGCATCCTCGAAATTACTTCCAACCATCCTTATTACATCCGGCAGTTCTGCCAACATTTGCTGGAATGCTGCTCGCTGCGCACACAGATCGTATCCGTTGACATTGAAGAGGCGCTGGAGCAACTGCTCCAAACGCCCCTGACCGAATTTGAGGCGACCTGGAACGAGGCTTCGCCGCTGCAACGTGCCTTGCTGGCCGTTTTCAGCGCGCTGCGCGGACAGGGCGGGATCAGCACCCACTATGACCTGGAACGAGCCTGTACACGATGGGGCAAAACAATCCCCCCGGATCAAATCGTCGAAACGCTGGAACCGCTGGTGCAGCGCCAGATTTTGGAAAAACTGGGCACCAACAGCTACCGCTTTGAACTTGAACTGTTCAGGTTGTGGGTGCGCACACGCTTTTCGCCCGAAGAACTGCTCAACCAGCGCTTCCGGGTCATCGAACGGCGCGAGCCGCTTCGCCTGCGCTTGTTGGAGCGCTGGCCGCTGTGGGCCAGCATTGCCGCCATCCTGGTCGCACTTGTTGTGGTCGCCTTGCAGCCAGCGATCAGAAACGCCTTTGGGCAGTCGCCAACCCCGACGGCAACTGCGGCGGCGGCGCGGCCAACCGCCACCCCTCCGTCTGGCATACCGACTGTTGCCGGCACACCGCCCACACCCACACCCAGACCCACCATCGCCCTGCCCGGCTATGACCTGCTGTTGATGTCGCGCCGGGGAGCAGACCAGGTGTGGCAGATCCATGCCCTCAACTCGAACACCGGGCAGCGACTGCGCCTGACCGATACCGATTCGAACGAGCGCACCCCCAAATGGTCGCCCGACGGCACACGCATCCTCTTTACCTCGGAGCGCGACGGCAACCGCGAGGTATACGTGATGAACGCCGATGGCAGCAGGGCGATCAACCTGACCCAACACCCGGCGCACGATTGGCAGCCGGCCTGGTCGCCCGATGGCGCGCGCATCGCCTTTTCTTCCTATCGCGACGAAAACTGGGAGGTTTATCTGATCGACGCCGACGGCAGCAATCTCGTCCGGCTGACCAACCATTCGGAGAGCGATTTTTCGCCGACCTGGTCGCCCGACGGCAAGAAAATCCTGTTCGTCTCGCGCCGGGGCGGCGACGCCGACCTGTTTGTCCTCGACCTGGAATCGCGCAACCTGACCCAGCTCACCCACAGCGAGCTGGACGAGTATGACCCGGCCTGGTCGCCTGACGGGCAGTGGATTGCCTTTACGACGTTGATCGACGAACAATCGGACATATTTGTGATGCGCGCCGATGGATCATCGCCGGTCAATTTGACCAACTCGCGCTATGCAAACGATTTTCAGCCGGCGTGGACGCGCTACTCGGAAGAGTTGATCTTTGTCTCGTACACCACCGCCGCCGGCAGCCACAACCTGTTTCGCGTCCGACGGGATGGACGCGAGCTGGTGCGGCTGACCGATGACGACTATGACAACATTTCGCCTTGCTGGCGATACCTTGGACAATGAGATGGACTGGCGATTTCTGATCCTCACCCTGTTTGGCGTCGGCCTGGGCGTACTCGTCTGTACGGTCTGGCGTATGTGGTTTGCCCCGCTGCAAACTACAGGGCAATATCTGCTCGATCACGCTGCCGATGGCCTCATTTTTCTCGACCGCCGCGGGCGCGTGCTGCACATCAACGCCAGCGCGGCGCACCTGCTCGATGTCGATCCCCGGCAAGCCCTCCGCCGACACTGGTCGTTTCTTTTTGAGGGACAGTCGCGCATCGCCGCCGGGCAGCTCAACACGCCCGATTTCGACACACCACTGTCCGGACAAGAAACCCTGGAACTGGCGACCAGAAACGGCCACCGGCACGTCACACTGCGCGCCAACACCATCTATGCGCGCCAGCAGTGGAAACTCGGCTGCCTGCTCCAGCTCGCCGACATCACCGCCACCCTCCACCGCGAAGAACGGCTGGAAATGGCCTTGCAAGAGCAGCACGCGCTGACTCGCGCCCTGGTCGAGGCCTCAAGCCCGGTGCTGCCGGTTATGAGGCAGGTCATCTTGATGCCGCTGGTGGGCAGCCTGAATCATGAGCGAGTGGCCGTATTGGCCAGCGCGCTGCTCAACGGGATCAAGACGTACCGCGCCCGGCTGGCCATTCTCGACCTGACCGGGGTCAGCCAGCTATCGACCGAGGCCGCCGACGCGATCCGCCAGGCCATTGACGCGATGCGTCTGTTGGGCAGCGAGCCGGTTCTGGTCGGCATTCATCCACACGTGGCCGAAACCCTGGGCAGTTCCGACCTGGACCTCGGCGACCTGATCATCCACAACAACTTGCAGGCCGCGCTCGAATATGCGGCGCAGCTGCAATGACAGTGCGCTGCAAAAGGCCAATTTGTTCCCCACGCCACTTGCGCGTATAATGACCCCGTTTCACGCCACGCGCGCCAATCGAACGCCGCCAGGAAATCCTTATGGGCCACACCTTGTCCAAACTGTATCGCTGGCTGCCGCTGCTGCTGATCATCGGCGCGGCCGCTTTTTTGCGCCTCTACCGCCTCGACGCGCTGCCGCGCGGCCCCTATTACGACGAAGCGGCCAACGTCATCCTGGCCGGTGAGATCGCCAGCGGGCAGTCCTTCCCGCTGTTTATCCGCTCGTACACCGGCAAAGAAGTGCTTTATTTTTACACTGCCGCCGGGCTGATGAAACTGTTCGGCACGAGCACCTGGACGCTGCGCTTTACCTCGGCCCTGATCGGCGTCATCACCACGCTGCTCACTTTTTGGCTGACCCGGACCGTGTTCGACCACGAGGAGGAGCACACTCGCTATGGGATCGCTCTGCTCGCGGCGGCGATCATCGGTGCCAACTTTTGGCACCTGGTCATCAGCCGCTACGGATTCCGGGCGATCAGCCAGCCGCTGACCCAGGCGCTGACGCTGCTTTTCCTGTGGAAGGGTTTGCGCGGCGGCAAATGGTGGCACATCATTTTGGGTGGATTCTTTTGCGGCCTGACCGCCTACACCTATCTGTCCAGCCGCATCGTGCCGCTGGCCTTGATCCCATGGGCCGTTGGTTTGTGGCTGGCGGCCAAAGGGCAGCGACGCCAGGCTGCGCTGCGCATCGCTGTTTTTGGCCTCGTGGCCTTGATCGTCGCCGCGCCGCTGCTCCTTTTTTTCCTGCGCAACCCGGACACCTTTGGCGCGCGGATGAGCCAGGTTTCGGTGTTCAACCCCGATCTGAACCAGGGCGACCTGTGGCGCGCGCTGTGGGGATCGGCCAAGGCGGCGCTGGGCATGTTTACCGTGCGCGGCGACCCACAAGCGCGCTTTGGCGTGATCGGCCGCCCGGTGTTCGATCCACTGCTCGGCGCGTTTTTCTACCTGGGCGCACTGGCGATGCTCTACAAGGCCATCCGCGGCCCGCGCGCCGCCGACCGTGTGCTGGGCGTCTCGACCCTGCTGTGGGTGCCGCTGCTGCTCGTGCCCAGCATCCTGGGCGTCAAAGAAGTGCCGCACAGCCTGCGCGCCATCGGCGTGATGCCGGTGCTGTTTCTCTTTCCGGCGCTGGGGCTGACCACGGCGGTCAAGTGGGCCGGCGCACGCTGGAAATGGGCCGCATCGCCGTTGGCCTGGACGGCGCTCGCCGCGCTGATCCTGGT
Organism: uncultured Anaerolineae bacterium; assembly: GCA_964428175.1. Lineage (GTDB taxonomy): Bacteria > Chloroflexota > Anaerolineae > JAFGEY01 > JAFGEY01 > CAYRXM01. Next base: position 5,922 of record CAYRXM010000138.1, read on the forward strand.
CGGCGAGGGCATTTACAGCGGGTGGGATTATTTTGCCGTCTGGGGCAGGCAGGCCCAGACCTATTACGAAAATGACAATGACATGGCCGACGCCGCGCGCGCGCTCAACGAAATCGACGTGGGCGGGCGCGACATCTGGGTCTCGTCGATCCATTATCGCCACCCGACGATGGCCCTGCTGGCGCGCGATTATCTCGACATTCGCTGGCTGGTCGGCCAGCAGGTGATTGCCTTTCCCGGCGACGCCGGCGCCGTCTATGCTTTTCCGCGCTCGGCGCTGCCCCACCCCGCGCTGCTGGCCCTGCTGGATACGGTCGCCGCGCCGCAGCGCCACCCAGGGCCGGACGGCGACACGGCCTTTCTGATCTATGAACTGCCGCCGGGCGCTGTGCCTGCCATCGCCCCGCAGTATGAGGCACAGGCCAATTTCGGCGGGCAGATCGCGTTGATCGGCTATGATTTGCCCCCGGTTCGCGCTGGGGAGTCGGTGGTGGCCACATTGTACTGGCGCGTGCTGTCAAACTCTGCGCGCGCCGGCGACTATCTTGCTTTTGCCCATCTGCGCGACCGCTGGGATTGGCACTGGGGCGGCGACGATCCGTTCGACTATCCTTCATCCGAATGGTCGCCGGGACAGATCATCGTCCAGCGGCGCGAGATCGCCGTGCCGGTAGTGGCCCCGCCGGGTGAATACGAGCTGGTGATCGGCCTGGCCTCGCGCGGGCAAAACGCGCGCCTGCCTCTGCTCGACACGCAAGGCCGCCTGGCCGGCACCACGGTTCGCATCGGGCCGGCGCATGTGGAAAAAGCAGCGTCGCCAATCGAGCCGCCGGCTGTGCCCAAACCATTCGCCGTCGATTACGACGGGCTGACCCTGATCGGCATCCAGCACGACCATACCGATCTGCGCCCTGGCGACCTGCTCTACCTCGGCCTGTACTGGCAGGCGCAGCGCGCGCTGCCCGACCTGGCTTTCGACTTGCGCCTGATCCCCGCCGACGGCGGCGAGACAATCGAGCTGTGGCAGGGCCGTCCCGTCCACGACACCTACTCGACCACGGGGTGGTCGCCGGGCACGACGCTGCTCGACCCGTACAGCCTGCGCATTCCCACCGACGCGCCGCCCGGCTCCTACACGCTGACGCTGACCGTGCGCGATCTGGACGCCGGCACACCGGTCGGCGCGCCGCTGGCGCTGATTCCGGTGCAGATTGCCGCCGTGGATCGACGAACGGTCGTGCCGTCGATTGCGCACCCCTTGCAGGCCAACCTCGGCGACCGGGTCGAGCTGCTGGGTTACGACCTGGATCGCACAAAAGCCAGAGCGGGCGAAACGCTGCACCTGACCCTGTACTGGCGCGCGCTGAGCGAGATGGAAACAAGCTATACCGTGTTCACCCATCTGCTCGACGGCGGGGAACAAATCCGCGGGCAGCAGGACAACCCGCCCCAACGCGGCACCTACCCGACCACGCTGTGGGTGCCCGGCGAAATCATCGTCGACCCGTATGATCTCACCGTCAAGGCCGACGCGCCGCCCGGCACGCACGTGATCGAGATCGGTCTGTACAACCCGGCCGACCTGAGCCGCCTGCCGATCCTGGATGACAGCGGGGTCATCGGCGACCGGATTTTGCTGAGCGAGGTTGAGGTGATTGGAGAATAGGGTTTTTCCCAACCACGTTTTGGGTGTACAATATGCTCAACCAACATCGCGTGTATTTGTTCGATAGAGAGGAGTCAAGATGATAAAGGGACTGGCCGGCGCGCAGCTTTATACCGTGCGCCAATTTACGCAGACCATCGAAGGTGTTGCCGAAACATTGAAAAAGGTAGCCGCCATCGGCTACAAGACGATCCAGATTTCGGCCTTTGGCCGCGACCTCGACCCCAAAGAGGTCGCCAAACTGGTCGAGGACAACGGGCTGATCGTCGCCGCCACCCATCGCGGCTGGGGCGATTTTCTGAACAACCTTGATTACGAGATCGAGGTCCACAAACTGTGGAAATGCGCGCACCCGGCCATCGGCGGGCTGCCCGGCGAATACCACACCCCCGACGGCCTCAAAAAGTTTCTGGACGAGCTGGCCCCGATCGCCGAGAAACTGGCCGCAGCGGGTATGGACTTTTCTTACCACAACCACAACCACGAACTGGCCCGCTGGGACGGCAAGACCTGGCTGGCGATGCTCTACGAGCAGGCTCCGCCGGAAATGCTCAAGGCCGAGATCGACACCTATTGGATCCAGGCCGGCGGCGGCGACCCGGCGGCGTGGGTGGAGATGTGCGCCGGGCGCGAGCCGCTGCTGCACCTCAAGGACATGATCGTCACCCCGGAGCGCGAGCAGCGCTTTGCCGAGATCGGCGAAGGCAACCTGAACTGGCCCAGAATCCTCCAGGCGGCCGAGGCCGGCGGCGTCGAATATTACCTGGTCGAGCAGGACAACTGCTATGGCCGCGATCCGTTCGAGTCGCTGGCGATCAGCTATCGCAACATGGCGGCGATGGGTCTCCGTTAACCGCTGCTGCCAATGCCCCTTCCGGCGGGATGCGCTCGAGCGCATCCCGCTTTTTTTTCTCGCCCCGCAGCAAAATTGCCTCTTGACAATACTGTGTGACGTATGGTATAATGTATCCAACAGTGATAGGAGGTACACAGTAATGGGCAATACATCGAGTGACCCGGCACAAAATCTGATTTCTGAACTGCGGCGCGGCACGCTGGTGCTCAGCGTGCTCAGCCAGCTTCAAGAGCAGGAATACGGCTATTCGCTCAAGGAGCGGCTGGCCGAGAGCGGCGTCGAGATCGACCAGGGCACGCTCTACCCCCTGCTGCGGCGGCTGGAAGAGCAGGGCTTGCTGCAAAGCGAGTGGGCGCTGGGAGAATCGCGCCCGCGCCGCTACTATCAACTCAACGCCACGGGGCAAGAAGTGCTGAACACGCTGACCCGCGAGTGGCAGGCTTTGGTCGATGCAATGCATCGATTGTTAGGAGAATGGGAGGAAAATTGACATGGAACTGATTGATCGCTATGTATATCACGTAGGCCGGCGGCTGCCGCAGCGCACGCGCGCCGACGTGGAACAGGAACTGCACTCGCTGCTGATCGACGCGCTCGAAGAGCGTGCGGGCCAAAAAGCTGAATTCACCCAAGAGGAACAAATCGCCGTGCTTGAAGAATTCGGCCCGCCGGAGCAAATGGCCGAAAAATACCGCCCACAGCCCAAATACCTGATCGGCCCCAAGGTGTACGATCTGTACCTGATCGTCCTTTTTGCCATCGGTGTTGCAGCTCTGGTTGCCACGCTCGCCGTCGCTGCCGTCTCGATCCTCGGCGCCGGCCCGGAGGGTGTCAACCTGCTCAAACTGCTGGCGCAGAGCTGGACGATCTTTATCAACATCGTGCTCAATGGCCTCGGCATGGCCACGCTGGTCTTTGTCATACTGGAGCGTGTGATCCCCGACGAAGGCATCCAGTTGAGCGAGGACAAAGAATGGAACCCGCGCGACATGCCCGAGATCGAAGCGCGTGACGAGGTCAAGCGCGGCGGGCTGATCGTCGAAATCGCCTTTTTGCTGCTGCTGCTGATCGGACTGGGCGCTTTTGGCGACCGCCTCACCGCCGGAGCATACTATGACGGCGTCTGGCACAGCGGGCCTCGTCTTTTCTCCGAGATGTTTTTCTCGACCTACCTGCCATTGTTTGGCGTGCGTTGGAGCCTGACCATTGTTCTGAACCTGGTTCTGATCCGACAAGGGCGCTGGCAGTTCGGCACGCGCATCGCCGACCTGGTGTTTCACGGCCTGGACATTTTTATCGTGAGCTGGCTGCTCACCGGCCCGTCGGTGTTGAATCCGGCCGCCTTCCAGACCGTCCTGCCCGGCGCAGAAGCAAATTCTCTGCTCAGACTGGCTGACAACGGGCTCAAGATCGGCTTTCTGATCGCCCTGATCGTCACCATCATTGAAGTCATCAGGCAAGTCTACCGGCTGATCCGCGATCGCTCGGCAACGGTGGCCCTCCCGGTCAAAGCGCGCTGACCGGCGCACAATCCACGAAAAGCCAGGTTTTTGTCAAAAACCTGGCTTTTTTCTGGTTTGCGCTTGCTCGAATTTCAGATACAATATGCTCATCCAGATCGATCGAGACAAGATGGATTCCTCTGTACTCAGACACACCCGGTCACGCATATACTGGATCGGCGGGTCGCCCTGTTCCGGCAAGAGCAGCATCGTCCGCCTGCTGGCCGAACGCCACGATTTCACCAGCTACAACTGCGACGATGCCTTTGGGCAGCACGGGCGAACGGTCACACCCGAAAAACAGCCACGCTTTCACCGGGTGATGCATTCAAGCTGGGACGAAATCTGGATGCGCCCGGTCGATGAGCTGGTGGAGGACGAATGGGCCATCTATGGCGAGCAATGGTCGCTGATCGTCGATGACCTGCTGCGCCTGCCCGCCGACCGCCCAATTGTCGCCGAAGGGGCCGCCCTGCTGCCGGAATTGGTACAGCCCATTCTTGCCGACCGTGAACACGCGGTCTGGATCGTGCCCACTGAAGCATTTCAGCGCACGATGTACCCCCGGCGCGGTGATTGGGTAAAAGATGTTCTAAAACAATGCACGTATCCCCAACGGGCTTTTCAGAACTGGATGGATCGCGATGCAGCTTTTGCGCGCCACATCGAACGGCAGTGCCGGGAACTTGGCCTGCACCTGCTTGCCATCGATGGCACCTGTTCAATCGAGGAAAATGCTCACAAGGTCGAGGCGCTATTCTTCAACGGCACATTCTGACCCGACGAAAGAAGGGGTGCGTGATACAACTGGCACAGACGCCCAATCTGTAGTATAATTCATATTGAAATACATACTACACTTTGAGGAGGGTGAATGATGCACAAGATGATTGGCGTAACCGAGCTACAACGCCGCTTTCGAGCCATCTTTGACCAGGTGGCCAAAGAAAACGTGCCCTATGTGCTGATGCGCGGCAGCCGGCCCGAAGCGGCCTTGATCTCGTACGAGGACTATCTTGCTTTCCAGTCGCTACAAGAGCAACAGGTATTGGCCCGTTTTGACCAGTTGATGGCCCGCATGGCCGAACAAAATGCGGCGGTCAGCGAGGAGCAGGTAGCCGCCGACGTGGCTGCCGCGCGCGCCGAACTGGATGAATGATCTTGGAGGATAGGCCCCATGCGCGTCGTCGTAGACACCAACATCCTGGTGCGGGCGGTGATCCAGCCCCACGGCACGGTGGGGCCGGTGCTGCTGCGCCTGCGCCGGGGTGACTATACGCTGCTTTACGCCCAGCCGCTCCTGGAAGAACTGGTCGATGTGCTCAATCGGCCACGCATTTGCGACAAATACCGGATAACCGCTCAGGACATTCAGACCATCGTGGGCTTGATCCTGCTGCGTGGAGAGGCAGTTTCTCCGCACGCCCCCATCGCTGCCTGCCGCGATCCCAGGGATGACAAGTTCCTGGCGGTCGCCGTAGCTGGCCGGGCCGATGCGCTTGTCAGCGGCGATGAGGATTTGCTGGTGCTGCATCCTTTTGAAGGCATTCCCATCGTGTCACCGGCTGTTTTTTTGCAAATGTTGGGCAGCGAAAAACGATAAACATGCTGTCCGATGGACTGTAAGGCAATTTTTGATAGGATTGACAGAATGAAAATGAATCTGCTTGAACTCATCTCCCGTGCGCCGACGCCCGCGCCGTGGGCCGAAGGCGAAAAAATTCCCTGGAACGATCCGGCGTTCAGTGCGCGCATGCTCAACGAACACCTGAGCCAGGATCACGACATGGCCAGCCGCCGCGCGGCCAAGATCGACGCGCACGTGCGTTGGATTCACGCGCATCTGCTGCGAGAAACCCCGTCGCGCATCCTTGATTTGGGCTGCGGCCCCGGCCTGTACGCCAGCCGGCTGGCCCGGCTCGGTCACACCTGCACCGGCATCGACTTTGGCCCGGCCTCGATCCGCTACGCGCAGGAAACGGCCCAGGCAGAAAACCTGGGCTGCACCTATCGCCTGGCCGACGTGCGCCAGGCCGATTTCGGCGGCGGCTATGATCTGATCATGTTCATCTTTGGCGAGATCAACACCTTTCGCCGCAACGAGGCCCTGCACATCCTGCGCAAGGCACACGCCGCGCTCGCCGATGGCGGTACCCTGCTCCTGGAGCCACACACGTTTGAGGCGGTCCGGCAGATGGGCCAGGAAAAGGCGTCGTGGTCTGCCGCATCCGGCGGGCTGTTCTCAGATCGCCCGCATCTCTGCCTGACCGAGCATTTCTGGGACGCGCCCAACCAGCTATCGACCACGCGCATTTACATCGTCGATGCCGAGACGGCGCAGACGACGCCCTATGTCTCGATCACGCTGGCCTACACGGACGAGGAATACCGCGCGCTGGTGCGCGAAAGTGGGTTTGAGCAGATTACGTTCTACCCGTCGCTGACCGGTGGGGTGGACGAGTCGCAGGCCCATCTCTTTGCGCTGGTGGCGCGCAAGCAAGTTTGAGATATTGGCTATCAAACATATTCAGTCAAAACCATATCTGGGGAGGGAAAATGGATCTGACGAGTTTTTTGCACAAGCGCCGTACCACAAATCTTGAACATACGCTACCCATCCTATTTGCGATTGGCGTCGGGCTGGGTGCAGTCTTTGTATGGCTTTTGGCGAGCCATACGCAACAAGTTCGGGCTGTCGATACGGACGCGCTCCAACCATCACAGACTGCAAATCAGGTACAGGCTGCATCGACGGGAGTTTACCTGGTCAAGGACATATTCACCGGCACGCAACACGCTTCACCCCAGCTTTTGACCAACTTGAATGGCACGCTTTTTTTCCGGGCTTCTGATGGTAGCGGCGACCGCTTGTGGAAAAGCGACGGCAGCGAAGCGGGAACGGTAATGGTCGGCAGCGCCATTTCGGGCACTTGGCCGCCTGCACCTAATCGTATGGCCGCCGTCGGTGACACCTTGTTTTTCGCCGACAATTCGGGTAATGCATTGTGGAAAACGGATGGCACGACCGCAAGCAAGGTCAAGGACATCCGGCCGGAAGGCGATTTTGCGGATTTTCGCGCGTTAACCGGCGTGGATGTGTTGAATCTCGTAAAATCGTACCCCTGGTTCTTTAACAAAGTCTCATAAAACCG
>CAYRXM010000139.1:0-13084 GCA_964428175.1 uncultured Anaerolineae bacterium
CACCCTATCCTACACTCTTTCCCTACACGACGCTCTTCCGATCTAAAATCATCAGGCAGACTATCAACGAAAGCTCTAGAGAGAGTTTTGCTCCTTTTTTCCCTTATCGCTGCATCATTTGCTTCTAACAAATCTTGCTTGGTCAAATATCTTGTAATTTTAAATTCTTCATCTTCAAGATCCATAATTCACTCTCAGATTGTGATGGTGTTGCGGTGCTTAACAGCACTGACTCTGGCACTTTACGTGCTCTTGGGTATAAACCCATCTTTCCCGGCTTTCTGAATCGTTTGGACCGTGCGGAAAACTTGCTCGTATAACCTGGATCGATTTCGGTTGCGGGAACTGTGTCGCTCTACCGAACTGATAACTTTACAACTTGGCGACCGCCTTTTCCAGATCCGCCTCCGTTGGCTGCGTATAGATCGTCGTCGTCGTTATGTTTTCGTGTCCCATCAGGTTCGACGTGGTCACAATGTCCACCTGGGCCTCGCGCAGAAGGCGCGTTGCGAAAGTGTGGCGCAAAATGTGTGGCGTCACCTTCACATCCGCTGCATCTCCAATCTTCTCCAACCGTTGCTGGACGCCGCGCGGCGTCATCGGGCCACCCTTGCCGACGAAAAAGTGATCCGTTTCCTCATCCTCTGGCCGGGCCTCCAACTAGTTCTTCAAATGGCAAAAGGACCGGTGTGCGGCAGATGCTCCCATTATACATACTTTGTCCCTAACTTGCAATTATTGTCGCAGATGCCGTCAGCCTCGCTTTCCACCACACACCTGTGCAGACCAATCTCGTGCCGCTTCGGCAATATCACTTTCCGCAGTGGCGTGTTGGTCCTCCGCAAACAGCAGATCACTGATCCGCAGTGGCGCACAGTTTGTGGTAAGGTATGATCGATCTATTCCACCGTCATAGCGCGTTCTTTTCCAACTGCTCCTCCATCATCCGATCGACCAGGTGCAGGTAGCGCTGTGTCGTGGTCAAGGAAGCGTGGCCGGCCGCTCGCTGGATGACGACCAGGTTGGTACCCCTGGCCGCGTGCTGGGTGCAAAAGGTGTGGCGCAATGTATGCACCGTCGCCCCGGAGATACCGGCCTTCTTGTAGTACTTGTGCAGGGCCAGGCGCACGTCGGCGGGGTAGAGCGGCTTCCTGCTTCGCCTGGAAAGGAAAACGTGTTCGTCATCGACCTTGGGCCGCGCCTTGACCCAGCGCTTGAGCGCCTTTTCGGCGATCGAGTTGAGCGGCACGCGGCGGTCTTTCTTGCCCTTGCCCTGGCGGACGTTGAGGTAGGCAACTGTATCGGTTTCACTCCAGACGATGTTGCCCAGTTCCAGTGCCACCAGCTCCGAGATGCGCAGGCCGGTTTGCAGCAGGACTTCGACCATCGCCGCGTCGCGGAGGTTGCCCTGGCAGACGCCTTGCAGGGCCTTGACCTCGGTCAGGCTGAGCACGCGCGGCTCGCGCTGCTCGATCTTGGGCGCTTCCAGGCCCAGGGTGGGTGAGCGGTCGATCTGGCCGGTGGCGGCCAGGTGCTTGAAGAATGCCGAAAGCGCCTGGAATTTGCGGTTTCTGGACGCGCCGGTGAGACCCTGATCGGCCAACGCGGAGAGCCAGGTTGAGACGTGAGTGGCAGTAACATCGCCGATCTCGGTCACATTTTGGCCGGCCAGGAACGCCTCGAACTGCGCCAGGTCTTTGCCGTAGGCGGCAATGGTGTGCTCCGAGCGGTTCAGGCCGGTCAGGTGAGCGACGAACGTAAGCCGGGCAGATTCAAGTGAAGGCATTGTAACCCTCCATAATGGATGAATGAGACTATGTTATTATAGTACAAACACCCCTAAAAGGCAAATTTACCATCTATAAGGCGTCTTATAGATGGTAGCGTGCCAAAGATATTGGCAGCAGTTCGCGAGCAAAATTTGCCGGTCGTGATCGAAACATCAGGCTAAACTGCTTATTTTGGATATGTCCACATTGGCACAGATTCTCACCGCGAGAGGCGTTTGTTCACAGCCACCTTTCGATAGGATGGAACTGCTGCCATTATATCCGGCATCGGGTGTTTCTGTAGCCCATTGCCACTATCTTTGTCCTGGTGGTAGGGCACTGCCAATAACTAGGGTACCCGATGGTTCGGTAGACACAAAAACTCACACCCAAGAAGGAGAAGATCATGCTCAACAGTATGCTAATCGAGGGCGTCGTCCTAAAAACCTGGACCTACGCCGGCACCCCTTTCCTGCGCCTGGTCAACCGCCCCGACCCCGGCGTCGAGGGCGGCGATATGCTGTTCATCGCCCGCCTGCCGGGCACCGTACCAATGGGCCTGCGGCCGGGCGACCAGGTCAGGCTGCACGGCCGCTTCTTCAACCGGCGCAAGGACGAGAGCGCGGATGAATTTATCGGCGAGATTCACGCCGAGCGGGTCGTTCTGGTTGCCCGCAACCAGCTGCGCAAGCCGCGCGCCGGCGGAGATGGGACGGGCGGCGCCAATGAGAATGCTGCGATCGAGTACAACTCGTACAACCTGGCCGAATCGGTGTAGCTCACCAATCACTCGGTTTGGGAACTGGCTTCCGCTCATTAACAAACACACCCGGTACAGATGGGTGTCAACATCAACAGCCATTCACGCTGCGTGGGTGCAGTGTACCCGCGCAGAATAGAGGGGCGCGCGACACATCATCATTTATTCGGATAGTCATTCAACTGTTTTTACATGTCGCGCGCCCCTTTTTCGTTTTCTGTTGCGATAGCTCAACGGTAGAGCGACCCGCTTCGGTGGGCGGTTCCGGGTTCGAGTCCCGGTCGCGGCTCTGTACCGGCGACCACAGAGGTCGCAAGCACCTTATGTCAGTGGATTCATTCGGCGTTGACAAGGTTTTCGGCGATAGAGGGAGTGTTTATGACCCAAGACGAAGCGGTGAATGACACCGCCCAAGACAAGAGGACGCAACGGGCGCGCAGCGGACGGTGGATCATCGGCAAGGTGGACGATGGCTACCGGGTGATCAACCGTGACAACGGTGGGCACGCCTACACCGTCACCCAGACTGGTGGCGAGTGGGCCTGCGACTGCCCGGATTTCGAGCAGCGGCGGGGTCACTGCAAACACATCGAGGCTGTCCGGCTCTCATTGGAAGGGGAGAGCCTGGACGTGCAGCCGCTAATCCGGGAGGACGAGAGCGGCATCCACGCCACTTTTCTGGATGGCGCTCAAATCTCGCTCACCGTTGGTGGGCGCACCGCTTGCTCTCACTGCGGGCTGTCTCCGTGCGCGCATTTCAGCGCTGCCTTGCCTCACTACACCCGCTGGCTCAACGAACAGGCCGCATCTGGCCGCTGGCCCGCTCACCGGATGGCCCAGCTGGGCATTCCAGTCGAGCCAGATCACAATTCGACAGAACAATCACAGGAGGTCAAAGCAATGTCACAAGAACAGATCAACTGGGACGAAATCAAGCGCCAACTGGCCACACCCTTTCACAGCTACTATGTAGGCTGGAAGGCGCAGGCCACCAGCAAGGACAAGACCAGGGCGCTGGCCGTGGCCTACATCGACGCGCGCACGGTGATGGATCGCCTCGACCAGGTCGTCGGGCCGGGCAACTGGTCGGACACCTACCGGCTGGTTTCATCAGGAGATGGCGAGTTTGCCGTCGAATGTACGCTGGCCCTCTTTGGCGTGTCCAAATCCGACATCGGCATCGCCGAGGAGGAGGACGACGGTTCGAGCGCGTCCATCTCCAAGAGCGCCTATTCGGACGCGCTGAAACGGGCGGCGGTCAAATGGGGCATCGGCCGCTACCTGTACCGCATCCCCGCGCAGTGGGTCGGCTACGACGCCGATCGCCGGCAGCTGACCGAGACGCCCGAACTGCCCGCCTGGGCGCAGGCCGCCGATGGGCGCAGCCGCAACAACGGAAACGGCAGCCCTGACAATGACAGCAGCGGCGGCAATGGCAAGAAGGCTATCACAGATGATAGGCACAACGAACTGGTGCAGGCCCGCGCCACGGTGCTGCCCTTCGGCACGCGGGAGCACCCCGAGTGGAAGGGCAAGCCGCTGGGCGACCTGGCCGCCAACACCGAGTTGATCAAGTGGCTGGCTGAGTCGTTCAGCCCCACTTCCGAAGGTGGGCAAACCGTGCAGCAGGCCGCGCAGGTGATGAACCGCCATCTGGCCAAAGCGGCCTGAGACAACTGAATACGTTTACCAACCTTCATATCAACGCAAAGGAAACAAGCACAATGGCAAAATCGAACGGCATGAACATCCAGGTCGCCGCCGGGCGCGTCAAGCGCGTCCACACGCAAACCGTCAAGGAACGGGCGCTGACCAGCCTGTGGATCGAGGGCTTTGACTTTGCCCTGCTGGTCTGGGACGCAGGCGGACCAAGTTCCGCAGTCGAGGTCAAAGAGGGCGATTACGTCTTTGCCGAAGGGCGCGTCCAGTCGCGCTCCTACGAAAAGGACAACCAAACCCAGTACGTCACCGAGATAGTCACCCATCGCCTGGTCAACCTCTCCGCAGGCAAAGCGGGCAACACCGTCTTTGCCCTCGGCAACCTGGGCAAAGCGCCGGAGATGAAATACACCCCGGACGGCAAGGCTGTGACCAACGTCTCGCTGGCCGCCGGCGCGTTTGGCGTCGAAAAGCCCGAGTGGTTCAACCTGGTTGCCTGGACCGGGGTCGCCGAAACGATCAACGAGCATTTGGACAAAGGCAGCCGCGTCGCCGTCGCCGGACGCCTGGTCAAGGAGACCTGGCAGGGCAAGGGCGAGCATCAGGGGAAATCGTTCCACCGCACCAAGCTGGTGGTCGGCGATCTGCTGATGCTTGGTGGACGGCGCGGCAGCAATGACGGCGACTCCAACGACGACGGCCCGCCGCCAATGGACGACCAGGAAATGTCGGAAATCCCCTTCTAATCGCAAACAACCTGCACACCAACCCCGGTCGGGGGACGATTCGACTACGCTCATCGCAGGCGACTCCCCTTTCTGGGTGTGGTCTGCTTGCGGCGAGCCACAGTCGAGCCGTCTCCCGACCACAAAAACATCAAGGAGACCGATCGATGGATTACACCAACGTAAACCCCAAACTGCCCGAATGGGCGGCCAAGAAAGCGATCGCCGTCCTCACCTGTCGCGATGTCAGCAGCCAGGACCGCGAGGATATGACCCAGGAAGCGGCGCTGACCATCTGGCGCGCCGCCGGCCGGGCCCAGAGCGAGGGCTATCTGTACAACGCGGGCAAGTACGCCGCGCTGCTGTGGTGGCGGCTCTTTGTCGCTCAGGTCAAGACGTACCAGGACGGCAAGGCAGGCGGTTTTGTCGGCCGCATCGTGTCGCTAGATGCAGACCCTGACGAAGCGCTGCCCTGGTATGAGGTAGTCGATGCACCGGACGCAGAACCCGCCTACAGCACCCCGATCATCGGCCGGCGCAGAGCACAGATCCGCAAGCTGCTTCGTGCGCGCGGGCCCTGGACCAACGATGCCGCTGTCGACCGCGCGATGCAGGTGTTGGGCCTGCTGCTGACCGGTCACAACAGCGAGAGTATCGCCCTGGAACTGGGCCTCTCGGTTTACACGGTGAACACATACCGGAAAAAGATCCGCGCCGTGCTGGAGCAGGTGCAGGTGCAAGGCGCAGCCGCGTAATCGCTCCATTCGCTGACATCCCTCATCCCGACCGATCATCATATCCCCCACACCCCGACAATGAACGCCCCCACTCTGAGACCTCAGCAATCAGAGAACAGCCCATTTTCCACCTCGCAATACTCACGCACCCATGAGAGGCTTCGGCCTCTCCCCCGTGCCCGACTCGTTTGAGGCCGGCGCGGGGAAGAGACTGAATCTCTTTTTTCTCTTGTTGGTTACGTGCTCGACGGATTCTTCCATTCCGAGCACATCCATATACAGCGTTAGCTGGATTTTTCGGTGTTGGCGAGCCTGATGGCTTGCCTTGTTCTTCGGCGCTGTTTTTCAGCAACACACATCATCACATCAACTTGCCTGCCTGCCTCTCCCTGGTTGTGGGGACACTCGAATACATCGTATTCGAGTGTCCTTCCTTGCCGGGACCATCTATGCGATGAACTGGTCATCGCCGATGCCGGCAGGGAAGGCACACACAAGGGAGGATTACTCAATGGCAGGAAAAGGCAAGTTCAACTGGAGGCAAGCTGTTTGTCCGAGCTGTGGTCGCCGCGTCTGGTTCAGCGAACCGATGGCCGTGGCCACCGTCCCATCGGCCTTCGCACACCTCGTGCCGCAGACCGTGATGGGCGAGTGCGGCCACACCGTCTCCGTCCGCTTTCTGGACAAGCCGGAGGAATTCGTGGCCGCCAACCAGGCTATGTTCGAGCGCCAGATGGCACGCCAGGCCGTCGCCGTGGAGGCAGCGTGATGGACTATTACACCCACGTGCTCAACACCACCCGCGACCCGGCCCTGCGCGTCGCCGCCGAACTGGCCCTCATCCGCGCCCGGCTGGCGCACGCCTGCGGGCAGGAGATGGAGGGTCAGCGCCGCCGCGTCCAGGCATCGCCGGCGCAGCCCCCGCGCAAACAGCCCCGCCGGTAACATCACTGGACAGTCGTCCAGGCACACAGGCGGCCTTCGATGAAGGCCGCCTTTTTCGTTGGGCGGCCCGGCAGGTTCGCCCGGCGACATCCATTTTTCATTGTTGGAAGGAGCAATGACACGATGACAAGCTTTATGGACCTGGACCCGCGCGAGCGCGAGCGGCTGGTCAATGCTGCCGTCAACCGCTGCACCCGTCGTCTGGGCTATGACGTCAACATGAGCGACATCAACGATATGAAACAGGAAGCGCGGATCCGGATGTGGCAGGTCTGCCAGATGCAGGGCCGCGACGCCGCCGACCACGACGATGCCGGCTACCTGATCGCCTGCGGCACCAACGCTGCCTGGCATCACTGGACGTACTTTGTCCTGCAGACCAGGTGTCACGGCAGACCGGGCAAGGACGGCCTCAGCGATTCCCAGCGCGGCGGCCTGCCGGCGATCACCTTTCCTCTGGATGCGTTGGAGACCGATGGCGATGAGGCCTGGGAAGAGACGATCGGCTATTGGGCAGGCGTGGACCTGGACGACATCACCCCGCTGGTGCTCGACACTCAACCCGGCGGCCGCTCGCCGCTCACCAACGAGCGCTGTGAGATCATCTGGCGGCTGCTCAGCGTCTTTTACCCGCAGATCCAGAACACCGGCAAGCGCCGTCTGCTGACCATCCTCAGCCTGCTGACCGATGGCTGCAGCACGCGCAACATCGCCGACCAGTGCGGGATCGCCTTCCAGAGCGTCACCAAGCACCGCCAGCGGCTGCAGCGCTTCCTGGCCTGGCTGGCCGACATCGAACTGCCCTTTGATGAATCCTTTCCGGGCGATCAGTACCCGGTCATCGACTGGAGCGCGGCGCTGGCATAGCGCGGCGTCACATCCTCAGTTCAAACACAAGCAAGTTCACACGCGGTGAGCAACCTTTGGTCCTCATCACACATCATTCACAGGCAGTTGAGTTCACTGCCAGGAGAAAGCACAATGACACGCACAGTCGAGAATTGCATCATTCACCAGTCGAGGCGCAACATCCGCCTCCCCATCGGCGGCCGGACGGTCTACGTCTCGCGCCGGGAGGCCCACGCCCTGGCCCAACTCGCCCAGGCCAACGCCATCCTGGGCCGGGATGCGGCTGAAACGGTCGGCCAACTGCTCGCGGCGCTCGAACAGATGCGCTCGGTGGCGAACAACCCGCTGCTGGTTGGTGCCGCAGGAGCGACGTGAGGTGGCCGACAACATCGTCTCGATGGCTGAGTATTTGCGCTCGCATCCTATGGATGCGACACGTCGACGCAAAAAACGCGATGTCCATCCACAGCAGTCAAACATCATCCCCTTTCCCAGGCGCGGCCCACGCCGGCCTGCGGCATAGCAGAAAAGCCCGGAATCGCTCCGGGCTTTTTTGTTGCATTGCATGTTCAGTATTCTTGTGTTAGAATGAGTGCAGGAGGTAAAGCCAAGATGCAGCCGATCCGCCTGGAAAGCCACGATCCCAAGACCAATCGGGCGCGCTTTTATGTCCTATATGTCGCCAGGACGCTGTGGGGGCTATGGACCTTGCGCCGCGAGTGGGGACGGATCGGCCAAAGGGCGCGCGGCGTCCGGGTGGATGAGTGCGATTCGGAAGACGAAGCGCTGCTGCGCGCGGCAGAGATCATCGAACTGCGGCTGCGGCACAGGTACGTGGTCAAGGACCATTGAGCGACGTTTGGAAAAAAAGGAGAACAGAGAAGATGAACGACCTGGCGTCTGAAGTAATGACCGTTGACGAGATGGCCGTCTACCTGCGGCTGCACCCTCTGACGGTGCGCGCGATGGCCCGCAAGGGTGACCTGCCGGTGTTCAAAGTGGGCCGGCAGTGGCGGGCCAAACGCGATCTGCTGGATGCGTGGATCAAACGCCGGAGACTGGAGAATGTCAATCGGTCGGACGGCTAGGAGGCATTTGCCGCGGGTATGTCCACTGATCGACAGCCGGGAAAGCGTGGTCATTATTCCTTTTCACGACGTTATGTCGTCTATGCTCCCTCTTTTGCCATCAGTGCCTCGACGATGGATAGACCAGCCGGATGAGTGAAATCGTAGGTCAGGCCCAACTCTTTGGCCTGCGCTATGCCCAACCGCGCCAGGTGATGAACCTGGCGTACCAGGTCTGGCCGACTGATCGCCCAGCCGCGCTGCTGGAACTCGTATATACGCCACCCGGCTCTTGTGAGCGCCTGCTCTGGCCGCAAATCGGGTGGATAAAAGGCTACCCTCTTGGCGCGCAATGTCTCACCCATGTCCACGGCGAAGCCACGTTCACGCGCCACACGGACTAGCTCAGGGGCATAGATCGTCTCCCTGAGTTCGATCAGCCGGTCTCGCCAGCCGGCAATGTCCTGTTCCGTGACCCCATCCATGGGTGCTTCACAGTAAGCCTGCAGTAGATAGGGCATGGCTTCGTGTGCCCCGTTCGCGCGAAATTCCTCGTCGATCCGGGCGTGAAACTCGGCCCAGGTCACCAGATCCCTCCGCCGCTGCCGCAGCGCGGCCAGCATAACGGCATAAGCCGCCGTGCGATAGCCCAACTCCCACATCTTGGCGATAAACGAACGCACCGCCTCACGCGGCAGCGCGACGAAGCGCGTGTTGTGAATGGCGGCCACCAGGATCCGGCTTGCTTGCTCGTGCATACCCTCGCCGGTATAACAGGAAACCCACTTCATCACCCGCTCCGCATCAAGGCCCTCGATCTCGTGCTCCAGGGCGGCCACGGCGAATTGAACGCCATAGCCGTACATCCTGGCTGCATACCCGTCAGGGGCAAACCCCCGGGCCTCAGCCTGAACGCCCTCCACCCCCCTCTCAAACATTCCATCCACCCTATCCATTAGCCACCGAACGGCGGCCATACGGTCAGTTGGGGTGACCCAAAGCCCATAAGGCATCGCGAGCGCGCGGAGTATGCTCATAAAGATGGGGAATGTCCCATCGTGGATAGCCTGCTCATACCCGATCGCTTTGCCCAACCAGTCCACTGCCTCGTCAAAGGTGAACCACTGTGGCAGCCGTTCCAGACAAAAGTGCACCAGCCGGGCACCCGCGCTGGTATCCGAGACCCCGGTGGGGTTATCCAGTGCCTGAGCGATGGTAGCCCGGATCTGGTCCAGCGGGGCTACGGAATAATATCCCGCGTCGTAAGCCGCGACCTGGAGCAAACCCTTTTTTGCCGTCTGCCCGGCCTCTTCCAGAAGCGCGATCCAGCTCTCGATCTCCGAGTTGTCCAGCTGCAGGCTCTCGCCGTGGTCGATGGCGGCGATGCCCAATTGGACAAAGGCGTTGTAGGTGCGTCCATACTTGTAATGGCCGATCTCTTCTTTGATCTCAGCCACCAGCGACATCCAACCGCGCACGTCCGCTGCCGTAAGCCCCGGCAGGCCAGCCTGGATGGCTGCACGGCCTAGCTCGAACGTCGCACGAGCATCAGGTTTGTTCATTTTCTCTATAATGGTAGCCCTCAACCAACGCCGAATATCCTCTGCCGTTAGCCCATTGACCCCAACGGCCGCCACGCCGATCTGCACCGCCAGGGTAAGATGGATGTCCGGTCCCAAGCAAGGCGCGATCCAGGCATGCACATCCTCCGGCGTGATGCCCGGCACACCCGCCTCCAGGGCGGCAAAGATGATCCGAGTCGCCAGGTCCCGATCCGTGACCAGGTAGCGCCCTACCCAGTCGCGGATCTCGTCGGCGCCGATCGCCTCGGCGTGATGAGCAATGCCGGCGGTCACCAACTCGAAGAACCGGGCCTTGTCCCAATCCATGCATGCCTGTGCCCATCCCCGCACATCCTGTGGCGTGATGCCCTCGACGCCGTGCGTCAGCGCCGCGACGACCAACTTGAGGAACGCAGCCGGGTCTCGCTCCCGGTACGCCTCTGCCCAGGCGCGCACATCGTCGCCGGCGACAGCGCCGCACGAAAGAGATATGGCCTTGATGGCACAGTCGATCCATGCCGCGCCCTGTTCGCGACGGTGCCATTCCCACAACGCGAGCCGCGTCTTCCAAATCGCCAGCACCGTCTCGGTGACGATCTCGCGACTGTGGGTGAACGCATCGATGACCGGGAAACCGCGCTCGTCCCCCATCTGGCGCAACGCACGCGCGGCGGCATAACCGACTCGATCGTCGGGGTCGTCGAGTGCCAGGGACAGCCCGCCCACCGCACGCTGGTCGCCGATCTGGCCCAACACCTCGGCCGCCAGCCGGCGCACACGCGGGCTGGCCTTTTGCAGCACAGCCAACAACGATTCGACAGCCGGCGCGCCCGTCTGGCATAGCACCGCGGCGGCCTCCGTGGCGATCTGTTCGTCGGCGCTGGCCAGGGCCGCGATCAGGGCGGAGAGAGCAGCCTCACCCAGACCAAGCAAGGCAACTCGGATCATCGCCAACACCTCTGCATCCTCTTCGACCCGCAGCGCGTCGATCAGCGCGTCGATCGCCGGCGCGCCCACTTTGCACAATGCGGCTGCGGCCAGCTTGCGCTTGTTCGGCTCACACTTGACCACGTCACCCAATGCGGCCAACGCGTCGGGACTGCCGATGCGAACCAGCGCCTGGATCGCTTGTGCGCCGCATTCAGAGTCCAGATGTCCAATCGCCGCACAAAGCGGGCTGATCGCGGGGGACCCGAACGCGACCAGCGCATCGGCCGCGCTGTGGACCCACCGTCTGTCCGCCAGGCAGGCAACCATCGGTTCGATTGCCCGGCGGTCGCCGATCGCGCCTAACGTAAGCAGGGCAGACGGGAGATTTGATCCTTTCTGTGCCAGCGCAGCGATCAATGGCTCGACGGCCGGTGCGCCGATCTGAACCAGCGCCTGGGACGCCGTTTTGCCCAGGTAGCCAGCACCCAGGAGAGCGATGAGTGGAGAGATCGCGCTGGGATCGCCGATCTCTCCCAGCGCGCGCGCCGCGTCGCATTGGACGCCTATATCTTTCTCGTAGCTCAGTGCCTTGATCAAAGCCTTAACGTCGCGCCTGGCTGCCAGTTTTTCGATATTGGGTGGACCAAACAAGGGCATAGCGATATTCCCTCCCGGCAATGTGCCAGAAACTATTGCCTCTGCGAGGATATGGATATGCAAAAGGTAAGCGAATCGATGCAATAGACAGGATAATGGCGATTTTGACTTTTGTCAAGCCCGCCAGCAAAGGATGATTTCTCATCAACCGAAAGAGCGTGGACGTTTTTGAACAATCGTACTATGGGGCAGTGCTTTCGTCAAATGCCGCGCATTTGCATTGGCCGGTTTCTTGTGTTACCATCCACTCGAAGCTGTCCAGCGCGCATTCGCTGGCTATTCCAGATCGGTTGTCGAGCCACAGGAGGTCCTCCATGCGTGTATCCCAGTGTCCAGCTTGCGGCGCATCCCTGCCGCCCGAAACGGCACAATGCCCGTACTGTCACAGCTATCTGCGCTCCGACGATGCAGCATCGCTGGCGCAGCCTGACCGGTTTCACGGTTTCACCTTCGAGCGGCGCAGCGAACCCAACGAGCAGGCGTTCACCTTCTCCGTGCCCAAGGGCTGGCTGCTGGAAGGTGGCGTCGTCCGCGCTAACCACATGCAGCAGATAGTGAACGCCCAGACGATCGCCGCCAGGGTCGATTTCGCCGTCAAGCGGGATGCTGCCGGTTCGGTGATGATCCGCTGGGTGCCGGAGATCAAATACTGTGACGCGCGGATGCTGCCGGCGGCGATGTTCTTTCCGCCGGGCAGCAACTATGGCGGGATGATCGTCTGGCCGCTGATGTCGGGAGCGGATTTCCTGGTGCAGATGGCCTTTGGGTGGGCGCATCCCCAGGCGCAGCAGGTGCAGGTGGTGCGCCAGCAGTCTCAGCCGGCGATGGTCGAGCACTATCGCCGCCAGGTCGCGCAACTGGGCGGCGCCACGCCCTTCCAGTACGACGGCGGCGAGGCCGTGTTCCGCTACCTGGAAGGCAGCGCGCGCTACGAGGAGCACGCCTTCACCTGCATCGAGTCGATGGGGCCGTTGGGCGGTGGGATGTGGAGCAACAAGAACACCGTGCTGCTGCGCACGCCGGATGGGGAATTTGCGCGTTGGGAGCCGGTGCTCAGACACATCTGGACCTCGGGCGAGATCGACCTGCACTGGGTGGCCCGCGAGCAGGCCAGCCAGGAGATGCTCTCGCAGGCCTATCTCAACGCCCAGCAGGCTGAGCAGTTCCGTGCCCGCCGCGCGCTGGAGATTCAGCGCGACTTGCAGCGCACCGCCAACGAGATCGTCGAGCACCGGCGCATGACCCACGCCGAGATCCGCAACGACAGCTATCTGATGCTGACCGGGCAGGAAGAGTACGTCAACCCGTACACCAACCGGATCGACACCGCCTCCAACGAGTGGTCGCACCGTTGGGTCACCGCGAGCGGCGAGATCGGAAGAGCGTCGTGTAGGGACAGAGTGTAGGATAGGGGGGGGTTGGGG
>CAYRXM010000140.1:0-12880 GCA_964428175.1 uncultured Anaerolineae bacterium
CGGCCAGGTTGCGCACCATTACCTCGTCTTCGACCAGCAAGATCGTCTCGCTGCCCGCCGGAGACGTTTTCTCGGCAGCCACGCGCGGCGACGGCGCGAGCGACGCCACGCGTGGAAAGTAGAGATAAAAAATTGTGCCCCGGCCCAGATCGCTCTTGACATCGACATAGCCCTTGCACTGCTGAACGATCCAGTACACGGTGGTCAGTCCGAGGCCGGTGCCCTTGCCCGGCTCTTTGGTGGTAAAAAAGGGTTCGAACAACCAGTTCTGCACTTCCTGGCTCATGCCGACGCCGGTATCGCTGACCAGAATCAACACGTATGCGCCCGGCGGAATGACCGCATAACGCCCGGTATAGGTGTGATCCAGCGTCACGTTTTCAGTCTGGATGATCAACCGCCCACCTTGGGGCATGGCGTCGCGAGCATTGACGGCCAGGTTGAGCAAAGCCTGCTCGATCTGGCTGCGGTCGGCCCGGATCGATCCGGCCAGAGGCTCCAGCACGGCCTTTAGCTCGATGTCTTCACCGATCAGGCGCAGCAGCATCCGTTCGATGCCGGAAACCACCTCGTTGACGCTCAAGGTTTTCAAGTCGATCTCTTGTTTGCGGCTAAAGACGAGCAGCTGCCTGGTCAGTTCGGCGGCACGCTCCGACACGCGCATGATCTCGACCAATTCCTCGAAATGGGGGTCGCTGCGCGTCAAACCGTCGAGTACCAGCTCGCTGTAGCCCATAATGGCGGTCAGCATATTGTTAAAGTCGTGGGCGATGCCGCCGGCCAGCCGGCCAAAAATTTCCATCTTTTGCGCCTGCCGAAACTGGGCCTCGAGGCGCTTGCGTTCGGTCACATTGTGGATTACGGTGACGACGCGCGCCACGCGATCTCGGTCGAAAACCGGAATCTTGATCGACTCGGTATAGTATTCCTCGCCCAAAACCTCGATGTGGCCTTCGGCAGCAAGCAGTTGGCCACGCTCGAAAACCTGGATGTATTCGTCGCGCACCCGCTCCGGCAGAAATGTGAAAATGTCGAACAAGTAGCGGCCAACCACCTCGGCGGATTGTCCGGCCTTTTCCCGCCACTGAAGAAAGGCCTTGTTGACCAGCACAAGCCGTAAATCGGCATCGACGACGTGAATGATGTCGTGCATGGCGTCGAGGGTGGTGCGATACTGGGCTTCCGAAGCGCGCAGCGCCTCCTGACTCTGCCGCAGCGACGCTTCAACGCGCGTCCGTTCCTCGATCTCACGCTGCGCTTGCGCATAAAGGCGCGAATTTTCAATCGCCACCGCAGCCTGATTGGCAAACGCCGCCACCAGCCGGGCATGCTCCTGGCTGTAAAATCCCGGCTCGCGCTTGTCCAGCGCCAGCATTCCGATCAACCGGTCGCCGAAAAAGAGCGGCACGCCCAGCCAGGAGTGAATCTGCGCCGGCGCGTGCGGAGGGCGGTGAAACTCGGCATAGTGGGCCGGCGCATCGTCGAGGATGAACGGCGCACCGGTTTGAACGACCTCGCGGTTGGGGTTATCGGACCGGGTGATGTCGAAACGCAGTCCGATGATCTGCTCCGGGTTGAGAAATCCACGCCCGCCGATGATCCTGGAAAAAGCCCCTTCGAGCTGATGAACCGATGCGCTGTCATAGGGCACCACCTTTTGCAGCTCTTGCAGGATCAAATCAAAGACCTGGCCCAGGTCGAGCGTTTTGCCGAGCGCCTGGGCGGCGGCCCACAGCGTTTCCGCTTCCTGGCGACGGCGCGCTTCAGCGTCGAACAGGCGCGCGTTTTGCAGGGCGAGCGCAGCCTGGGCGGCAAAAGAGGCCAGCAAGCGCAGGTGTGTGGGACGGTAAAAGCCCGGTTCGGCGCTGTCGAGCGAGAGCACGCCGACGATCTGGCCCTGCACCTGGATTGGTGCGCCGATCCAGGAGCGGATGTATTCCAGGCCCGAAAGTTGAATCCAGGCCGGATCGGCCCAGGTATCGGCAACAATGGCAGGATTTCCCGTCTCAAAGATGTGCCTGAGGTTGGCCGTCTCAGACAACTGGAATTCGAGCCGGGTCAGTTCGGTCGGCTGCCGGCCGAACCGCTCATACCCACGCATACGGACAATGCGGACAATGTCCTGCTCGATCAGCATCACACACGCTGCGTCGTAGGGAATGACCTCGACCATCTGCTCCAGCAGCCGGTCGAGGACGGCATCCGGTTCGAGCGTCGATCCCAGGGCCAGGCCCACCTGGTGCATCGCCTCGGCAAGCTGGCGCTGCTCGCGCTCCGATTCGAGCAGCCGCGCATTTTCGACCAGATTGACGCACAGCCGGACGAGCGATTGCAAAAAATCGACCAGATCGCGGTCAAATGGCTGCGCCGTGCGGCTCCAAAGCGCAATGCCGCCGACGACGCGCTCGCCTTGCAGCATCGGCACGGCAAGCGCGGCGCGCACATCCTCCTGCACGATGGACGCGATGTGCGGGTAATCGGCGGCCTGTTCGAGGGCCAGCGACTGCACCAGACGCCGCTCGCGGATGGCCTGCCCAATTGCGGTGTGAGTGCTTGCCACGTCGGACAGGTTGATGACCTCCGTGAAAGGCTCCTCGCTGCCACGCTGCACCAGCAACTCGTAGTGATCGCCGTCCAGAGCAAAGAATGCCCCGCTTGTATCCAGATCGAAAAGCCTGGCCCCATATCCGGCAACTACCAGCAAGATGCGCCGCAGGTCGGGCACAGAGGTGATCGCCTCGCTGATGTGGGCAATGATCGCCAGCCCTTCATCGATGCGTCGGCGCAGCGCGAGCGATTCCTGTTCAGCCTGTACCAGCCTTTGTTCGAGTTCGGCCTTGATTGGTGGCTTGGTCATCTCGTCCATCCTCAAATCATCAGGTAAAGCCCCCTGCTGCAAGCATATCATAGCCCCATCAAGATGTCAAAATCTTTTTGACTGTATGGGACGCTCATGCTACAATCCGCGCTATGAACACACACCTGCCCGTCGGCAAAGGCGCCTACCTGTTGATCGTCCGACTGACCCGGCCAACGCGCCTTCAGGTGGGCCAATTGGGCACATTCGAGCTGGCCGCCGGATGCTATGCTTATGCCGGCAGCGCACTGGGCAGCGGCGGTCTCGCCGCGCGGCTTGGGCGCCACGCGCGACAGGACAAACGCCCGCACTGGCACATCGACCATTTGCTAAAATGGGGCGCGCTCGATGGGATATGGTACGTCGAATCGACTGCGCGACTCGAGTGCGCCTGGGCGCACGCCCTTACCAGCCTGCCCGGTGCGCAGCGGCCCATCGCCCGCTTTGGCTCGTCGGACTGCGCCTGCCCCGGTCACCTGATCGCCCTGCCGCTCGGTTGTGACGGGCAAACCATCCGCGCCGCGTTGGCCGGCACCGTGCCGGCGCTGTCGAACCCGCTGTATCAATCGCTCCCAGACACACCCCTGCCGTGAGGAGACGCTTGTGACCACTGTCCCAACCTCGCCTGAGGCGCGAACAGCAAAGCATCGTGACATGGTTGATATACGCCCGCTGCTGGCCTATCTGGGCCAGTTTTGGGCCTTTTTTGCCCGCCCGATTGCCATCTTGGGCGCCTACCGGGTCGAAAACCTGCGCCACGACCTGATCGCCGGGCTGACCGTAGCCATCATCACTCTGCCGCAGTCCATCGCCTTTGCGCTGATCTCCGAGCTGCCCGCCCAGGTCGGCCTGTACACGGCCATCGTCGGGGCCGTCGTCGGCGCGCTGTGGGGATCGTCGAACCACCTGCAAACCGGCCCGACCAACACCACGTCGCTGCTGGTGCTCTCGACCCTATTAGCCGTCGCCCTGCCCAACACGCCCGAATACCTGGCTGCCGCTGGGATGATGGCCCTGCTGGTGGGCCTTTTCCGGCTGCTGTTGGGGCTGGCGCGACTGGGCGTGTTGGTCAATTTCGTTTCCGATTCGGTTATCGTGGGCTTTACGTCGGGCGCCGGCCTGCTGCTCATCTTTAACCAGATTCGCAACCTGCTGCGGCTGGACATTCCGTCGACGCCCACGCTTTGGGAAACCATCCCGCTCATCGTGACACACCTGATCGAGACGCACTGGTTGAGCCTGCTGATCGGCGCGGCGACCGTGACGCTCATTGTCGTCTTGCGCCGGATCAACCCCAAATGGCCCGGCCCATTGATCGCGATGGCCGCCGCCTCGGCGCTGGTCGCCTTGTTGCGGCTGGATGCGCAAGGTGTGCGCATCGTCGGCGCGATGCCACGCGGCCTGCCGCAGTTGGCACGCCTGCCACTCGGCGACTTGAAGCTGATCGGCCAGATTGCCACCGGATCGCTCGCCATCGCCGTCATCGGGCTGGTCGAGACGATCTCGATTGCGCGCATGATCGCCGCGCGCACCGGGCAACGGTTGGACAGCAATCAGGAGTTCGTCGGGCAGGGGTTGGCCAACATTGCCAGCGCGTTTTTCTCCGGCTATACCTGCGCCGGTTCATTTACCCGCACGCCGGTCAATTATGAGGCCGGCGCGCGCACATCGTTGGCCAGCGCCCTTTCGGGCCTGCTGGTGCTGGGAGCCGTGCTGCTGCTGGCCCCGTTGGCGGCCTATGTGCCCCTGGCGGCGCTGGCCGGCACGCTGATGCTCACCGCCTATGGGCTGATCGACAGGATCAAGATCGCCCGCGTGTGGCGCAGCACGCCCGGCGACCGGCTGATCATGATCGCCACCTGCGCCGGCGCGCTGGCCCTGCCGCTGCAATACGCCGTGCTCAGCGGGATCGCGCTTTCGGTGGGCCATTACCTCATCCGCACCAGCAAGCCGCGCGTCCATACCGTGCTGCCCGACGATCAGTTCAGACACTTGAGCCATCAGCCCGGCAAGCCGCCCTGCCCGCAGTTGAGCATCGTCGAGGTGCTGGGCGACATGTATTTTGGCGCGATCAATCACATCGAAGAGACCATTTTGAACAATCTCGAGCAAAATCCGGGGCAGCGATTCTTGCTTTTGCGCCTGCAAAACGTCGAACACTGCGACATCAGCGGCATTTATATGCTGGAGAGCATCGTGCGCACCTATCGCGAGCAGGGCGGCGACGTCTACCTGGTGCGCGTGCGCCGCCCGGTGCTGCGGGTGATGCTGGCCTCCGGTTTCGCCCGGCGGCTGGGCAGCGACCACTTTTTGGATCAAGACACGGCCATCGGCCACCTCTTTTACCACGTCATCGACCCGGCGGTCTGTATTTACGAGTGCCCGGTGCGCGCCTTTAGCGAGTGCCAGGATTTGCCCAAATACAACTATCCACACGCGGTGCGGCTAGACGTTCACACACCACTCGACGACATCCCCACCATCGCGCCACGCGCGCTGTGGCAGCACCTGCGCCATAAAGAACCCACCCAGATCATCGATGTGCGCGAGCCGCGCGAATTTGAGCGCGGGCACATTCCGGGCGCGCAGCACATCCCGCTGCCGGTGCTGCCCAACCACATTGACGATGTGGCCCGCGACCGGCCGGTGATTATAGTCTGCCAGGGGGGACGACGCAGCGCGCGAGCCGCCGCGCTGCTCCGCGAACGAGGATTCGATAACGTCCAGGCGTTGAGCGGGGGCATGATCGCCTGGCGGCGAGAAAAACTGTTGGAGGCGGTAGCGTAATATGCTAGACACACAGCGTTTTGTCAAACCATCGCGCAACCTGGGCATCGATCTGGTGCGCCTGACCGAAGCCGCCGCGCTGACCGCTGCGCGCTGGATGGGTCTGGGCCGTCCGGGCCAGGCCGACCAGGCAGCGACCAAGGCCATGTGCGATACGCTGAACGAGATCACCGAGGGCCAGGTTGCGTTGGAACAGGACGGGCTGCACAGCCACATCTTTATGCGCGGCGGCGCGCTGGACACCATCACACCGGTCGATCTGGTGCTCGACCCCATCGATGGGCACGATTTGCTGGCGTTTGGCTACCCCGGCGCGATTTCGGTGATGGCCGGTGCGCCCTGTGACACGTTCTGGCGGCCCGGCCCGGCGCGCTATATGGACAAGCTGGTCGTCGACGCCCAGGTCGCCGAGGCATTGGTGCCCGAATGTCTCGATGCGCCCGCCGCCTGGACGCTGGCCCTGGTCGCCCGCGCCAAAGGCAAGCAGGTGGGCAACCTGACCGTGTTTATGCTCGACCGCCCGCGCCACGCCAACCTGATCCAGGAAATTCGCGCCACCGGCGCACACATCATGCTGCGCACCGACGGCGACATTACCGGCGCGGTGATGGCCGCGACGCTGGACAGCAACATCGATCTGTTGATGGGCATCGGCGGCGTCACCGGCGGGTTGATCGCCGCCTGCGCGGTCAGGGCATTGGGCGGCAAGATGCTGTGCCGGCTCGCGCCGCAAAGCGAAAAGGAAGCGAATGAACTGCAAGAACAGGGGATCGACGCACAGCGGATTATGAACATCGCCGATCTGGTGACCAGTGAAGACGTTTTTTTTGCTGCAACCGGCATCACCGACGGCTCGCTGCTGGAAGGCATCCACTATCAAGGTCGCTATGCCACATCCAATTCGATGATCCTGCGCGGCGAGACGGGCACCCGGCGAATCATTCACACACAGCATCGATTGGCATAAGAGGACACGCACAATGGGGTTTGCTATCCGATTTTCAGCCAAGCTATTAGTAAGCGTGATTGCGCAGCAACAGCGGAAGGTAAACCTTCATTCCAGGCGCGTCTCAGATCACGTTGAGAATGGCTGCCCCAGAACATGCTTTTTTGACAAAAGCTTTTGATTGTGCTACTATACGCCCTCAAAATCCATACCTTTCTGGAACCTTATCCAGAGGGGGTGAGGGACCGGCCCAATGACCCCCCGGCAACCAGGTCGATTCAGGTGATGCAGCCTTTACCCCGTCGATCCAGGTGCCAAATCCGGCAGACGTCGTCGAAGGGACCAGTCGAGTCGACGATAAACTGGGAGATGAGGGACTTGCGGTCAACCTCTCCATGTGAGAGGCTTTTTTTTGCCGGATCGATGCAAAGGAGGTTACTATGCGCACCGTCGAATGGGACAACGGCAAGGTGAAAATGGTCGATCAGCGGCTGCTGCCCGCCAGGTTTGAACTGGTGACCTTTGACACGGTGGAAGGCGTGGCCCGCTCGATCAAAGAGATGTATGTGCGCGGCGCGCCGGCCATCGGTGCAACGGCGGCGTTCGGGATGGCCCTGGCCGCGCAGATCAGCACGGCTGGAGACAAGGCCGCGCTGCTCGCCGATCTGAACCGCGCTGCCGACACACTGCGCATCACCCGCCCGACGGCGGTCAACCTCTTTTGGGCAATCGAGCGCATGCTGCACGCGGCGCAGAACCCCGGCCTGGAAAGCGCCAATGCCGTCCGCGAGGCGCTGGTAGCCGAAGCGCAGGCGGTCGCCGACGAAGATGTACAGGTCAACCGGGCGATGGGCTGTTTTGGGCAGGAGGTCATCCACGACGGCGACAACATTCTCACCCACTGCAACGCCGGCGCGCTGGCCACCGTCGATTACGGCACCGTGCTCGGCGTGGTGCGCGCAGCGGTCGAGCACGGCAAAAATGTCCACGTCTGGGTCGATGAGACGCGGCCCCGCCTGCAAGGCGCGCGGCTCACCGCCTGGGAATTGATGCGCGACGGCATCCCCTGCACCTTGATCGCCGACAATGCCGCCGGGCAGTTGATGCGCACCGGCCGCGTCGACGTGGTGCTGTACGGCGCAGATCGCGTCGCCGCCAACGGCGACGTCGCCAACAAGGTCGGCTCGTACAAGCTGGCCGTGGTCGCCAGGGAGAACGGCATTCCCTGTTTCAGCGTTGTGCCCACCTCAACCATCGACATGAACCTGCCCAACGGCGATCTGATTCCCATTGAGGAGCGCGACGCGCAAGAAGTCACCGTAATCGACGGGCAGCGCATCGCGCCGGAAGGCGTGCCCGTGGCCAACATTGCCTTTGATGTGACGCCTCATCGCTATCTCAGCGGCATCATCACCGAAAAGGGCATCGCCTATCCGCCGTTCGACCTCAGTTTGAAGCGGATCATGCATAATGCGTGATGCGTAATGCGTGATGCGTAATGCGTAATGCGTGATGCGTAATGCGTAAAAAATCAGCGTAAATTTACGTGTTACGCTTCACGCTCAGATTTCTACCGGAACACGATTTATGCAAGCAATCATCTTTTGCGGCGGCAAGGGCACACGGATCAGCGGCGGCGATCAGGCGGTCAAGAAAGAACTGGTCGAGGTGGGCGGGCAGCCGATCTTGTGGCACGTGATGAAAATCCTGGCCACACACGGCCACAAGGAATTCATCCTGCCGCTCGGCTACCGTGGCGAGCTGATCCGCCGCTATTTCCGCGAATACAACTGGATGCACCGCGACGTCTCGTTTTGCCTGGGCCAGACCGACAACGCGCGCTTTCACAATCACCACAACGAACTCGACTGGCAGATCACCCTGGTCGAGACCGGGCTGGAGGCGAGCAAAGGCGAGCGGCTGCGCCGGGTCGCCGAACACATCACTTCGCAGCGATTTTTCCTGCTCTACGGCGACGACGTAGCCGACGTGGATATCCCGGCGCTGGTCGAGTTCCACCTGGCGCACGGCAAACAGATCACCGTCACTGGCTACCAACCGGCCTACCAGTACGGCGTGGTCGAGGTGACGCCGGAGGGCCGGGTCACAGACTATTACCAGTACCCGCGCCTCGATCACTGGATCAACGCCGGGTTCATGATCGTCGAGCAGACGGCGTTGGACGAACTCGAAGCGGGGATGGACCTGGAGACCGAATTCCTGGTCAAGATGGCGCACAAAGGCGAATTGATGCTCTACCGTCACGCCGGTTTTTGGCGCTCGATGAATACCTTCAAGGACGCGCAGGCGCTGAATGAGTTGTGGGACAGCGGCAAAGCGCCGTGGAAGGTGTGGTAAACGACCGCCGACGGCAGGATAGTTGCCGTTATTCGACGAAATTAAAGACAGAGGAGAATAATCAACGATGGGACACAATGCAAAAATCGGTGGGGGTGGGTTTCACCACATCTCGATGCACGTGAAGGATTTGGAGAAAACGCTCAAATTCTACTGCGACGGACTGGGCTTTGTAGCCAAATTCAGTTGGGGCACACCACCCAAGCGCACCGTGCTGCTCGACACCGGCGACGGCAACTATTTGGAAGTCTCACAGGCCGAAGCGACCGGATTCGATCCCAAGGGCGTGGTCGCCCATTTTGCCTTTCGCACCGGCGATCCCGACAAGGCCATCGAGGCGGCGCGCGCGGCGGGCGCCGAGGTGACCGTCGAACCGCGCAGCGTCAACCTGCCCAGCGATCCGCCGATGTCGATCCGCATTGCCTTTTTCAAGGGGCCGGACGGCGAAATCGTCGAGTTTTTCCACGACGAATTGACTTGACTTCGATGGTTGGGTAGTTTGGTGGCTCTAAACGGCGCATTTGAAAACATATTGGGCGGGGAAACCGTACTTGTCACCGGTCACACCGGATTCAAGGGCGCGTGGCTCAGCTTGTGGCTGCATGAATTGGGCGCACGGGTGATCGGCTACAGTTTGCAGCCGCCGACCACGCCCAACCTCTTTGAATTGTGCCACCTGTCCGATCGCATCGTCGATGTGCGCGGCGACGTGCGCGATCTGGCACACCTTGAACAAACCATCGACCAATACCGGCCACAAGTCGTTTTTCACCTGGCGGCGCAGCCGTTGGTGCTGCCCTCGTACAGCGAGCCTAAAGAGACTTTTGACATCAACGTCGGCGGGACGGTGAATTTGCTTGAAGCGGTGCGGCGAACGGGCGTCAAATGCGCCGTGGTCTGCATCACCACCGACAAGGTGTACAAGAACCGCGAATGGCTGTGGGGCTACCGTGAGATCGACGAGCTGGGCGGGCACGACCCGTACAGCGCGTCCAAGGCGATGGTCGAACTGGCCATCGCATCATATCGACAATCGTTCTTTTCAATTGAAAAATATGAGGAACACGGTGTCGCGTTGGCCTCGGCGCGGGCGGGCAACGTGATTGGCGGCGGCGATTGGGCCGCCGAACGCCTGATCCCCGATCTGGTGCGCGCATTGGTGGGTGATGAATCGCTGCACCTGCGCAATCCGGGTTCCGTCCGCCCCTGGCAAATTGTGTTCGAGTCGCTGAGCGGCTACCTGTGGCTGGCGACCAAACTCCTCGGCTCTGACGCGCCCCGCTTTGCCGAGGCGTGGAATTTTGGGCCGGGACAGGAACGCGCCGTCACCACCCAAGAAGTGGTCGAAAAGGCGATTGCGGTGTGGGGCAGCGGCAAGTACACCTGCGGGACGACTCAAGCCGAGATCGAGACAGCGCTGCTGCGTCTGAACGGCGACAAGGCCGCCAACCGGCTCGCCTGGCATCCGACCTATGGCTGGGAAGAAGCGGTGACGGAGACGCTGCGCTGGTATCGCACCTGGTTTGAGCGCCAGACGTGTTCAAAAACCGTCGATATGTACGACGTGTGCGCGTCGCAGCTTGAACGCTACATCGAAGCGGCGCGCGTGCAGGGATTGGCCTGGGCAGGATGAACGAGCGGGTTCTTGTAACCGGCGGCAGCGGGTTCATCGGCTCGCACCTGGTGGAGGCGCTGGTGAAACGCGGCAGCGAGGTACACTGCCTGCTCGTCCCCGGCGATCCGGCAGCCAATTTGGCTTCAGTGCACGATCAGATTCACCGCTATGATGTCGATCTCGTTGATTTTGAAGCCGTGCAAAAAGCGGTGGTTCCAATCCGGCCCGAGGTTGTTTACCATCTTGCCGCCGCCGGCGTGACTGACGTTCACGCAAATCCGGCGCTGGTGGCGCGGGTGAACGTCGAAGGGACGCTCAACCTGCTCCGGGCGCTCAAGGGCGAGTACCGCGTCCTGGTCAACACCGGCACCTGCCACGAATACGGCAACCAGCCGCCGCCGCTGTATGAGGATTTAGCGCCCAGGCCGGAACTGCCTTATGCGATCGCCAAGACGGCAGCGTGGCACTTTTGCAATCGCTTTGTCAAAACCGAGGGCTGGCCCATCGTTTCCGTGCGCCCGTTCAGCGTCTACGGACCGCGGCAAGCGCCGAATACCTTTGTCCAGGCCTGCATCCGGGCGGCCAAAGCAGGACGGGATTTCGAGATGACTCCCGGCGAGCAGCAGCGCGATTGGGTATACGTTGCCGATATTGTCGAAGGCTTTATCCGCGCTGCGACGGCGCCTGGAGCGGCGGGCGGGACATTCAACCTGTGCAGCGGGCAGGGCACGCCGCTGTACCGGGTGGCGGAGATGATTTTTGAGGCCGTCGGCAGTACGGCGTCGATCCGGCGTGGGGCATTGACCTATCGCGACGGCGAAATCTGGGAACTGGTCGGCGATCCGGCCCGCGCGCGCGCGGTGTTGGGTTGGCAGGCGACCATATCGCTGGTTGAGGGACTTAAAACAATTCGTACCTTGTAGGGACACTAGAGAGCAGGTTGCGAGACAGCCTGAATTGCCAATACTGTAAAGAGGTAATGACGATGAGTTCCGTAGAGACACTTGAGGACATTAGGCAAAAAGTCATTTCCGATGTTGAGGCAGAAATTGTACCTTCTGTCTCAATCGCTGTTGCCAAAGACGGAAATGTCATCTGGCAGGAGGCGTTTGGATGGGCTGACAAAGCTGAGAAGCGGGTCGCGACTTCAGAGACAATCTACTCTCTTGCATCGCTAACCAAGCCATTGACGGCTACCGGGATCATGCTACTTGCGGAGCAGGGCAAGATTGACCTGGATGGATCGATTGAAAAGTACATCTCTCCTTTGGCTCTCAAATCGTACGCCTATGACTCAAGAAAGGTAACCGTGAGACATCTGCTTCACCATACCTCCGGATTGCCTGCTCATTTCAACTATTTCTACGCTGATGAAAAAGCTTGTCCTCCATCCTTTGAGGAGACCCTAGATCGGTATGGCTTCACAGTAAATGAACCGGGAACATTCTTTAGATATTCGAATCTTGGTTACGGACTTCTTGGATTTGTCATCTCAAGGGTCTCTCAAATGCCTTTCGCAAGTTTTATGGAGAGCGAGGTCTTTGGCCCGCTAGGGATGAATAGAACCACATTTCATATTGAATCCTATACCGGAAAAAACGTAGCGACCAGGTACGACAAAGAGGGCAAAGCATTACCGGACATGCAGTGTGATACTCCAGGGTCTGGGAGTGCCTGCTCCACCTCGGGAGATATCATGCGATTTGCGCTTTCTCTGCTCGGGAATGAGGTAAAAGGAAGTAAAAGCATATTATCGGAGAATTCCATCAAGAGAATGATTGGCGAGCACAGCGACAGTTCAAGGGTTCCATATTCAAAAGATGAATATTATTGCCTCGGCTTCTTTTCCAGACAACATCAAGCTGGCTTTGCAGAGATCTGGCATGAAGGGGGATGGGATGGGGCAAGCTCGCTGCTCAAAATCATCCCTGAAGAAAACCTTGCCGTCGTAACCCTGATAAACACCTACCACGGCGGATATGTAACAGAGATTACGGATAGAATCGTAGCGACTATGGTGGGTTTAGAGAAAAAGGAACAGCAAAAACCCCCATCGGGACCGCCGGAAAGAGCAAAACCAGAAACACCAGATGAACTGGTCGGAACCTGGAAGGGGGAAATCAAAACCTATGCCGGTTCCATCCCCATCATGATCCATTTTGCGCAGGATGGTAGCACGAGCGCATCAGTAGGAGATCAAACCGAGTCGGCGAAAGCAGATTGGTCTCCATTCTATCTCGTAGCATCAACGGCTTTGTGGGTGATGGGAACAGATCGGAAGAGCACACGTCTGAACTCCAGTCACCGCTCATTATCT
>CAYRXM010000141.1:0-12862 GCA_964428175.1 uncultured Anaerolineae bacterium
GAGATCTACACCCTATCCTACACTCTTTCCTTACACGACGCTCTTCCGATCTCAGGAACGGTATGGAGTCACCCTGGCCCAACTAGATGCTGAAGGTCTTCCTGATGACGCTGACTATAATACACACGAGGATTACTTGATGTGGCATCATTGGACCGATGTGGCTGACAAGATCAAGCGAGACATCGCCTCTTTGGAAAAAATAGTGCAGCAAGGCCTTTACCTGGGAGAACTAGCCCATGCTGGCTGCTGAGAGGCTGCTTGAGATCGAGGAAGCATTTGGCGACAAGCTCCACCGGATTGTCTCTCTAGAGCTTGACGATGAGACCTTGCGACTCGTCCTGTACCTGAAAGACGGGACGAACTTGCGGGTTGCCGAACAGTGGGCCGGGAAAACCCTCAAGCGTTACAGCTACTATTGGCTCACGTCTGCGAACGAGCTCAAGATAGGGTGGGACAATGCTCCGCACCATACGCGCCTGGTGAACTTTCCCCATCACAAGCA
Source organism: uncultured Anaerolineae bacterium (assembly GCA_964428175.1). Taxonomy (GTDB): domain Bacteria; phylum Chloroflexota; class Anaerolineae; order JAFGEY01; family JAFGEY01; genus CAYRXM01. The sequence continues at coordinate 506 of CAYRXM010000141.1, forward strand.
CGTTGGGCAGAGAGACAACCTGCAACCATCGATCGAGACTTGCCTGGAACAGGTGATGGCAATTGTACTCGGCCAACCTTAAGCGCCTCTTTGATCTGCTGGTGACGATCCCAGCCCTGCTCCTGCTTGCGCCGTTGCTGGCGCTGCTCGCCCTGCTCGTGCGTCTCAAGCTCGGCACTCCGGTGCTCTTTTGCCAGCGGCGGCCCGGACTCTGCGGTGTGCCGTTTACCCTCTACAAATTCCGCACCATGACAGACGCCCGCGACGCGCAGGGCGACTTGTTGCCCGACGCGGAGCGGCTCACAAGATTCGGGCGCTTATTGCGCAGTTATAGCCTGGATGAGTTGCCGGAGTTGTTGAATGTACTGAAGGGTGAGATGAGTTTAGTAGGACCAAGACCGTTGTTGATGAAATACTTGCCCCATTACTCAGAGCAAGAGAAAAAACGTTTTAACGTTCTGCCAGGTATTACGGGATGGGCACAGGTGACAGGGCGCAACAATCTTGGATGGAATGAACGATTAGCAGCAGATGTATGGTATGTCGAGAATTTATCTCTTACGTTGGATGGCAAGATTCTGATGCGAACTCTTTTCCAAATCATAAAACACGAAGGTGTGCAAGTTGATCCGCGTTCAACAATGCTAGATTTGGACGAGGAGCGTAAGATATATGGATGATATAATCGCATACCGTCCTATTCGGCCCTGGGAAAGTGAGAGTGTCGTTACGCTATTTCGTAACACATTCGCACAAGATTACGTTGAACGTACTGTTTACGTTTCCAATGGTATTGGCAAATATTTGAGCAATCTCGTCACATTCCCTAAATTACAAACTGACCATTTGATATTGGGAGCATGGGATGCGAATTCACTTATAGGCTATTTTCATGCCAGGGATCTGTCATCTGTATGGCATTTGAACTACATTGCAGTTTTGCCAACCTATCAAGGCACAGGTATAGGAAAAGTCCTGTTTTCGCAGTGGATAGATTCTGGAAAACGAAGGGGATGCACAACGCTTTCGCTAGACGTTGATGTGCAAAATCAACGAGCCCGAGATTGGTATAGTAGATTGGGGTTTGAGGTCTCAGATACCTCTGTCATTTATAGAAAAAGCAGGAATGATAAGCGACAGGATATTGACGATGAAGTATGTATTCACGAGTGGGAAGCAGCTGAGGCCTGGCAGTCTTTATATGGATTTTCTCAGTTTTCGCTAAGCTCTAAGGGCCATCGATGGATAATAGGAAGACTTGGGGGGAAAGCATATAGAACAAGTGAATTTCTGCCATTGTCCGTTGAACACAGCCTTTGGATGATTGAGCCAAGGAACTATCTCTATGTTTTTTCTGACTCACCTAGTATATTACCTGATTACCTAGAAATAGCACAGGTATATCGCATGGTGAGGAGCGTGAAATGAGCAAACTTACCATCTTGACAAGCACACAATCCACCGAATGGACCAAAGTCATAGAAGGAATGTATCAATATGATTTCTATCATCTTCCTGGCTATCATACTTTGGCGGAACAGCGTGGGGAAGGGAGTGCTCATCTCATCGTTTATACTGAGGGCAATTTTCAAATTGCTGTACCTTTGTTGTTACGCCCTGTTCATATGGTTGCTGGATTATCAGTTGAAGGACATGGTTGGTGGGATGCAACCTCCGTCTATGGCTATGCCGGTCCGCTTGTCTCACACCCGAACTTGCCGGCGTCATTTATTGAACGTTTTCAGGATAGACTTACTGAGTGGTGTAACACACAACGCCTAGTGGGTGTTTTCTCGCGGCTTCATCCTTTACTGCCACAGACTACTGTAATGTCAGGACTAGGTGAAATTGTCCATTGTGGGAAAACGGTCTCCATAGATTTGCAATGCCCACCTGCTGCACAATTCGCTGTTTATCGAAAAAGCCATCGCTACGAGATCAATCGTATGCGTCGTAAGGCTATGATATGTGAAGTGAGTACCGACCTAGAAGACTGGGATACATTTATTGAAATTTACACGGAGACTATGCACCGTGTTAAAGCGGAAGGCGGATACTTCTTCGAGAAGGCCTATTTTGAGAGCTTACGGCAATGGTTATCAGATATTTTTCATCTGTTTTTATGCCGCCAAGATGGACAAGTACTTTGCGGAGGATTGTTCACACTGTGTGATAGTGTGGTGCAATATCACCTGAGTGGTGTGCGAGAGGCATTCATATCACTATCGCCGACCAAGTTGATGCTTGATGAAGTGCGTCTTTGGGCTAATGCCCAGGGCGCACGAGTTTTTCACCTTGGCGGTGGGGTAGGCTCAAAAGAGGATTCATTGTTTCTGTTTAAGGCTGGTTTTTCAGACTGCCGTCACGATTTCCTACTCTGGCGCTGGATATGCAATCCTGAAATCTATTCCCGACTTGTGGTGGCCCGTCAACAGTGGTATGAACAGCAGGGAAATGGTAGCATTTCAGAGACCTACTTTCCAGCCTATCGTTCGTAGTGTTGTTGCGTAGTCAGTCGGCGTCAAGATCGGTGCGTGGGCCACAATTGGCGCGGGCGCCGTAGTCATCCGCGATGTTCCGGCCCATGCCACGGTCGCCGGTGTTCCTGCCCGGCCCTTACGCTGAAAGGATAACTTGGATGCCATCTGTGCCCATGTCCGCCTCCGACATCAATGAAGACGACGTTCGCGCCGTTACCAGTGTGTTGCGTTCCGGCCGCTTAGCCCTCGGCCCGCGAGCCGAGGAATTTGAGCGGCTGGTCGCCGACTATGTGGGCGTGCGCCACGCGCTGGCGGTCAGCTCGGGCACGGCGGCGCTGCACCTGCTGGTGTGCGCGCTGGGACTTGGCCCCGGCGACCAGGTGCTGGCGCCCTCGTTCACCTTTGCCTCCAGCGTCAATGTCCTTCTTTTCGAGCGCGCTACGCCGGTGTTCGTGGACGTCGAGCCGGACACCGGCAACCTCGACCCCGCCGATCTGGCCGGCAAGGTGACACCGCGCACGCGGGCGATCATGGCCGTCGACGTGTTCGGCCATCCGGCCGAGTGGGAGGCCATCCTGGACGTGGCCGCGCGGCACGGTCTGCGCGTGATCGACGATTCGTGCGAAGCTTTGGGCGCCGAATACAAGGGCGGCCGGATCGGTTCGTTCGGCGACGCGGCGGCGTTCGCCTTTTACCCCAACAAGCAGATCACCACCGGTGAGGGGGGCATGATCGTCACCGACGACGACGAGATCGCCCGGCTGTGCCGCAGCATGCGCAACCAGGGCCGCGCCGAGATGGGCGGCTGGCTGGAGCACGAGCGGCTGGGCTACAACTATCGCCTGGACGAGATGTCGGCGGCGCTGGGGGCCAGCCAGTTCCGGCGGCTGGAAACACTTTTGCGCAAGCGCGAGCAGGTAGCGCGGTGGTACAGCGAACGCCTGCGTGAAATCGACTGGCTGCGCCCGCCTCAGGTCAGACCGCACGTGCGCATGAGCTGGTTTGTGTACGTGGTGACCCTGGTCGAAGGGCTGAACCGCGACCCGCTGATGACCAAACTGGCCGAACAGGGCATTCCCACGCGCGGCTATTTTGCGCCCATTCACACCCAGCCTTACATAGCCGGGCAGTTTGGCGACCTGTCCGGCACGCTGCCGGTCACCGAGTCGCTGGCCCGGCGCACCCTTGCGCTGCCTTTTTCCGGCGTGATGACCCAAGATCAGGTCGAACAGGTGTGTGCGGCGCTGCGTGCTGCCGGACCGTGTTAAAAACGATCAGAGAGGGGGAGGAAATCAATATGCTTTCCTGGCGCAACCGACACTTTTTGCTGCTCGATTTGCTGTTGTTCTTTTTGACCGCGGTGCTGGCTTTTGAATTGCGGCTCGATGCCAGGGGTCTGGCCCGCTACCGGGAAATGATGGCCTGGTTCCTGATCATGTCGGTGCCGATCAAGTTTCTCGTCTTTAGACTGGTGGGCCTCTACAGCCGTTACTGGCGCTATGCCAGCGTGGACGAACTGCTGCTGATCGCGACGGCGGTCGGGTTGAGCACATTCGTGCTGGCGGCGCTGTTCCTGGCTGGTTCACTGCTTTGGCCGGAAGCCATTTCGCTGCCGCGATCCATCCCGTTCATCGATGGCTTGCTGACCGTGCTGGCCGTCGGCGGACCTCGGCTGGCCGTGCGCGTGGCCTACCAGCGCCACCTGCAGGCCAGCCGGCGCAACGCTTCCCAAGGGGCGCCCGTTGCCCCCTGGCGTGTGCTGATCGCGGGCGCCGGCGACGCCGGAGCGCTGATCGTCAAGGAAATGCAGGCCAACCCGCAGTTGGGGCTTTTGCCGGTTGGTTTTGTGGACGACGACCCGGCCAAGCACGGCGTGCATATTTATGGCGTGCCGGTGCTGGGCAGTCGAGAACGCATCCCTGAACTGGTGGAAAATCACCTAATCGACGAGGTGATCATTGCCATCCCCACCGCCCCCGGACAGGCGATCCGCCAGATTCTCGACCTCTGCGAGCGATCGCAGATACCGGTACGAATATTTCCCGGCATTTACAGCATCCTGTCCGGCCAGGCCGGCGCGCTGAACCGGGCCGCGGCGGCCAACCCGGTTGGCGTGGCCCAGATCCGCGAGGTGAACATCGAGGACCTGCTGCAGCGCGCGCCGGTGCAGGTCGATCTGACAGCGGTGGAGCAGATGCTGCGCGGGCGCTGCGTGCTGGTGACCGGCGCCGGCGGATCGATCGGCAGCGAACTGTGCCGCCAAATCGCCCGCTGCGCGCCGTCGCGCCTGATCTTGCTGGGACATGGCGAAAACAGCATTTTTGCCATCGCCAACGAGCTTGGGCGCGTCTGGCCGCTGCTGCATACCGAGCGGGTTATCGCCGACGTGCGCGACCTGGACCGGCTGTGCCAGGTGTTTGAGGCCTGGCAGCCCCAGGTCGTTTTCCACGCCGCGGCGCACAAGCACGTCTCGTTGATGGAAGGCAACGTCCAGGATGCGGTGACCAACAACGTGCTGGGCACGGCCAACGTGCTCCACGTGTCCGAACGGTACGGCGTCGAGCGATTCGTGCTCATCTCGACCGACAAGGTAGTCAATCCGAGCAGTGTGATGGGCGCCACCAAGCGGGTGGCCGAGCTGCTGGTGCAGGCCGCTGCGCTGCGCTGCGGCCGCCCCTTTGTGGCCGTGCGCTTTGGCAACGTGCTGGGCAGCCGGGGCAGCGTGGTGCCGTTGTTTCGCGAGCAGATCGCGCGCGGCGGGCCGGTGACGGTCACACACCCGGAGGTGCGGCGCTATTTCATGACCATCCCCGAGGCGGTGCTGCTGGTGCTGCAGGCGGCGGTGCTGGGGCGGGGCAAAGAGGTTTTCATGCTCGACATGGGCGAGCCGGTACGCATCCTCGACCTGGCCCAGGACCTGATCAAGCTGTCGGGACTGCGGCCGCGCGTGTCCTATCCGGGGCCGCAAGCCAAGACACAGCCGCTCAAAGACTGGGAGATCGAGATCGTCTTTACCGGGCTGGTCCCCGGCGAGAAGCTGTTTGAAGAGCTGTCCATCGAAGGCGAAGCATACGTGCCCACGCCGCACCCAAAGGTGTTTTGCCTGCGCAACGGCAACTGCAGCGAACCTGTCAGCGACCATTTCGAATGGGACGTCGAGCAGCTCATCGCCCTGGCGCGGGGCGGAGACGACGCGGCGATCCGCGCCAGGCTGCAAACGATTGTGCCCCGTTACACGTTCAATGGCGATTCGCCGGCCCGGTGTGAGGATGGACAAGGCTGCGTTGGGGCAGACGAAGCAAACTGTCCGGCCACACGTGTCATTTCCAAGTTGTTACCATGATCGAGCAAGGAATGTACCATCTTGACATCGTCTTGCGCGGCAGGAGCCTATGAACACCGTATTCACCCGACGTCGCACATGGCTGGTTTTGCTGCTGGGGTTAGCCCTGATTCGCGGGCTGATTTACATGGCCGTCATTCCGCCCTGGCAGGCGCCCGATGAAACCGGGCATTTCGAGTATGCCTGGCTGATTGCCCACCTGGGCCGGCTGCCATCCGCCCAGGACGTGTCGTCCTCTTTTGAGGGCGAAATGATCGAATCGTTGTACAAATGGCGCTACGGCGACTTGATCGGCCGCGCCCTGCCGGAGGAAATGCCATCTCACTTGAGCGACCTGCCTTCATACATTTGGCCCTCGGTGGCCAGGACGATATTGAGTGAGCGGTTTTCGCTGGCTTATGCGTGGCAGGCATTGTTCCTCCTTCCTTTCCGCGATCAAGACCTGGTTACGCTCCTGTTTGTGGCTCGCTTTTCCTCGGTTTTGCTCAACGTAGGCATCGTCTGGCTGGCCTTTATGATTTTTGAACGCCTGCTTCCCGCCCGCTCAGACATGCCCCTGCTGATGACGGCGATGATCGCCTTGTGGCCGCAGCATACCTTTATCAACAGTACGGTCGGCGATGGGACTTTGGCCGAGTGGGCTGCCTGTTGGGTAATTTATGGTTGGGTTTGTCTTTTCCGGGATCAAGGCATGGCGTACAAGCGGGCCGCTGTTTTCTTTGGAACCATACTTGTCGCTGCCGGGATCGGTATTTGGACCAAGACCACGGCGGTTTTTCTCGCTCCGGTAAGCGCCGGCCTGGCCCTGTGGTGGTTTTTGCTGCGCTTCCGGCGGGCGTGGAAATGGCAGCACACTGTCTTTGTGTGTTTGGGCGTCGTTTTGTTGGTCGCCGGTAGCTGGGCGTGGGCCAGGTATTCGCCGTTGGGGTCAAGAACCTGGGCGGTCGTTCAACGATCGCTGTCTCTTTCCAATTTGACCTGGGTGGATCAGCGTGGAATTACATTTGGCGATGCTTTGCTCGCGGCATACGACAGTTTTTGGGCCCATTTAGGCTGGATGGCTCTGCCACTCAGCGAGCGCTGGTACGGCGCGATTGCGCTATTGTCGTTACTGGCTCTGGCTGGCTGGACCATGAAGGGCCGGCCCAACCTTGAACCAGGCGACACGCGCATGGCAAGTTGTGCAGCATCGCAATCCGATCTCTGTTCCAGTGAAGAAAGAGTGTTAGCTGTACCGTCTTGGGCGGCAATTGTTATGGGGGCATTTCTCGTTGTCGCCTGGGGGATTTTCATCTGGACGGCACTTTTGTCCCGCTCCGATGGGTATTATCAATATCAAGGGCGGTACGTGTTTCCCGTGGCGGTCCCTTTTGCTTTTTTCTTTGTCGGAGGCTTGGCCCGGTTTTTCTCCGGCATCTGGAGGGAGTATGGCGCCAGGCTTTTGCTGTTTTTTCTGATCTTTCTGGATGCCTGGTGCATTTTTGTTTATGTGCTCCCATATTTTTATGGATAGAGCGCCGAGTTTTCCGGCAAGGTGATTTTAACGACAAGAATGATGGCTTTGCTGAAAAAAGGTCTGTGATGCGCTGAATTGCTTGCCGGGCATTGTTCTCGTGCTTAATAAGCGCAAAGGGCAAAGCTCCAAGATACTTGACGTTCCGATTATTTTAGTTCGTCTGTCGCATTCGACCTTTTTTCAGGAGACTCGATGATGGCCCATATCTTTTTTGCTGTTTTTGTAGGGAGTTGAAAATGCCCAAATTGCCCAAGTCGATGCCTGGGGTAGCAGCCAGTATTTCTCTACTCATCGCCTTTGTATTCCTCGCTCAAGGCCCGCAGAGCCATTTCGAGCTGGCGCCGGTGCAGGCGCGAACCCGGACGCAAGACGGCGTTCAGCCCAGCGATACATCCACCGTCTATCTGCCCATCGTTACAAACTGGTCCAATCCTTCCTACATTTCGCCATTCGGCTATATCTCTTATGGCAGTGTAGACGATGCTGCAGGCCGGCAAAAAATGACCGATGCCGGCAGCAGGCGAGTAACCACCAGTTTGTCCTGGGCAGCTATCGAACCTACGCAGGGCACGTACAACTGGTCAAGTTTCGACGTCAAGGCGCAAAATGCGCAGGCCGCCGGGATGGAGATGTTTGTGCTCTTTAACGGCAACCCGTCCTGGGCGGCGCAATATCCGGGCGGCCCGGTGTACAACATCCAGTATTTGGTCAATTTTGTCACCCTGATGGCCGAGCGGTACGACGGCGACGGCATCGACGACGCGCCTGGGTCGCCCTGCGTCCATTACTGGTCGTTTTACGCTGAACCGGATAATGGCGATCCTGGACGCGCCGCCAGCGGTAAAGGCTACTGGGGCAACAACGGCAGCGGTTACGCGCAAATGCTCTCACATATCTCGCCGATCATCCACGCTGCCAATCCCAAGGCCAAGGTATCCATCGGCGGGTTAGCCTACGACTGGTTTACCGAAGAGGGTGGCCCATTTGTGCGCGCTTTTTTGGGCAATACGCTGGCTGCTTTGAACGGCTATCCGGGCGGCGCCAAGGCATACCTCGACGCCGTGGCGTTTCACTTTTATCCCATCTCGGCAGGCCGCTGGCCAACGATTCGGGAAAAGACCCTGGAAATCCGCGGAATTATGAACCAACACGGCGCGGGAAACCTGCTCCTGCTCTGCCCGGAGGCCGGTTACTGGAGCAGTCCCAAGTTCGGCTCCAGCGAAGAAGGGCAGGCCAACAGGCTGGTGCAGATGTACGTGCGCAGCCTCTCGGTCAACATCTCGTTTCTCTCCTGGTACAAGGTTTTTGATGCAGTCGTTGCAGGAAGCGCAGACGATTTGTATCCGGATCGAACTTCCGGCCTGCTTTACATGGATGGCTCACACAAGCCGTCGTATCATGCCTACAGAACCCTGTCCTCCGAACTCGATCTGGCTTATTACAAGAGAGCGTTGAATGTGGCCAACGTTGAGGGGTATGTCTTTTTGGTGCCCGGCAATCGGGAAAAGACCGTCTTGTGGGCCACCAGTTCATCCACGCTGGTGACTTTTGGGGGTTCGTGTTTGCGTCTGGTGAACCGATCGGGATATGAATTGATGGTCCAAGACGGGCAAGCTCAAGATATGGATGGGACAGCGAATGGGCAAATCTTGCTGCGCGTTTATCAAAATACACCCGTTTATGTAGAACCATGTCACTAAAAATAACGCGGTATCCGCTGCTAAAAAAATATATCCCTGCCCTGACTGCCGTCATCTTGGTCGTGCTGATCGGTATGTTGGGCACAAACAGGATGCTGAACGAATTTCGTTCCGGGCCGCCGGAGACGGGCAAGCGAACCGGGCTTGGCGAATTGGTGGGAACTGCCCAGGTGTGCCAGACATTCGTTGCCGAATACGCGCAGCTTGCACAAGTGGAGGTCGTGTTTTCCACTTTTGATCGCCAAAATGTTGGGACATTAACCTTTGTGCTGCGCACCAGTTCTGATGTGCCAAATGATATCGTAACTATAGCACAGGATATCTCACTCCTGAAAAATTTAGAGTATTATTCATTTTCCTTCCCCCCCATCGTTGATTCGGCAGGAAAGACCTATGCCTTTTGCCTGGAAGCGCCGGGCGTGGACCTGGCCAGTTCAGTCACGCCACTTGGCATCAAGCACGATACTTATCCTGACGGTCAGGTCACCTTTCGGGACATGTGGGGTGAAGAGGCCGGCGTTCGAGATCTGGATTTTCGAGTCGGATATACTTGGTCGTTCTCTCAAAAGCTGCTTGTCCTTTCTGATCAGTTGACCCGGCAAAAACCTTTTTTGCTTGGCAACTGGGGCTTTTATGCTTTCCTGATCATCACCTACCTGATTTTGTTGTACATTTTGTTCTTCGAACTGGATCAGTTTATGTCCAGGGGCCGAGATGACAGTCTCACGCACCAGGATTGAATGGCTCGCCCTCACCCTCCTGCTCCTTTTCGCCGCGTTCCTCCGCTTCCACGACCTGGGCAACATCCCCCGCGGCCTGGAGCACGATGAGGTCGCCACCTGGCACATGGTGCAGGGGGTGCTCGACGGCCAACATGCGCTCTATTTTGAAGAAGGCTACGGCCACGAGCCGCTCTACAATTATCTCACCGCGCTGCCAATGGCCCTGTTTGGCTCCAACTGGCTGGGCGAACGGTTCTGGGCGCCCTGGTTCGGCATGTTTGCCGTGGCGGCGACCTATGCGCTGATGCGGCGGATGTTCAATCCCTTGATTGCCCTCGGCGCGGCTGGATTCCAGGGCACGGTGCTGTGGGCCTTGTTTTTCAACCGCCTCGGCCTGCGCCTCAATCTCTTGCCTTTTTTGCTCGTCGTGGCGGCCTACTGCTTTTGGCGCGGAATGGAGGTGGCGAGTTACAAGTTAAAAGTTGCGCGCTGCGGGTTACGAGTTCAAGATTCCAAGCCCCATCCCCTTGTTCCTTGTTTCCTTGCTCCTCATTCCCCTTTGTTTTGGTTTGCGCTGTCCGGGCTGTTGATCGGCCTGTGCTTTTACACCTACATGTCATCCATTGTGGTTTTCCCTCTTTTTGCGGCTTTTTTGGTCTACCTGATTGGACGCGATCTGTGGAAAACCCGGCTGGATTGGCGACGTGTGGCGGCGCGCTGGTGGCCGGCGTTGATTGGCTTTGCCGTCGCCCTGCTGACCATGGCGCCGCTGCTGGCCTACCGGCTGAACCGGCCGGCCGATGCGGCGACGCCGCAGCGGGAAAGCCAGGTCGATATGCCGCTGCGCGAACTGCTTCAGGGCAACCCGAAACCGGTTTTGCAAAACGCCTGGGCGCTGCTCAAGATGTGGAATTTTCAAGGCGAGCCGTACTGGCAGTTGAATGTCGGCTCGCGCCCGGTCTTTGTCGAGCCGGTCAGCGGCGCGCTGTTCTGGCTGGGGCTGTTGATCGCGCTGTGGCGCTGGAAGGAGCCGCCTTTTGCCTTCCTGCTGCTCTGGATCGGCCTGGGGATGCTGCCCTCGCTGATCACTTCGGAAGCGCCAAGCTGGCCGCGCACCATGCTCGCCTCGCCTGCCGCGCTGGCTCTGCCCGGCCTCGCCGTCGATCAACTGGGCAAGTGGGCGAACGGCAAACGGCAAATGGCAAACGGCAAATGGCAAACCCTTGTCTCCTTGTTCCTTGCCTCCTTACTCCTTGTCTCCTTCTTTTTGACCTACCGCGATTTTCTCATCCGCTGGCCGCAGCACCCGCGCGTGCGCTATGCCTTTCAGAGCAGCATGACCGAGGCGATGCGCTACCTCGACGCGCAGCCCGACGCCGCCCCGGTGGTTTTTGCCGGCCTCTCGCCGCACGACATGGACCCCTGGACTGAGGCCAGCACGCTGCGCCGGCGCGATCTGCATATCCGTTGGATAGATACCCGGCAGGCAATGGTCATCCCTTCGCTTGAGTCGTTCCGCCTGATCACGCTCGACATCACCCCGGTTGACCCCGCGCTGGCCGGCTGGCTGGGCCTCGATCGCGCTGCCGTTCTGGCGCAGGGCGACCTGGTTCCGCGCGGCGGGCAGGAGAACGAACCCGGCGCGCCGGTGTACGTCGATCCGGCTTACACGGTGTATCAAATCGACGATCAATGGCTTGGCCGGATCGCTGCCGCGACCTTTGCCGGCGACGATCCCTTTTTGCCCGTTCTCCTGGGTGAACCGCCCGTGTTCGGCGGGCCGTCCGGCGCAGGTGGATTGGTCGAATGGCTGGGTTATCAATGGCTGACCGAACCGCAGCCCAGCACACCGGCCCAACTGCTCACCTTTTGGACCGTACTGCAAACCGGCCCGCGTTCGACCGTCTACGGCGCGCCGGCGCTCAAGATATTTCTGCACCTGCTCGACGGGCAAGGACAGATCGCCGGCGGGATCGACGCGCTCGGCGCGGCCCCCGACACCTGGCAGCCCGGCGACGTGATCGTCCAGCTGCACACTTTTTCATACCCTGCCGCATCTGGTCGCTATGCCGTCGAACTGGGCTGGTACGTTCCGCCCGAAGGCCCGCGCCTGCCGGTGACCAATGTCGATGCGCCACAAGGGCGCATCCTGCTCGAACCCGTCGAGGTGGGGCCGTGACTCAACCCTTCGATAGACTCAGGGCAACGCCACCCAACCACCAAGCAACGCAGCCGACACGCAGTGTTGGAGGCGCTGCCACCACCCGACTGCCCAACTTTCTGGCCGTCGCGTTGCTGCTCGTCTTGTTCGCCCTCCTCGTCTTTAGCATTCAAAATAAATCTCCGACGCTGGACGAGCAGAACCACATCGCTCGTGGGCTGGCTTATCTCAAGACCGGCGACCTGCGCCTCAGCCAGGAGCACCCGCCGTTGATCAACGCCTGGCAGGCCTGGCCGCTGCTGCTCGATCCGGCGATCAGGCTGCCGCTGGACAGCCCCAGTTGGGCCAACGCCGAGTGGTACGGGTTCGCCGATCAACTGCTGTGGGGTGAGATCGGAAGAGCACACGTCTGAACTCCAGTCACCGCTCATTATC
>CAYRXM010000142.1:0-12569 GCA_964428175.1 uncultured Anaerolineae bacterium
AATCTGAGCAATTCTGTTACAGCAGGTGCATATCTCTGCAGACTAAAGCACATATATTGGTTCAAATGATCGACTGGTACACCTTTGAGGGAATGGAACAAATCTTGGAGTCTTTCATATCTGTCTCTCGGACCTTCAGTCTTGGGCTTACGGGCTTGATGCTGTCCAAGTCGTTTTTCTAGCGAGTATCTGTCGATATAGATCGTTTCAGCTGGATAGTTGAGCTCGATGTTCTTACCTTCCATAACGAGAATGGGCTGCATTCGCTCTTCAAGGGTAATGCAGTGAGTCTGCTGCCAGTAGTCGGCAAAAGTCTGGCCTGTTCCAGGTACTGTTTCTAGCGTCATATCTCTGTCGGGAAGGGCATTCTTGAATGTGACTTCACTGCCTGAAGGAATGCTTCTGAGTTTCAAGCCGCTCAAACAGGTCTGTATTTCGTCTGCATCACGTATGTTTCCAATATTTTCGCGCATGAAATCAATGACTCGTTTTCTCGGTGACTCGAAAGACTCGATCCAGACGAGAATCTTGTCATCTCCCAATTCTGCAAAATCCAGATTGAGGCTTTCACATTCTCTAATAACGCCTACATTTGTAGAGGTCACAACAGGGTTACGATATCTGGTAAATGTACGACCGGGCCAACTCGAACGTACATAGCCCAGTTCGCGCAGACAGTATTCCATAAACATAGTGGCGGCTAGCAGATTCCAGCCCGATACATTTTCTCGTGCCACCTGCTCGACGGCTAGAACGTGCAGGTCCTGGCCAAAAAGCGCAAAAGTCTCGACTCTGCCAATGCCGACGATCTCTAGAAAACCGTCACCCACACGAGCTATGATTGGTCGTCGATTGGATCGAATGTATCTACCTGCGGCATAGTTGATTTCCTTTTCAAGTGACTCTTTATCCCTCAAGAGCTGCTGGTCGAGTCTGAACCGATTGACAACCAGATCGGCATACCTGTGCTGGATCTCGATGATCAGGCTGATTGTCCGTATCCAGGATTGGTTCACAGCCAAGCTCTTGGATTCCCTCGCGCCTTCGAGTGCTTTGAGTTGTTCTTGAAGTCTTTGGATGTATTTGCCGCCGTCTCGACCGTAGTCCTTGATCATTCCACCAAGACGCTGGAAGTCCGTTTGCCCGAGGACTCTCTCACCAATAGACTGAACCAGTGCCAACCCTTTTCGCATAACGGCCAGCTTGTCACCTTGCTGGCATATATGTCCTTCGTCCTGAAGCATTTCGATCAATTGTTGGTACTCGTCTTCAGATACGATCTCCTGCATATATGAGCTCAAGAGGGTTCTCAAGTGACGGAGAGTGCCTTCAGCAAGTGGCACACCCTCTTGAATCAGGAGCGATAATGCGGATAGGGCGGCAAGTTTCTGATCCATGATTTCTCAGCTACCTTTCAATTCATCCGCCATCGAGTCGGAGCAGATCGATGCAAAGTGGCAGCCTATGCACTTTGTACGGCTCGGATCAGGTGAAAAGCTTTCGATATCATATGTTTCATTCATCTTGGAGAAATCTGATACGATGAGTTCTTCGATCGTGCCAAGTTGCTCTTCCGAAAACGTATGAGATCGCATCATGCCAGTTGCCAAATAGACAAGATGGCTTTCGACTTGATCGGGGAAAAGCTTGTAGTATTTCGTGGCCCACAAAACGTATGCGCCGACCTGCAGATCGCTCTCGTATTCCGCCTTATCGGCACCTGTTTTCCAGTCGAGTATGACTACTTTGCCGTCTTGGTTTTTGACAGCATAGTCAACTTTGACGATAGCCTTAACATCGTCCACCTGGAAATGATCAAACTTTTCATGTCGCAGATACTGTAGATGCACTATCTGCGGCCATATGACCCCGAAAAACAGGCTGAGTTGATCCAATCCGTCTTCGCGCATATAGTCAAAGAATGCCTCATTTATCGGCGCACCGTTGAAAAATTCTACGATCTGCTTTGAAGCGTTTTTTCTATAGCTCTCGACGCCCTTAAGAAACTGGCTTCTGGCTGTGTCCTCTGCCATAGGTTGACCACGTGAATGGTGCTTGAGTTGTTCCTCCAACACATCATGGACCAACTTGCCCTGCAAGACCGATCTGGAATCAAGAGACTTCAGATACTTGATTTTGGATACCAATCCTGGCGAATCTGGCAAGGCTGCGCCGATATAGTTGTAATAGTACGCGCGCCTGCACTGTTCCCATAAGCGGTGCTTGGTGAAAGACCAAGCGTTGTATTTGTAGAACCAGTTCTGCAGTTTCACTATATCACTTTTCTATTCAAGCTTCCGTCAATGGCAAGTATGGTCAATCAGGATACTTGGACTCGCTCGGATTATCGGTTCTTGGACGTTATCTATGCGCTGTCGAATTGAAAAAGCAGTTGCCGAACATTCTCCGTATCTGCTTTCTGGAGCAATAGTCGGTATTGCTCATTCTGTTTGGGCAGCAGTAGCATTTGCTCCAAATACTTTCCCAACCCATTCCAGTATGGCTTCTTTGTTTCCCCACAACGTGCTCTTGACCCAGTATCCCAAGAGATCCGGCTCAATTTCATATGAATCTGGCAGTTGTCCCAGTTTCGTATGCAGATTTTCTACAACATGCGAGGTTGCTTTAACAGCATCGACCAGATCTTCAGGAATGGTATCTTCTAGATCAGCAATTAGTCTTTCTCTCAACCCATTGACACTTTTGACGACCAAGACGACATAGTGCTCAGCCCGTTCGCGTGCAGTCTCCGATTGGATTGTGCTCAAGTGAACTCTTGCCCCTGATGTGAATTTGATCTCCAATGTGTAGGGACATATCTCAAGCTGACCGCTATCCCATCCTAGCCCTTCTTCTGGCCAGATTTCCAAGTCTCCACCCCGGTGAATGGGTTCTACATCCAATTCACACCCTTGTAGAATTTGCTTTACGATTAACTCAACGTTCTTGCCAATCTTTCTGTTGTCTTCCTTTGCTGCTCTCTCGGCTCGATTTTTGCGAGCCTCTTGTATGGCTTCTCGCAATATGTCCGGCTGCTCAACCAACTCGATGATATCTGGGGACTCGAGCACACCGACCAGAGACACCAACTGAGATGTTTCTGATCTGACCATTTCTTCAGTCTTGCCGGTTTTTGAGGCTTGCTGCTTTATCTTTAAGTCGAGATCATCGAACCCAAAATGCGGTAGAAACTTGCTCATTGCATCTGGATTGGTTTGTATCACACTTTCAAGGGAATCAGCCCCGAGCAGATTTTCCAGGCTTTCCTTGGTTGCCTCGCGCTGAACTATTTTTTCCTCGCCGTCTTCGACCGCAGTAAGCGCGACCCATCCATCAGTTTTTGCACTCGCCAGCCACCGCGAAGGTATGATCGTATGGTATTCATTTCTGCACGAGCATGTCACTCGGGTCTGCTCCTGCCATCTTGGGTCTTTTCCTATCATAAACTCGATCAAGAATTCGAAAAACAATTTGCCCAATTCTTGATCGTGCGCAATCTTGCCAATCACCTCATTCCAGAAAGGAAGATCTGAGATCGTACCGGTATCGGCCTCGATTGTATGCATTACTTTGGACAACTCGGTGTTACTATCACAAAGAATCGACTTGAGTTTGTTATGGTCAAGTTGTGCACGATGTCTTGACACAGGCAAGTTGGTTACAAAAGCGTCATAGTTGCCGAGCGCCGCCAGAAACCCCATTCTTTGCCTATCCTCGACATCAAAATATCGGGGATGCATGATCCTGGATTCAGTGTACAGTTCTTCAAACCTACTTGCAGTTCCCATCCATTCGAAAGGTACGAGAAATGCTTCTTTGGCCAGATCTCCTAATTCTTGCGTTTTCGAGTCTTTGGTGACTATATAAAAGCCAGTGGTCAATTCGTCATTGATCGCGCACCATCTAAACAAATCCAGCCAGCCATTTACTTCATTACTCTCCCAGTCATCGATCACTTCTGGCGGTCTGTAATAGTCCTCTTTCAAAAGATTGTTCAAAACTTGTTTCACATCTATAAAATGGCGCACATAGTCTCTGACAATATGAAACTGGGCAAAATCGTTGTCAACAAGCTCGCTTTTGATAGGTCTGCCAATTCCTTCGGCAATCTCTTTCAGTTCATCGGGAAGAGGATGCTCCGGATCTTCCAAGAGCAATTCAAATGACACATGCGATTGAGTCCACTGTCTCTTGAGTGGTCCTATGGACTCTTGTTGGCTCACTAGCAAGAACTGGATAAATTCAATGCTCAGCTTTTGGATCTGATAGAGTGTATCTACCAAATTGAAAAATCGCTTTAGAAACTGTCTAGCATCGGTCAAGTCGAACTCTGATCGGAATTTGTCTAGTGTCGGGAAAGCGTTGCCTTTCTTGACAAACTCCTCAAGCTCGTCTTTCAAATCGCTAATGCCATAGAGTGTCAAATCGCTGTCAGGAAATCTGGACTGTAAACGCCTTGCCGTCGCTTTCCACTCATCGACTTGATCTCTGATCGGTATCTTTTGGTCGATTTCTGAGACTAGATCATAGAATGTGCCAAATGCTGCTTCACCTATCTCATAGCCATCAAGTTGATCGATGACAAAGATGGTGTCGTTGAGTGTCTGCTTACCGGCAAGGGTCTCAACCAGGGGGATGTCGGCGAGTATTGAGCTAAAAGCCTGACTCAAGTATCTGTTGAAATCCTGCCATAGCGCATTCTGTGCTGTATGCTCGGCAGGTATCAGTTCGAAATCTACTAGATTAGCCCAAGTTTCCAGGCTTTCGGATTCTACAAGCGCTCTAATGAGAGTCAGGTAAAGTGCAAAGCTAAGCTCGACAAGCTTGCGGTTTTTGTTATCATATTGAGCAGACAAAGCATTTCGTTCTTTTGTCGGCTCGAATGCGACACTGTTCACCGCAAAAGGAATACTCAAATAGTCAGCTGTCTCGGTCAAAGGCATACCGACAAAGATTTTGGGCCTTCCGGCCAAAGACACTATTTTACCATTCTGAACCAATACACCCACTTGGACACCGGCATCATCCGCTTTTGCAACATAGACGCTGTGCTCACCGACATCAACACGAGCAAAGCTTTGGTTCACACTGCTCTGCTTGACGAACCTTTCCTCATTCACCACAATTTCCTGAATGTCATTGAATGCAAGAAGAAAAGGCAACGTGCTTTTGAGTTCATCGATTCCCGTTTGAATCGCGTCAGCGCCCGGTTCATCACACCGGGCATATACGAACTCGGTCCAATATTCCTTTTTGGCAGGCTGCACTACAGCATCATCTAGTTGCAAAAAGCACCTGTTAATTTCTTGTGCGATCTCATCCGGTGAGACGCCTTCTCTGTTGATATCCAACTCAAAGTGGTAAAGTTGCCCTTCATTGTCTCTAACGGTACCTTCAATCCTGACGTTTCTACTAATGATATGCGATACAAGTAGACCGGTTCCGAATCGGCCGATATACTCTGATTCAGGGGCAAAGGGTTTTGTCGAACCACCGTATATCAGCGCAGGGATTTCTTCCAAAGTAAAGTAGCCACCGTTGTGTCGGAAGACCAGACTACTATTATCGGTATGTATCTCTATCTTGACAGATGGCGTTTGCCTTGCTTTTGCCGTGTCAACAGCATTCTGCACTAGCTCAAATATCCACCGTCGTTTCGCCGTTAAGACTCGGTTACCCGTCCACTCTTCAATGCTTGTCAGAATGTCGCGGGCAGCTTTCTGTGTGACATGCTCGCGAGCTGCATCTTTGGCTTGTTCGCTTAATCCCATTTGAGTTTCCTGTTGCTTAATATCTTGGACACGAAAAAACCCGCTGCGCCGAGACTTGCGGCGTGCGGGCTGGTGTGTGCGAATGCTCGCATTTGATGAATACCAGTACCTGGGCATCGCATCGCCCCGGTTGCCGGTGCAACCCACCGGATGCTTCGGGCCAAGCAGATGTCCCCATCCGCCCACGGCTGCGAGGCTCTTGATTATGTCTCGATCACAGTTATTATACCATTTCCCCCTATTTCCGGCAAAGGGAAGTAAAAACACGGTACTATTTTCTGCACGCGCAACCAATTTTGCCGTTAACGCCCGGCAGGGTATAATCGGGCACATGGCACCGCGACAAGAACTGACCTTTGAACTGTATCGCACCGAACTGGCCGACCTCGCATCGGACGATCCACTGCGCCCGGCAGCGGTGGTCCACGTGACGGGACGCGACGCACGGCAGTGCTATGACGCCGTCAAAGAGACAGTCACCCTCTTTCGCGTTGGGCGCGGCGACATTCCCGGTGGGTACTTTTTCGTCGCTACGGCAGCCGACTACCCGGCGCTGCGAGAAGTGCTGTATCCCTTCTGGCCGGACATGCCGGCCGCGATTCCCAACATCCCCGCACCATTCGGCGCCACCTATAGCCAGGAAATGTCGGATGTGATGAACTTGCTGCGCTTCGAGCCGCGTCCCGATCCGGCCTTTCGCCGGGAGCTGCACGAGCGTCTGCCCGGTCTGGTACCCAGACAGCGAGAAAGGCAGATGATCCTCGCGTTGACGTGGTTGAGGGAACACGTGTTTTCGATCAACAACTGCTTTATGTTGTCGGCAATCGTGACCCGATGTCTCTGCCATGCCGGCGGGCATGCCGTCTATTGTTCCGGTCGCGTGACACTGCAAACCTCTTCCGGACCGGCCCGCATCGGGCACGCCTGGGTTGAGATCGGCGAGGGGGAAAAACCGGCCATCATCGACATGACGATCGACATGCAAAGTGCCTGGGGAGAGGCCAAATCAGACGATATCGCGCATATCCGGCCTGGCGATGTTCAGGATGAGCGCATTCATTACGAGGGGCAGCGGGCGGATCTGGACGCCGTATGGCGGCAGTACACGCCGCCGTCGGAAGGCAATCCGTACACCCGTGCCAGCCAGAGACAGCAGCAGCACATGGCGCGGCAGGTCGTGGCCAGGCAGAACCGGGCCTGGGCGATGTTTGTGCTGGAATACGGGCTTTGGAATGGGACGTACCGGCTGCTGCAGGACATGATCGACGCACCGGTAGGAAACCAGCAGAAGCGGAAGCGTAGACGGTGAGAAGCGATGAGAACCTGCAAAATGGATTATGGGGCGATCAGCCTGACGGGGTGGGTTATTTTTCGCTGAACAAGTCTACAGAATCTCGCCAACCTGGACAGAGGCGGAGACAGACAATCACCAACCCCGGTCTCACAAGAGCCGGATCGTTCATACCTCGTATTGGACGACCTTGGGCAACTGCTGTGCGGTCGCGACGGCGTGCCGGACCTCCTTGGGCAGCGGCGCGATGCCGTCGAATCCGGTGCGTTCCACAAAGGCAGCCAGCATCGTTCGCAGCGCCTCCGGCTCCCACTGCCCCAACCGCTCCAGCGTATCCACGCCGGCATCATAGTACAGGCGAGCGCGAACGCCCTTCATGCCCTGGATCCGCGCCAGGTCCGACAGCTTGACCAGTTCCAGGATGGCGGCCGAAGGAATGCCGGTCTGATCGGCCAGCCGCTGCCTGGACTCGGGCGTGCTTCCGGCCTGGCGCATTTGTTCGACGTTGGCGATCCCGGCGGCTTTGAGCCTGGCGATGTGCGCCTGGTCTACGCCTCGGAAGTCCTTGAGCGCGAATGGCGTGCGGGTTCGGGCGACCGCCTGCCCGCGAATGCCGCCGGCAAGCGAGGCCATCGCTGCGTTGCCGGTGAACTGGTAGTAGAGGATCAGCCCACGGATCTGCTTCCCGGCCTGTCCTGGCTTGTGCTCGTCGAGAGCAGCGGCATAGGCGTGGAGGTCTTGTGCCTCTGCATCTTCCAGCCCCTTGCCTCGCTCCTGCGCCAGGTACGCGCCGAATGCATTGACCTGCCCAACCAGGTTCTCCACGACTTGTGCTTTCTTGCCCTGCCGTTTCAGGAATTGTCGAAACTCGCCTTCATCCATATTCTTTTCCTCCTTTGGCGACTCAACCCGCCGCTGGCGCTCCATCGCCCCCGGACAGGCCCCGCCGCGAAGCCGGTCGATCTCGCGCCGGCTGCGATCGAGGTAGTCGCGCAGTTCTTCCAGCCCATACTGCCGCGCCAGCGCGCGCGCACTGACCCCGGCCCGCCTGGCCTTCAGGACGAACCACGCCTCACGGGTCAAGTGCTTTTCTTCCCAAACGTCGTCGCCGTGTTCCTGAAGCAGCCGCTCTCGTTTCTCAAGGTTAAAGTCCTCGTGATAGATGCCCCGGTCCAGGTCGAGCGTGAACCGGCTGACGTTGAGATCGTCACTCCGCTCGTAGAGGATCTCTTCTCCTGTGATGTCGTACACCACACAGTCAGCCTTTTGGGTGGCTGTGGCGACGTAATAATGGTGGTTCAGCGCGTGCGCCTGCAGAGAGGTTCCCGCCGAATAGGCGCTGGGCCAGATCACCAATTCGGCGCCCTGGTCGGCCAACCGCTTCCAGACTTCCGGAAAGTTGACGTCAAAGCAGATCGCCATACCGACTCGACCGAAATCAGCCTGGTAAACCGGCACGTTTTGGCCGACCGTGACCTTCGGCTCTACGTCGTATTCCGACCAGAATGGGTAGACCTTGTCGTACACACAGGCCACCCGGCCCTGACCATCGAGGAGCACGGCCGAGTTGAGCCGTCGTTGGCCGTCCCATCGATCCAGAGGGCAGACGATGTAGGTGCGGTGTTTGCGCGCCAAAGAGGCCAGCGCCGGGATGGTTGGTCCGTCGAGCGTTTCGGGCGCGTGATCGTGCTGGCCCAGCCACGTCTCGGGCAGGGCGATCAGGTCCGTTCCCCTGGTTCCTTCCCGATCGACCACAGCGACGATCTCCTGCAGGCGTTTGCCGTTGGCAAAGCCGATGCTGGTGATTCGCACCGGTCGTCCAATGTCGTTGTCAGTGTCGTTTCCCATTCCGCTTGTTTCCCCTCATCATCGTGTCAGGACAGGCTCTACACGACGGTCGCTGCTTTTTGTTGGTACAGCGCTGCCTTGGCCGGATCGCCTGCCTGGCGCCACACCGACGCGGCCTTGCGATATGCTTCAGAATCGCCGGTCTGGACGGCAAACGCCATGTCGTACAATTCGCCCGCCTGTCGATACAGCCCCAAATAATCGGCAAAGTGTTCGGCCAGGTTCAGATGAAACTGATGTGGATGAACAGGGATATCCACGGTGGCCAGATCCCCGGCATAAACAAAGCCCACGCTCTCGGCCAGACGGCGCGAAGCGACGTTGGGGGTATCATTGATCCAGTAAATCGTCTGCCCTTTTTGCAGGCTTTGATCGAGAAAGGCAATCACGACGTGCCGGGCCAACCCTTTCCGCCGGTGGTCGTGGTGCGTCCAGACGTTGATGTGGAATGCCTCTGCGCCATAGCCAATCGCATAACAGGCGCTGACCACCCCGTCCTGCGGGCTCGCAATGCTGTAACCCAGCCCGAGCGCATCAAAGCGCTCCAGGGAGTTCCAACAGAACAGGATATCATCCCGGATGCCCCGGCAGGCTTCCCGATCGAGGGTGTGCCTGTCCAGCCTGACCTGCTCATAACCCGGAGGCAGTGGCCTGGCCTGAAGGCGCAGCCGCTCGAACCTGTCTCGCTCAAAGACGAACGAGTTGACGCCAAAGCTCACCGGTTGGCGTTGGGGAAACCAGGCCTGCACAACGGCCGGCGACACGCCATAGGGAAAGATGGAGACGAAACCCAGCCCGGCTTCATCGAGGGTGGGCAGGATCGTTTGTTCGACAACATGCACCACCTCGGCCCCGGCACCGGCGGCATCCCCGATCAGGTAGGCATATTCCATTCCGGTCCAGATCAATGCGACGGAAGGGTTGGCCGGTCGATCCACAAAGATGCGCCCAGGCCGGTTGCCTTCAAGCACCATATACAACATCGGGTCTCGGGGAATAGAGCCAAGCAGGTGGTTCAAGTCAGCTTTTTCTAGCGCGCAGAACATAAGCGTTCACCTCGGCATCTGCTTACGCCTTTGCCTGATTTTGCCTCAGGAAACGCCACGAGAGTGCAGATGCAATCATCAATCCCGTTACCAGAACAGCCCATACGACTGGACGTTTTATCAAGTAGACGGGGATCAAGACTATGCTGACAAAGGTATCATACGCGAAATGAGCGAACATGGTGTTTTTGCTATACTAAACCAGACCCACCCTGGCAAAAAGTGATCATTGAAAACGAGCCCACCTGTAAAGCCTCTGCTATCATGAAGGGGACAAATTCACTTCACAGGATAGCGGAGGAGGAGATGATTACGGTGGAGAAACGAGAACAAATACGACGCGCCTATTTGCTCGAACACAAGAGCATTCGTCAGATTGCCAGGGACCTGAACTGCGGGCGGCACACCATTCGCGACGCTATTGAAAGCGCTGAAGCCAAAGTGTACACGCTCAGCGAACCGCGTCCGGCACCCAAACTGGGTGCATACAAGGCACAAATCGATGCCCTGCTGGCCAAGAACGAACAACTGCCCGCCAAGCAGCACTATACCAGCGAGACGATCTACAAGATCATCTTCAACGACGGCTACCGGGGAGCCAAAAGCACCTTGCGCAACTACATTGCCGGGCAGCGCAAGAAGCAAAAACGCCCACAGGTGTACATTCCCCTGGAATTTGACCCCGGCACAGACGCCCAGGTCGATTGGGGCGAGGCGAGCGTCATCCTGAACGGCGAACAAGTCAAGGTGCAGGTGTTCGTGATGCGACTGTGCTACTCACGCCGACAGTTCGTGATGGCCTTTCCCAACCAAAAACAAGAAGCGTTCCTGGAGGGGCACGTGCAGGCGTTTCACTTTTTTGGCGGCGTGCCGCAGCGGATCAGCTACGACAACCTCAAGACCGCCGTGCGCCAGGTGCTCAAGGGGCGCAGCCGCAAAGAACAGGAGCGATTCATCACCTTCCGCAGCCATTACCTGTTCGAAAGCCGTTTCTGCACACCCGGTCAGGGGCATGAAAAGGGCGGCGTCGAGAGCGGCGTTGGATTCAGCAGACGAAACTTTATGGTACCCATTCCAGAAGTGGAATCTTTTAAAGAACTGAACGATCACTTGTTGGCCGAGTGCCTGGCCGACGACGCGCGCACCGTACACGGCCAACCGCGTCCCATCGGCCAGATGTGGACTGAAGAGCAGCCGCACCTGCTGGCCCTATCCGTTGGCGACTTCGATTGCTGCGTGACTCACTCTGTCACTCTGAACGGGTACGGGCAGGTGAGCTTTGGCACCAACCGCTATTCCGTCCCCGCCGACCTGGCTGAAAAGCAGCTGGTGCTCAAAGCCTACTCGTTCCGGGTCGACATCCTGGGCCAGGGCGGCGTCATCGCCCGCCACCCGCGCTGCTACGACCACCATCAGGACATCCTCGACCCGCTGCATTACCTGTCTTTGATCGAGCAGCGGCCCGGCGCATTCGAACACGCCAAACCGGTGCGTCGCTGGCGGCAGCACTGGCCAGCCGTCTACGAAACGCTGCTGGCTCAACTGCGACAGCAGTGGCCCGACGAGCGCGGTGTGCACGAGTTCATCCGCGTGCTGCGCCTGCACGAGCAGTACCCAGCCGACCAGATCGAACAGGCCGTCGCCCAGGCGCTGGACTACGGCTGCCCGCACCTTGACGGCGTCCTGCTCTGCCTGAACCAACTCACCCAGCCGCAAGACCTGTCCCGCACTCTCGATCTGGACGACCATCCCGAGCTGGCCGAGATCGGCGCGCAGCGCCCAGACCTGGGCCGCTATGACGCCCTGCTGGAGGCGGTGTGATGGCCGAAAACACCATGCTGCTCGAAACCTACCTCAAACAACTGTGCCTGCCCACCTTCATTCACAACTATGGCCAGTTCGCCCAGGACGCGGCGCAAAACAACCTCGGCTACGACCGCTTTCTGCTCGCCCTGGCCGAACAAGAAGTGCTGCAGCGCGAAGACAATCTGCGTCGACAGCGCATCAAGGGCGCCAAGTTCCCGGTACTCAAAGAGTTGGCCGAGTTCGACTTTTCCTGCCTGCCCAGTCTGAGCAAGCCGCGCGTCCTCGACCTGGCGCGCGGCGAGTACATCGCCAAAGCGGAGCCGGTCATCCTGGTCGGAAATCCGGGACTTGGAAAAACCCATGTCGCGACCGGATTGGCCCTCGCCGCCTGCCGCCAGGGCCGCCGCGTGCGCTTTTACACCGCCGCCGGACTGGTCAATGACCTGATCACCGCTCAGGATCAACACCGTCTGCCGCAGTTCTTGGCTTCGGCGCTGCGCCACCATTTGATCGTCCTCGATGAGCTAGGCTTTATCCCCTTCTCCACCACCGGCGCACAGCTCATCTTCCAGTTCTGCTCCGAGCTCTACCAACGTGTGGCGATCATCATTACAACCAACTTGCGCTTCGCAGACTGGACACAGGTCTTTGGCGACGAACGCCTGACCGCGGCGCTGCTCGACCGGCTGACCCATCGCGCCCACATCCTCGAATTCGTCGGCGAGTCCTATCGCTTTCGGGAACGCATGCAACGGGAGAAGCAGCGTCCCGGCGACTCATGATGGGCTGTGGACAGTGCCGCCCTGT
>CAYRXM010000143.1:0-12522 GCA_964428175.1 uncultured Anaerolineae bacterium
GTAAACCATATCGAGCGTGCGTTTGCGCGGCTTCAACGTTTAGCGGAAAGTATAGATTTATGGAATGACGCAATGGAGCGATCTATTTAGCGCCCGTCAGATGTTGGCGATGATCACGTTTAGCCGACAGGTCAAGGCCGCCTATGATGCGATGCAGCCCGAGGGTATGTCGACCGACTATGCTCAAGCGGTAGCAACGTATCTGGCAATGGGAGTTGACCGTTTAGCCGATTTCTTGTCTGCTTTATGTACCTGGACAAGCGGAGGCGAATTTGTCGGTCATACTTTTGTCCGCCAGGCCCTTGGCATGGTGTGGGATTATGGCGAAATCAATCCTTTCAGTAGTTCAACCGGTAACTGGACCGGCGCGATGGATTGGATTGTTCGCGTAATTGAAAATACAGCTCAAGCATCCACTCAGTCAGCTGTCGCTCAACAAGGCATAGCTACCCGCCTGCCCTATCCAGATGGCTATCTGGATGCTGTCATCACTGACCCACCGTATTACAATGCCGTTCCCTATGCTGACTTGAGCGATTTTTTCTACGTCTGGCTCAAGCGCTCGGTCAGTTTCCTCTATCCACACCTGTTTCTTACCCCGCTTGCACCCAAAGCCTCTGAGATTGCGGAAATGGCCGGTTGGGATCCCAGGCGATACGCAGATAAGGACAAGGCGTTTTACGAACGCGAGATGACCAAAGCCTTTGCCGAAGCACGGCGCGTGCTGCGACCGGAAGGCATTTGCGTCGTCGTTTTTGCCCACAAGTCCACCGCCGCCTGGGAAACGCTGCTCAACAGCCTGTTGGACGCGGGGCTGGTGGTCACTGCTTCCTGGCCTTTGCATACCGAACGCCCCGGGCGGCTAAGAGCGCAAGACAGCGCCGCCCTGGCCTCCTCCATTTTCATCGTCTGCCGCGTGCGCGCCGCCGAGACGGAGGGTTATTTCGACGACGTGCGCGAGGAACTGGCGCGCACGGTGCGCGAGCGGCTGGACTTTTTCTGGGCGCAGGGCATCCGCGGCGCCGACTTTTTCATCTCGGCCATCGGCCCGGCGGTGGCCGTCTTTGGCCGCTACCGGCAGGTCTACCGCCTGGACGGCACGCCGGTCGGCGTCGGCACGCTGCTCGACCTGGTACAGGAGACGGTGGCTGATTACGCGCTGGATCGCATCCTGAACGGGCACAAGACGGTCGGCTATATCGACCCGCCCACGCGCTATTACATCCTCCATCGCTGGGCCTACGGCGCGTCGGCGGTGCCCTTTGACGACGCCATGCGCATGGCCATGGCCCTCGGCGCCGAGGTGAACGCCTTGATGGATCGGCGCGGTATCCTCAAGCAGAGCGGCGAAAACGTGGCCCTGCTCGGCCCCAGGGAGCGGGCCGGCGTGCGCGACCTGGGCCAGCCGGATCGCAGCGGGCGGCAGGCGTCGCTGATCGACGTGCTGCACCGCGCCGTGCAGCTCTGGGAAAAGGGCGATCGCCCCGCCCTGGCCGAGTTTCTGGGCCAGGCTGCCTTTGGCCGTGAGGATCGCGTGCGCGTCGTCGCCCAGACCCTGGCCGACGTGCTGCCGGAAGATGACCGGGAACGGCGGTTGTTGGAGGGGTTCCTGGCCGGGCAGGAAGGTCTGCCCGAGGCGAGGCAGGAGAGGTTGATGTAAGCTCCCATTGTTCCCGCAGGGTCTGAGACCCCGCCGGAGCAGCACCAGCCTTGTTCCCGCAGGGTCTGAGACCCTGCGCGAGCGGGGAGCAACGGGAAGCAGTGGTCGACAAGGAGTGGTTTATGCCTGTGCGTCCGGTATTCGATCCCAACCATCTCTATTTTATCACGACAACGGCTGTGGATCGGACACACCTGTTCCGCCGCGATGTCGTCAAGCGCATCATTGCGGACAGCCTGAACTATATGCGAGTCAGCGGCTGGATCAATCTGCACGTCTTTGTGATCATGCCCAATCACATTCACATCATTGTCCGTTTTCTAGAGGGGCACACGCTTGCCGACGTGATGCGCGAGTTCAAAAAGTTTACGTCCAAACAGATCATCCGCCAGTATCAGGCGGAAGACAACCATCGCGCACTAGATTTTTTGGCTCAGGCAGCAAGCCAAATCCCCGATCAACAGTACAAAGTCTGGCAAGATGGCTATGATGCACGGGATGTATTTTCGCCGGCCTTTTTCAGACAAAAAGCCGAGTATATTCACAACAACCCCTGCCAGCCTCACTGGAAGTTAGCCGAGCGACCAGAGCAATATCCCTGGTCGAGCGCCAGATATTACCTGCTTGGCGAACCGGCGATCATTGCAGTGGATGATGCACAAGAGTTATTGACGTAGCATTGTAGCATTGTTCCGGCGGAGCGAGCGAACTACTCTGCTCTGGCAGGGTCTGAGACCCTGCCAGAGCGAGGACAAAGGGAGCGCAAAATGGATTACGCCCAGTCTTTGACCAAAGCCCAAACCTTGCTCGATCAAAAACACCACGCCCAGGCCGTGCAGGTCGCTGCCAGCGGGCTGGAAAGCCTGCTGGTCGAGCTGTACAACGACCTGCTCACCCGCTCGGCCCCGGCGCGGCAAAAGACGCTGATCGAAGCCCTGGAGCGCGTCGGCGGCGGGCAGGCCCTCGACAAGCTGACCCTGGGCAAGCTGCTGGCCCTCTACCGTGCCGCCCAGGTGCAGTCCGATCTCAAGAAAACGCTGGGCCTGGAGCTGACCTTTCTTGACGGCGAGGCCCTGCAGCCGCTGGCCGACATCCGCAACCGCGCCGTCCACGGCGGCGACGAGCCGGCCCCAGCCGAGGCCACCTATGTCGTCAACCAGGTCGAGCTGATCCTGCGCGAGACCGGACGTCTTTCCCCCTCTCTGGGCGTTCCTTCAGAACGTATAGAGAGGGGACCAGGGGGTGAGGTGCTCCATCCCTGGTGGCACACGGCGATGCCCCACCGCGACATCCGCGAGGGGCGGCTGGACCTCAAGGTCTTTGCCGTCGACCTGGCCCAGGTGGTCGAAGGCGAGGCCGTCCCCGAGTACAAAGACCCGGAGACCTTTTTCCGGCGCACCTATCTCACCCGCGGCCTGCGCTCGACGCTGCATGGCGTGCTGCGCCGCCTGGCCGGGCGCGACGACGGCGTGGCGATCACCCAGATGGCCACCGTTTTTGGCGGCGGCAAGACCCACACCCTGCTGGCCCTCTATCACATGGTCGCCAATGGGGCGCACATCGGCCACCTGGAACAGGTCGGGCAGCTGGTATCCGAGGCCGGCCTGGACGCGCTGCCCCAGGCCAGGGTGGCGGCGGTCGACTGCGCGCACATCAGCCCCAGCCAGCCGCGAACCGTGCCGGAAGGCATAACGCTGCGCACGCTGTGGGGCGAGATCGCCTACCGCCTGGGCGGGCTGGCGCTGTACGAGATCGTCCGCCAGAGCGACCAGGATCGCGTCGCCCCCGGCAGCGAGACGCTGGAACGGCTCTTGCAGGCCGCCGGCCCTTCCCTCATCCTGATCGACGAGACCCTCTCTTACATCACCAAGACCAGCGGCATTCCTGTGGGCGATGGCCACCTCTCCGACCAGACCCAGGAATTTCTGCTCGAACTGACTCGCGCCGTCAACGCCGCCGACGATGTGGCGCTGGTCTTGACCATGACCTCCAGCGAGCAGGAGCAGATCGGCGAGGCGGCGATCCGCGCGGCCAAAGAGATGGACACCGCCATCCGCATCCTGCGCCGCACCCGCCAGGTCGAGGTCAGCGCCGAGCGCGAAGAGCTGTACGAAATCCTCAAGCGCCGCCTGTTCGACACCGACCCGGCACAACTGCAAGTCCAGGCCCGCGCCGCCGCCCAGGTGTATTGGGAGTATTACCGCGCCAACGCCGCCGATTTTCCCCAGGACGTCCAGTCGCCCGAATACCGCGACCTGATCATCCGCGCCTATCCCTTTCATCCGGCGCTGATCGAGGCGCTGCGCGACCGCTGGGGCACGATCAGCGGCTTTCAGCGCACGCGCGGTGTGCTGCGCCTGCTGGCCCAGGTCATCGGCGACCTGTACCGCCGCCAACACGCCGCCCCGCTGATCCAGCCGGCGCACGTCAATCTCGACGACGGCGCGATCCGCGCCGAACTGCTCGAATACGTCGACAACCGGGGCGGCTACGAGTCGGCCATCTTTTCCGACATTGGCGGCGCCGAAGCCTCGAAAGCGCCGCTGATCGACCGGGTGACCGGCGGCGATTATGCCCGCTACGCGATGGCCACCGGCCTGGCCACGGCAATGTTTATGTACTCGCACAGCGGCGCCACCCAACGGATGGCCGCCGCCGCGCGCCCGCAGTTGTGGCTGGCCACCTTGCGCCCCGGCATCGTGCCTGCCCTGGCCGCCGACGCGCTCGACAAGCTGCAGGCGCGGCTGTGGTACCTGGACATCCGCGAGAACACCTATCGCATCGA
This sequence comes from uncultured Anaerolineae bacterium, assembly GCA_964428175.1. Lineage (GTDB taxonomy): Bacteria > Chloroflexota > Anaerolineae > JAFGEY01 > JAFGEY01 > CAYRXM01. The sequence continues at coordinate 4,446 of CAYRXM010000143.1, forward strand.
CAGCCAGCCCAACCTGAACCAGATGTTGATCACGCGCACCGACGCCATCCGCCAAGAGCCGGAGCAGGTGCGCCAGCGGATGCGCGAAGCCGTGGACCAGGTCGTCGGCACGCGCGTTTTCCCCGGCCTGAGCATCTGGCCCGCAACCTCAGAGCAGGTACACAACCGGTGCACGCTGACGCTGGTCGTCCTGGGGCTGGAATATACCTGGGGGCGCGACGAGGCCGGTCAGCGGCGGGCGCGGGCGCTCATCGAAGATGTGCTCAAGCACGCATCCTCGGCCGGCGCGGGCCAGCGTTTTCGCCAGTTCAAGAACGCGCTGGTCTTTGTGCTGCCCACGGCAGAAGGCATGCGCATCGTCGAAGAGACGGCGGTTCAACTGCTGGCTCTGGAAGCCATCCACCGCCAGTATCGCAGCGGCGGGCTGGCCGAAACGCAGATGGAAGACCTGCGCACGCGGCTGGAACGGGCGCAAAAAGGACTGCCGGGGACGGTCTGGGCCGCCTACACGGTCACGGCGGCCCCTACGGGGACAACTGCTTTGCCAGCGGACGATGAAGCCGGTCAGACCGCGCTGTGGGTGCGCGAGGAACACGGCTTTCCCGGCTACCGTCCGGGCGAGCACTCCCTGGCCGCGCGGGCTTGGAAGCGGCTGATCGACGAGCAGCGCCTGCTCGAACGCCTCGACCCGCGCCTGATCGCCGAGGGCAAGGGCGATCAGTGGCGGCTGTGGAAGGCCGAGGACGAAACGATCAATGTGGCCACGCTGTGGGATTATTTCTGCCGCTTCCCTTATCTGCCGATCCTGACCGGCCCGGAAGCCTTGCAGCAGACGATCGCCTGGGGTGTGCAGCGCGGCCTGTTTGCCTACGCGCTGGGCGACGGCGCCCGCTTTGACACGATCCACTGGCGGGAGACACTGCCATCGGGCACGTTCGAGGTCATCGAGGGGGCGTGGTTGCTGCGCCCGGCATTGGCCGAACGGCTGCTGGCGCCGTCCGAACAGAAAGCCTCGCCTCAGCCGGAGCCGGTCATTGAAACACACAAACCGGTCGAGCCGGTCATCCCGCCGGAAAAAGGCGAGCGTCCGCCGGTCACGCCGCCACCTGTTCCCCCGCCGCCGACGACGTACCGCAAGGTGCGCATCGAGACGCCGTTGAGCTGGCAGCAGTGGTACGACTTTTACCAGTCGGTGATCAAGCCGCTGGTCGAGAGCGGCGCGCAGGTGCAGGTGCAGGTGACGGTCGAGGCAGAGGGAGAGCTGGACGCGAACCTGGTGGACTTGAGCGTCAAGGAGAGCGTGGTGCAGTTGGATTGGAGAGGCAAAGTCGTTGTCGATGGAGAATGATAGATTTCGCGTAATTGCTTAGCCTACCCTTGCGAAGGTTGTCTTGAACCTTCGCAAGGGTAAGCAGTTACGATTTCGCACGCAATGTCCAGGTTGGGCTTTGACAGCCTTCAACCGGCGGTGAAGCGCTGACGGTCATTTTCGCAAGGAGTCAAGATGTCCCTACACCCCCGGCCAACCAATCCCTACATCGCCGGCAACCCGGTCGGCGGCGGGCCGGCCTTTGTCGGCCGCGATGATGTACTGCGCGGAATATAGCCTTGGAATCAGATCAAGACATGGAGAAGCGAGTTATGACTACACCCAAAGAACAGATTGAACTCGATATTCTCAGTGCCTATCGCATTATTCGTGGGTATGAAGAGATTATCCGTCTGGGTGACCGGCCGGAGGAAAAGGAAAGAGCGCGAAACTGGATCAATAACCAATGGGCTTCGATTCAGGGTTATTTGAACGAATATCGTAATATGTGTCCTGATCTATTGATCTGGTCGCCGGAGATTTCCCAGATCGCCACCCATTGGGACGAGTTTCACATCCAGGCCGGCCTAGATATTGAACGTGAAAAACTGGCTCAAGAGGCAAAACACCGGCACCAAATGCGCCGCGAACAGATTGTCAACCGCCGCCCTCTTGATATGCATCAGATTTTTCACGATCGTATAACTGAACTGCAAACTCTGCGTGATCACCTGAATGATTCCGGTGTGCGCCTGATCAGCGTCATCGGTCGTGCAGGAATGGGCAAAACAGCTCTCGTTTGCCGTCTTTTTGAAGAGTTGGAACGTGGCGGGGAGCGAGAGTTGAGTGGCATCGTCTATCTTTCGGCGCGAGGTGGAAGGATAACACTCTCACAACTTGTATCCGACATTGCACGGTTGTTTGACGGTGAAACCCGTAAATTCCTCAACGAACTAAACCAGGATTCTGATCTCTCCGACGAAGACAAAACCAACCAACTGCTTGATATCCTATCAGTCGACAAGTTATATTTGTTTTATCTGGACAACGCCGAAGATATGCTGGATGACAAGGCTTCATTCTGCGATCCTGGCATGGACACTTTTTTACAAAATCTGTTGACCCATCCCTGTAGTGCTAAACTGGTCTTGACCAGCCGCGATCCGGTCCAACTACCACCGGCGGCAACACGCCGCTACCGCAGTATTCTTCTTAAAGATGGCCTGCCAGAAGAGGAAGCGATCGCTCTATTACGAGATCTGGACACCGGCGAACGCGGTCTGCGCGAGGCTGATGAGGGCTTGCTTCGCCGTGCTGCTCGTCTTTGTCACGGCATCCCGCGCGCACTGGAACTTCTGGCCGGGCAGCTCGACGATTTTACCCTCAGTCTGACCAGTCTGCTCGACGATGAAGAACGCTTCCGAGGACAGGTAGTGGAAACCCTCTTTGCCGATGGTTATGCACGGCTAAATGAAGGAGAGCGTTCAGTACTGCGCGCTTTGGCTGTGCTCGACAAACCGTCTCCGACAGTCGCCGTGGAATTTCTGCTTCACCAGACTGCCTCGTTGTTCGATGTGCCTGCCGCCTTGCGCACCTTATCCCGCAGCCACATTGTCACGGTTGACCGGGAACGCGGTATGTTTAGCCTGCACCCTCTTGACCGTGAGTATGTGTACAATCTGGATCAATCCGATCTTGAAACCCTGACTGCTTTAGAACATGGTGCTGCAGAGTATTACGCCCGGCTCAAACGTCCGAAAGCCGAGTGGAAAACGATCGAAGATCTGCGCCCGCATCTTGACGAGTGGGAGCATCGGGTAAGGGCCGGAGAATATGATCAGGCTGCTGCGTTATTGTGTGAAATAGACTATGACTATTTGCTTCGCTGGGGATACCAGCAGCTCTTGATCGAAATGTGGACGCGTCTTCTAGATCAAGTTGTTGACAAACACCTACAATGGGCAATGTACAAAATGCTTGGGCTATGCAATTATCACATTGGAAACACGGATCAAGCTTTCACATTGTTTCAGCAAATGCTTCAGATCGCTCAAGGACGAAATGACAAAAACGGTGAAGGAGAATCTTGGTACGATTTAGGTGATGTACATCGTAGACTCGGTCAAATGGAAAAAGCAAGAAAGTGCTATGAACAAGCGTTAATTCTCGCACGCGAAACCGGCAATGCCAGAAACGAAGGCATTAGTTTGGGTAGTCTTGGAGCACTTTCGTACAATTGGGGGCATGCACAGGAGTCTATCGCTTACTATGAACAAGCCTTGGACATCGCCCGTAAGCAGGGCGACTGGATGAGAATTGGTTTGCGTTTGGGTATGTTGGGGAAAATCTATCATGATCTTGGAGACCTAGAACAAGCGGCAGATTATTACGAACAATCATCAGTAATAGCGCGAGAACTCGCCTATCCTCTGAGAGAATGTGTCGCTTTAGGAAATCTAGGTATGCTTTATGTGGATTTGATGCAATTCGACAAGGCTATTGATTACCTGGACCGTGCACTAAACCTCGCCCGTGAGATCGACAGCCGACGTTATGAGGGATATCACCTGGGCAGTTTGGGACTTGTCTACGATGCAATAGGGCAGACGCACAAAGCTATCCAGTATCATCAACAAGCACTGGATATCGCTCGGAGTATAGGTGATAGACGGAGCGAAAGTCGGCAGTTGGTTAACATAGGGCTTGCTTATGGCCACCTGAATGAGTTAGAAGATGGGCTTGGATGCTATGAACAGGCATTGGAGATTGATCGGGAAATTCAAGACCGCAAAGGCGAGGCTGTAGAACTTGGCAATATCGGCATGATCCATTTGCGTATGGGACAAGTAGAAAAAGCTATCTGGCATTTCAAGCAAGCACTGATGATTGATCAGGAAATCAAGTATGCCTATGGACAGGGTTATGACTGGCTCTATTTGTCAAGAGCCTTTGTAATGCAGAATTCTCTGAGCGCTGCTCAAGATGCTGCAGAACATGCCCTATTGTTTAACGTACCTGAGATTGCCCACATTGCTGCATTGTGGTTGGGGATCACCCGTTTGCGCACCCTAAATCAAAGTAAAAGCGACGCTGAAGCCTCCCACACAAGTGACTCTTATGGACCCGCTATCGAAGCATTTACTATTGCCATAAACAAAGCACGAGATCTGCTACTTAAAACATCCGAATTGTACATAACACGTTATACACTCGTCTGCGCATTAGTTGGGCTGTCAAGCTGTGCAAGAGCACAGAATGCACAGTCTGAAACTGCCCTATCTATACAGGACGAAGCCAAGGAAGAACTGCGCCAAGCAATGGAGATTTGCGCATTACCTGGCATTGTATGGGAATACGCTCGCTTGCCGCTGGACCAGCTCAAACTGGCTGGAGCCCAGGTAGATGAATTGCTAAACATGTTGGACACAGCGTCTGCACCGAGATCATGAATACGGATCAGACGTTGTGCTTTTCATTTGGTAACAGGAGACATCGATGCCCCTGACACAACCCAAACTCAACGATCTACTCGCCCTGCTGCGCCAGCGATTCCCCGACTGGAACAGTTTTGACCATCCCGGCTTTGTCGAGGAAGAGGTAGCCTACAAGCAGGCGACGATTGCCAAAGCGCGAGACCTGCTGAGCCGGAGCGAGCTTGAGCGGCTGATCGCCGAAGGTCAGTTTGACGAATTCATCGCCCGGTTGGAAAAAATCGGTCAGGACAACAATCTGCTCTGGCTGCGCGCACCTAGAACAGGTGATTTGGGCGTTCTCTACCAAGATTCATTGGACAGACCATCATTCTGCGAGATGGTAGTTGATCTTTTGTATGGCGTCGGTTCTTCAGATGAGCGGCTGGCACACTATGTCGAGTACGTGGATACGCATCGTCTGCCCAATAGGTGGGCGTTTCCTACGTATTTTTTGTTTATGTGTCATCCAGATACAGATATGTTTGTCAAGCCAGATACGATCAAATGGTTTCTGGAATTCGTGGATGGTCCCAGGTTCAGCTATGGGGCCGCTGTGCCCGGTTTGTACAGGCAAATCAAAGAGATTGCTTTCGCGCTTCGGGATGCTCTGGCTGAGTACGGCCCGCGCGATATGGTAGATATCCAGGGTTTGATCTGGGTAGGGTATTCGGTCTTTCGGCATCCGGTTATGCCGACACTTGCCCTGCCTTTGTCCAAGATTTTCACCGATTGGGATGAAGCAGAATGGGCCTTCGAGTTTCTCCGCGAAACCTTTGATCGATTGGGAATTGACGGTCCAGATGATCCACGCTTCGCACTGACACTTCGGGATAGCGGACGCACATTACGTCTCAATATGGGGAATTGGCTGGTGCAAGATTTCTATGCGCCCAACCTGCATCAGGCGGGCTGGAGGGTTGCCCTTGATCTCATTCATGATCAATTGGTGATACCGGGAATGTCTCAGAACCTGGGAACGTTCGCCAAGAGCAACATTTCCTGCTATGGCTTGACTCTGGACACAGCTCGTCCCTTGCAAGGCAGTGTACGCGAAGTCTATGAGCAGACTATGGCACAGATCGCTGCAAGATTTAGAGGGTGGAAAGCCTGTGTCTGGCGTAAGTCAAATCAACCCGCCATCGCCGAAGCTGTGTTTGATTTGGACAAACGAAACCAATTATTCAGTGGCAATGAGCCGGTACTTGTGTCTGATGTCGAGATGTCAGAGAACGATGAGTGGCAAATTGAGTTTGAAATGGAGGATGACTCCGTGAAAACACCTTTGCAAGAGAGTTTGGATCGTTTACTTGTTTCTGCACAAATGCAATCAGCCATTCAGTGGTTTAATTCACTGCCCGAAGAGAGTGCCAAAGATCGGATGATCAGGGGACAGGCTTACAAGCGCATCAGAGAACTTGTCACACCGCAGAAGCTGACGGCCCTTTCCGTAGACGACTTTGACCAGCACATTCTGAAAGCTGGGGGAGTTGTCTATTCGGACGGGACGCCTGTGGCCAAGAATTTTGTGCCTGATATTTCTGCCAGTGAATTGCAGATGATGTTTCAGGAAAGCAAGATTCACACTATTGGCAATTGTACTTGGGGGTTTGGGGCGGCGACAATCCGAGCAGCATTTGCCAAAGCAGGCATCAAAGAAGACCCAGTCATACAAGAAAAACTCCAGTTTGCGTTGAGAGAACTTCAAAACAATGCTATATCTGTTCAAGAGCGGATCGATAGAATTCGCTTCCACCCCGTACATGGGCTTTGGCCTAATCTGGCAACGGGCATTTTGATGGCTCTGGAGCCAGATCAGTGGATTGTTATGAATGGTAAATCAGCCCGAGCACTCAAGTCGCTGGGGCTGGAGACTACCTTCAAACTCACCGTTGAGAATTATGTGATTTTCACCAGTTTTGCAAAGCGGGTTCAAAGCATGTACGGGTTGCATAATCTTGCCGAAGTAGATGCATTTTTCTCTCGCTATGTTGATCTGCCAGATGAGAAGCGCAGGAGAATATCTGAATCATCCGACGAGAAAGGCCAAGTTACAATCTCGAACTTGCCCTACCCGCTCGTGCAATGCGCCCACGATACCGGCCTCGACGAGGCAACCCTGGCCCGCTGGGTACGCGCGATCCACCGCAAGGGACAGGCCATCCTCTACGGGCCGCCCGGCACCGGCAAGACCTACCTGGCCGAAAGGTTGGCCCAACATCTGGTCGGCGGCGGCGACGGCTTTGTCGATCTGGTGCAGTTCCACCCCGCCTACGCCTACGAAGACTTTGTACAGGGCATTCGCCCGCAAGCGCGCGACGACGGCGGTCTGAGCTACCCGGTGGTGCCGGGTCGCTTTCTCGAATTCTGCCGCCAGGCCGCCAGGTGCAGCGGTGTTTGCGTGCTGATCGTAGACGAGATCAACCGCGCCAACCTGTCCCGCGTGCTGGGCGAGCTGATGTACCTGCTGGAATATCGGGACAAAGCCATCCCGCTGGCTGCCGGCGGCACGTTCGCCATCCCCGCCAACGTGCGCCTGGTCGGCACCATGAACACCGCCGACCGTTCCATCGCCCTGGTGGATCACGCCCTGCGCCGCCGCTTTGCCTTTATCGCCCTGACGCCCAACTATGATGTGCTGCGTCATTATCATCACCCGACCGGGCTGAATGTCGAAGGATTGATCGGTGTGCTCAAGCGGCTCAATGCCGAAATCGGCGATCCGCACTACTATGTGGGCATCACCTTCTTTTTGGACGATCACCTGGCCGACACACTCGAAGACATCTGGCAGATGGAGATCGAGCCGTACCTGGAGGAGTACTTTTTCGACCAGCCGGGCAAGGCCCAGGCATTTGGCTGGTCCAAGATCGCCGGCGAGGTGCTGCCCAAATGAGTGGGGCCGATCCGCAATCCATCGAGCTGGCCGAATACGAAACTCGCGTCCTGGCCGCGCACGCCCTGCCGCAGCCGGTGGGCGAGCTGCTCTGGCGGCGCTATGCCGCTCAGGTACATGTGGAGCCGCCGACCTTTTTGAATGGCCAGCAGTGGCGGCTGACCGCCCAGGGCTGGGTGGGGCACATTCCGCTGCCCGACGGATTGACCCTGTCGCTGCGACCCAAGCTGCCATTGAGCAGTCTGTTTGGCATGTTCGAGTATGCCTACCGACTCAAGAGCTTCCACTTTCTGGCCGGACTGGTTCACTGCCAATCGCTGGACGAGTTCTATGCCCAGTTGGCCCGCGTGCTGGCCCTACGCATACTGGATCGCAGCCGCAAGGGCGTGTACCGCGCCTACG
>CAYRXM010000144.1:0-12345 GCA_964428175.1 uncultured Anaerolineae bacterium
TCATAAAGCGGTCGTGGTTGATGGACTTGTCCAGGTCGCCGCGCAGGTTGGGGTGAACCGTTCGAGCCAGTCACCGGCTCGACTCGCAAAACGTTGTCCCCATGCACGTACAGGGGAATGCAAGCCGTGCGCGAGCAAATCCAGTTCAACTCGATGACTTGACTAAAAAAACTCGCGCAAAGACGCCTCCAACCAATGGTTGGCGTCGCCAAGCTTTGGTAAAATACAGAACGCAAAGATTATTTTAACAATCTTTGCGTGGCCAACCGAAGGTTGGATGCGACTTGGCGTGAGAGACTTTTTTTCAGGAGAGTCACTCGATCATTCAAAGCCTGGCCCCCGGCCCTACAGCCGGGGGCTTTTTTCTGTGTGGCAATAGCCCCTGCCAATCCTCAAGATTCGGTCATCAAAAATTGACAGGACTATGGCTCTGTGTTATGCTTTATGTTATAGATAACTCTTCGTGTAAGTGGTGAAGTCTTTTTTGCGCCTGGTTAAATAATGCTGAAGAGTGAGAATTGATTACAATGACTTTATCTGAATGATTATTATGGATGTCTCTGATGCGAGCTTGCGTTTCATGGAAACCCTCATAAAGACCCCATCCATGCGCCGGAGATATTCTCATTATAAAAGGGGGCCTGGGTTTTTGGGGATCCAGTTCCAAAGGAGACATAAACGCATCTCCGGTATGGAACAACCACTTGGGAGTCGGGCCGTCGTTCAATTTAACCGCTACACCGATGTGTCCTTCGCTGTGCCCTTTCAGTCTGATTAGCAATAGATCAGACATATTCGCCAAGATTGTGCTGGCATCAAATCCGAACCATTTATCCCCACCATTCATTTGATGCAGAATCCATTCAGGGTTATGTTGCCAGTGTTCAGGTTTGTAGCGCATTTTGCTCATCCAGTTCAGTCGCGTCTGAGAAGCATGAAATTCTTTTGCATGCACATGGACCCTGGCCTTTGGAAAATCGGCCAAACCACCGGTATGGTCAACATCCAGATGTGTCATTACGATGTGTTTCACATCGCTGGCTTGATATCCCAATTCTGCAAGTTGGTTGATAGCATATTCTTTTGGATCGAGAATCGGTCTGGTAATCTTGACAAATGGCTTCCCATATGCTTTTTCCGGGTGATCATGACACCACTGACCGAGCGCTGTATCCACGAGAATAACACCCAACTCGGTCTCGATGAGCAGGCAAGCAGCAACCATTGCTTGTGCTTTCATGGTCGCGCAGTTTAATAAATGGACTTGCATGTTTTACCTCCTGGTAGCAGTTCATCTGATTGAATGGGGTATTGGACTCACAAAATTCTATATTCAAGAAAAGTATATTATATAGACTGATAGTAATCAAGAAACAAGATGCTAAAAATGTTGTTTATGCAACAAAAGGGAAAAAATGGTTCACGAACAGGGCGATTTACGGATCAAAAGAACCCACAAGCTTATTCAAGATGCTCTGATCGAGCTGATTACGGAGAAGGGTTTTGATGCTACTACGGTAGGGGATATTGCAGCGCGAGCGATGGTCAACCGGTCCACTTTTTACCGGCATTATGAGGACAAGTATGATCTGGTGACGCGGATATTGAAGGATGCTATGGATCAGATGGTCGTCGAAGTCGGGCCGCCATTGAAAGACCTGATCTCTATTGACCCGGTAGATCCACCAGAAGGTTGGATAAAATTCTTTGAGCATCTTGCTGGACATGCTCAAATGTATCAAGCCATGTTGGGACCGAATGGAAGCCCTTGGTTTGCATTCAAGATGCGCGATTATCTCTCGGATGTTATCTGCCGACGTGTACAGGTATTGGGAGAAAGGGGAAACCGTGGGAGCATACCGGAAGAGGTTGTTATTGCGTTCGTTTCCAATTGTTGCCTTGGGGTGATGGTGTGGTGGCTGGAGAGCAAAAAAGACGTTTCTCCAAGGCAGATAGCCGAGTGGTTTTCTGAATTTCTCCTGTATGGATACTTGCATATATTGGGGATCAAGTTGCCCTCAACTCCAGGGGAAACCGAGTGTTGAAGGCCACGTAAATTGATTATATACGTCGATCTCAATGGACGAATTCGTCAACCAACGGCTGTATTTTTTGACGCGGCTTTCCATCAGTAAATCTTTTTGGCGTCTCGCGGCAGCCGGCGCACGTGTTCCAGGTGTCTGCGCACCCGTTCGTCGTCGCCGCGCGGATACTCCAGACCCATATAAATCGCCACATCGACGGCCACCGTCCTGAACAAATCGCCCATCGTCAAAAGCGCATCCCAGGTATGCTCATAATCGGCATCGGCATAGATTTTTTGCAGCATGTCCCACCACTCGGGTTTGAGGTATTTGCCGAGGTATTTGCCGTATGCACCCGGATTGCCCATAAAGTCGGTACTGGTGCCCACATACCAGGTCAGCATTTTCATGAGCTGCGGGCGAATGACCTGATCGAGCATATACCTGGCATAGACGATCTCTTGGCGCCACAGCCCTTTGGCCACGTAGGGGCAGACCCACCAGAACTCGTTGCAGCAGTCCAGGTACGCTTTTTCGGTGGGAGGGCGCGGGATATAATCGTGCTCGCTTGGCGGCGCAAATGGCGCAATGATGCCGTCCTTGTCAAGGAGCAGCAGGCTCAAGCTGTCTTGCGGGAGTTCGGTGAGCCGGGCGACAGGAAAAAGGCACAGGTCGATCCGGTTGCCGTCGGTAAACTGCATGAGATAGGTGAAACTGCCATCAGGATCGGGCGGCGGATACTGCATATCATCCGGCAACTGCATAATCATCATCTTGCCAAAGCGATTGATCCAGCGACGGTCGTTCTTGAACGACGCAACCTCGCTGACAATATAGATGATGTCAAAGTCTTGAAAAATATCGCCCTGCGCGTTGGGGTTGACGCGCGAACCGTTCATGATCACGGCTCTGATCCGCTCGTCGTTCTCGGCAGTGCCGATGATGAGTTCGAGCATTTCCTGTTCGTTGCGCATAGACATCCTCCTTTGTTCGAAAACCAGGCCTCTTGGGTGAGTACGATCTGGGTCAAGTACGTCATTATATCATCGCCGGGGCATAAGGCCAAAGAATGACCCACCTCTTTCATTGTCCCCGCCATTCTTCTATGCTATAATCATAGCAGTGAACGGAGGAGAACCCCATGCCGTTGATAGCCAACCCCTATATTGCCGGCAACCCTGTCACCGGCGAGGCGATGTTCTTTGGCCGCCGCGACGTGTTCGCCTGGGTGCGAAACAACCTGATCGGCCGGCACCAGGATCATGTTCTGGTGATCCACGGTGAGCGGCGCACGGGCAAAACCTCGCTGCTCTACCAGATGCGCCGTCATCTACCGCCAACCTACCTGCCCATCCTCATCGACCTGCAAGCACTGTCGATGGATGGCCTGGGCCAGTTCATCTGGGACCTGGCCTACACGATCCAGCGCACGTTGAGCCGCGAATATGGCATCGACCTGCCCCATCTCGACCGGCAAACCTTTCTCGAACACCCCCGCACACAGTTTGCGGAGACGCTGCTCGAAGCGTTGGAGGAGCTGCTGGGCGAGCGTCACCTTGTATTGATGTTCGACGAGGCGCACCTGCTGCAAGAACAGGTTGGGCGGGGCGCGCTTGATTCCGAGGTGTTTGCCTTTCTCGCTCACCTGATGCGCGATTACCACCTGCTCAACTTTTTGTTCGTCTCCGGAGCCAAGCTGCAAACCATGCAGCGCGAGTTTGCCGACCTCTTTCAAGCCGCCCTGTACCACGAAATTTCGTTTCTTGAACGCGACGACGCCATCGCATTGATCATCGATCCCGCGGCCGAAGCCTTTGATTACGACATTTCCGCGCTCAACCGCATCCTGACCATCACCTCCGGGCATCCCTATTACACGCAATTGCTCTGCCACGCGCTGTTTAATCGCCAGGCGATCACCCAATCGCCGACAGTGACCACCGCCGACGTGGAAGCGGTGCTCGACGAGACGGTCGAGGCCTGCGTCGCCAATTTGCGCTACATCTGGGACAGTTCGACGCCCGAAGAGCAGATCGTGCTCAGCGCGCTGGCCGAGTGCGCGCCGCAAGAGAGCGCGCCGGTCGCACAGCGGCAGGTCGAAGACACGCTGCACGTCCACAACGTCACCCTGGGCCGCGACGAATTGACTGCCGCCTTACGCGGCCTGGCCGTGCGCGACATCATCCCGGCGCAAGAGCCGTACCTTTTTCGCGTCGACCTGCTGCGACGCTGGCTGCGGCAGCGCCGCCAGATGACCTGGGCAGTCGAAGAGCTTGGCCCGCAGATCGCTCAATGGGCGGCCGCCGCCCGTGCGCGCAGCCGCAAGCGGCCTTTTTTCCTGCACCCACTGTTCTGGGGCGTATTGATCGTGTTGGCGCTGATTGGCGCGGGGGCGTGGGGGATCGGGCAAATCATGGGTGCGCGAGACGAGGCCGCCGCACTCACCGCCACCGCTCAGGCGCGAGATGTGGCCGCCGAGGAAACCCGCTCCGCGGCGACCGCCATCGCCGTGGCCACCGCCGACGCCGCGCTGGCCGCCCAGGCCGGAGCCGTCCAGTCCACCGCGCAGGCCATCGAGGCGGCGACGATGGCCGCGGTCCAGACCGCTACCGCCCAACCCACTGCAACTGCTACGCAGTTGCCCACCGCGACAGCCACGCCGTCGTCTACGCCATCACCGACACACACGCCAACCAGCACCGCGACAGCGCTGCCAACGCCCACCCCATCGCCGACCGTGCCGCCGCCTGCAACCGCAACCCGGTTGCCTACCCTGATCTCGACCGCTACCCCGATCCCGGTGCCGCCCACATCGACGCCGCTGCCGGTTGGCGCGGGCAAGATCATCTATTATCGCGAGGGGAAATATTGGGCCTCGGACACGTCGGGTTTGAACGAAAAACAGCTCAACGTGCCCAATTATGGCGTCGTTTTCTCCCCCGACGGGCGGCGTGCGGTGTGGGGCGCTCAGCAAGACGGCCCGCTGACCGTCGCCAATTACGATGGCAGCAGCCCGATCGGCCTCGCGCAGCCCGGCCGTCTCGGCGATTGGCGCTGCATCCCCGGCGAGAACTGGTCGCCCGACGGGACGCGCATTGCCTATCTGTCCGGCTGGAACCAGGGCCGCGAAATCCTCATCGCCAGCGCGTCGACGGGGGCGGTCACGCCGCTGACCGGCAACTGGTACGACGACGATGTGCCGCGCTGGTCGCCCAACAGCCAGATGATCGCCTTTTTGGGCAACGATACCGTGCAGCGCGACCAATGGTTTTTGCACGTCGGCTGGGCCGACGGCAGCGGGCAGTGGAAGGCCTCCGACCGGCTGGTGCATCGCTCCGACTTTTCCGCCGAGTTTAGCTGGAACGCCAGCAGCACCGAGATCGCCATCTCGACCGAGCAAGAGCCGAAAAAGTGGGTCATCTATGCCATCCGCGCGGCCGGCGGCGGCGAGCGTTACGTGATCGAAAAATTCACCGAGCGGCTGATGGATGTACACTGGTCGCCCGACGGAACCAAGATCGCCTATGCCACCTTGCGCTACGACGAGGAACCGGCCGGCGAAGAGGTCATCAGGCACTGGTTCTGGGATTTCAACCTGGTCAACGCCGACGGCAGCGGCGACCGCTACCTGTTGACCCTGCCCGGCGAGGACAAAAACTGGCGTTCGATCCGCTGGTCGCCCGACAGCCAGTGGATAGCCATCTATGACTGCAACCAGCTCGGCGGCGCGGGCGGCGCACGCTTGATCCTGCAAAACATCAACGGCGGCACGCTCAATTACACGATCAACCAGGTGATCGGCGCGCCCTTTGGCCCGCTCTGGTCGTATGACCGGCGCAAGCTGCTGATGAACACGATGGACGGCATTTACGTTTCCGATCTGAACGGCGGCAACCGCTACCTGCTGGTGCCCTATGCGGCGGTCGTCGGCTGGCTGCCATAGAGATTGAAATGGCTGAAAACATCCAATCCACACCTGAAGTGAATCCCTATATCGCCGGGAACCCGGTCAGCGGCGAGGTGATGTTTTACGGACGCGAGGACGTGTTCGAGTTCGTACGCGCCAACCTGATCGGGCGTCACCAGGACAACATCCTCGTCCTGCACGGGCAGCGGCGCACGGGCAAAACCTCGGTGCTCTACCAGATGCACCGCCACATCGATCCCACCTACATCCCGATCCTGGTCGACATCCAGGGCATGGCCCTCGAAGGGATGAGCGGGTTTTTGTGGGAGCTGGCCTACACGATCCAGCGTGCGCTGCGCCGTCCCCACGATATTTCACTGCCCCGTCCCAACCGCCAGGATTTCCAGGCCGACGCGCGCAACGAGTTTCAAAACATCTTTTTGCCCCAGGTGCAGGCCGCCATCGGCAGCGAGCGGCGGCTGCTGCTCATGTTCGACGAGTCGGTGCTGCTGCACGACAAGGTGCGCTCCGGCGAACTCGAAGCCGATGTGTTTCGCTACCTGTCCAGCTTGATCCAGCACCATTCGTTCCTCGCTTTTCTCTTTACCATCGGCGAAAAACTGGAGCAGATTCAGACCGAATTCGCCACCCTCTTTCGCGTCGCTTTGTACAAAGAGATTAGCTTTCTCGACCGCCGCTCGGCCGCCGCATTGATCGCCGAGCCGGTGCGCGAGCATTATGGCTATCTGCCCGAAACCGTCGAGCGCATTATCCGCATCACCTCCGGGCACCCCTATTTCACCCAACTGCTCTGCCACGCCATTTTCAACCGCTGGCAGCAGCAGCAGTTCGTCCTCGCCGCCGACAGCGACATCGAGGCCGTGCTGCCGCAGGTCATCGAGGCCGGGTCGGCCAACCTGCAATACGTGTGGGATGACAGCACGCCGGCCGAAAAAGTGACGCTTGTCGCGCTCAAAGACCTGATCGACGCGGAAGGTAGCAGCGCAAGCCAAAGCGCGCTCGAAGCGCGCCTGACCGAATACGACATCCACATGCCCGCCGGCGAGCTGGCCCACGCGCTGCAAGACCTCAACCTGCGCGATGTGATCAACGACCGCGCCCCTTATCGCTTTCGTATCGATCTGATGCGCCGCTGGCTCAGGCAGCACGCGCCTATCGCCTGGGTCAAAGAAGAAGTCGGCGAGGCGCTGCGCGGCTGGCAGCAGACCGTCGCCGCACCGGCCCGGCGGCGAAGGAGTTGGGTGGGCATTGTCATCATCGCCGCTGTCTTGCTGATCGCGGCACTGAGCGGGCTGTGGATTTTGAACCGCCCCATTTCGGAGCAAGAAGCACTGACTCGCACCGTCGAAGCGCAAGCCCTGTCCACGCGTCGCGCGGCGGCCGAAGCGCTGGCCCAGATGGAGCGCGACCCCGCGCTGCGGGCGACGGCGACCGCGCAGCAGGCACACCTGGAAGCCATCGCTGCCACCGAGACCGCCCAGGCCCTCGCCGCCGAAACGGCCACCGTCCAGACCGCGCAGCGGGCCACCCTGGCGGCCATCCAGACACTGACCGCGCAGCCCACACCGACGCCGACACCGACGGCAACGGCTACGCAGTTGCCCACAGACACCCCATCGCCGACGCCGCCGCCGACGGCTACCGCCGTGCAGTTGCCCACGGCCACAGCCGCGCCTACATCCACACCACAAGAGGCGGCGACGGCTACGCCCGCACCGACACCGACCCAAACTGCGGCGGGCGGCGGGCGGATCGTCTTTGTGCAGCGCAGCGAGTTGTTTACCTGCCTGCCCGATGGCAGCGATGTCAAACGGCTGACCTTTAACGGCGCGGTCGAGAGCGATCCGGCCTGGTCGCCCAACGGAAGGCGCATCGCCTACGTGTCCAACCTCACCGGCAACAACGAAATCTGGGTCATGAACGCCGATGGCAGCGAAGCGGCGGCGATCACCGCGCATGCCGCCAACGACCTGTATCCGGCCTGGTCGCCCGACGGCGGGCGGATTGCGTTTGTCTCGGAGCGCGACAACACGCGCGAAATCTATGTGATTGCCGCCTCGGGCGGCACGCCGGCCCGGTTGACTAACAACGACATTGACGAGGCCTACCCGGTCTGGTCGCCCAACGGCGGGCAGATTGCCTTTGCCGGGGTGCAGATTGGGCAGGGCGGGTTGTGGACGATGAGTGCCGACGGATCGAACGGGGCCAATCCCACCAAGATCAGCGCCGTTTCGGGCGCCTTTGCCGATGTGGAATGGTTTGGCGCGCGCATCTATTTTGCCGCCGCCGGCACGCCTTACGGCAGCGATTACAACATCTATTCCGTGCTCGCCGATGGCGGCGGCTGGACCGGGCATGCCACCGGCCCCGGCGATGATCGCAGCCCCAGCCACGCGCCCGGCGGCGGGCAGTGGGCGTTTACCAACAGCGGCAACCTCTATGTGTTCAGCGCCATCGGCCCGGTGAAATTGTTTGACGCCGCCAGCGAGCCACACTGGTCGCCCCAATAACGCTTGTTTTGGGGCAGGTGATCCCCCTTTGGTCAGACCAATTTGACAGCCTCGTCCCTTTGTAGTAAAATCTTCGTGACCGGTCACGGTCATTTTTCCACAGTGATGCGCCCCATTTGCTCTGCCTGAGAGGTTACAATGGGAATTGCCCCCAAGCGACGCGTAACCATCCGTGATGTGGCTGCGACGGCCGGTGTTTCATACCAGACCGTCTCTCGTGTCTTGAACGACCGCCCGGATGTCGCCGATGAAACGCGCCAGCGCGTCAAGCAGGTCATGCGCGCACTGGGCTACCAGCCCAGCGCCGTTGCCCGCAGCCTCGCCCTCAAGCGCACCCGCATCCTGGGACTGATCACCTCCGATTTCAGCGATTGGTTTTTCACCCAGGTGATTGTCGGCGCCGAGATCGCCGCCCGTAAATTCAACTATTATTTACTCCTCAGCAGCACCGAGCACAATCCCGACGACGAACCCAAATACCTCAGGCTTTTCAGCGAGCGTCAGGTCGATGGGATGCTGTTTGTCCGCGCCAATACCCAGGGCGACAGCCAGCAGATGGTCGCTTTGAGCGAGCAGGGGATAGCGGTGGCAACGACGGCCTATGATCGCCAGGCAAGCGAGAATGGAATCAGTGTGATCGTCGTCGACAATGCCAGAGGCAGCTTTTTGGCGACCCAACATCTGATCGATATGGGGCATCGCCAGATTGCCATGATCACCGGCCCGCACACCTGGAAATCCGTCCAAGACCGCATGCAGGGTTACTATCAGGCATTCGAACAGGTCGGCGTCAATCCCGATCCGGCGTTGACCGAATATGGCGATTGGAACTATGAAAGCGGCTATCTGGCGATGCAGCGACTGTTGGCACGGACGGTTCCTATGACGGCCTTGTTCGCCCATAACGATCGGATAGCCATCGGCGCGATGCGGGCGCTGCACGAGGCCGGGCGCGAAATCCCCGGCGACGTTGCCGTCGTGGGCTTTGACGACATTCCGTCCGCTGCGTTCAGCACGCCGCCGCTGACAACGATACGCCAGCCGATGATCCAGGTCGGACAGATCGCCATCGAACTGCTGATCCAGATGATCGAAGGAACGATTCGAGAGGGAAAGGAGGTGCTCTTAGAACCTGAACTGGTGATTCGCCAAACGTGTTCCAAATCAGATTTACCCATTTGTATTTCTTGAATCCAAGAGGAGGAAAAAAATGTCTGATCGCAAGTTGAATCGCAGACAGTTCTTGGGCCTGTCGGCGACCGCTGCATTGGGTGCGGCTGTCGCTGCTTGCGCCAAAACCCCGCAGGTGGTCGAAGTCACCCGCGAGGTCGAAAAAACCGTCGTGGTTGAAAAAGAAGTCAAGGTCGAGGTCCCCGAAGGTCGCTCCGAGCCGCCGATGTTGGCGAGCAAGACGGCCAGCGGAGAACTGCCCGCGATAGACGCACGGCTGCCCCAAATGCCGATGGTCGTCGGCGGACGTGATGACATCGGCGTCTATGGCGGTGAGGTTCGCCAGATTCACTTTGACACCGTCTGGTCGACCGACACCTATGACTGGATGGCCGACCGGGTGATGCAGTATTCGGATGCAGATTTTCGCACGCTCGTCCCCAACATGTTTGAGAGTTGGGAAAGCTCGGACGACGGCACGACCTATACGCTGCACATGCGCAAGGGATTGCGCTGGTCGGACGGGGCGCCAGTGACCACCGAAGACGTTGATTTTTGGTGGAATGACTGGGCTACTGTTGAAGGGCTGGGGTGGATTGCCAACCCGTTCAATGGCATCCAGAACCAAGAGTGCGCTCTCGAAATCCTCGACGATTACACATTCCGCTGCACGTTCGACTATACCTTTGGCCTTTTCCCCCACATCCTCACCCGCAATATGGGCGGCTACCCTCAGGAAGGTCCATTTATGCCCTCGCATTTCCTCAAGGACTACCACCTCGACTATGCCGGGCAGGAAGCCATGGACAAGCTGATGGCCGAGTGGACGATGGAGACCTGGCAGCAGGTGACCAACCGCTTCTGCAGCCAGTGGGGCTTGAACACCTGGCAGTTCCCGGATTGGGCCAAAGACTTTCCGACCATGGCCGCCTGGATACCAAAAGAGTATCCGGCTGAGGGACTGATCATCTTTGAGCGCAACCCCTACTACTGGAAGGTTGACCTGGCCGGCAACCAGCTGCCCTACATCGACACGCTGCGCCTGGATTATATGGCCGACACCCAGACGATGGAACTCAAGCTGATCGGCGCCGAGCTTGACTGGCTGGGCATGCACGACGTGACTGTGGCCAAGTACCCCCTGTACAAGGAAAACGAGGACAAGGGCAAATACGTGGTTGGCGATTATCTCTCCTGCATGACCGACCGCTACACCCTTTACCCCCGGCGTACTCTGCCCAAAGACCCGGTGCTGGAAGAGATCGTCAACCATCCCAACTGGACCCGCGCGCTCTCGGTGGCCATCGACCGGGAAGAGATCAACCAGGGCCTCTTTTACGGCCTGGCCCGCATGGGTCAGATGGCCCCTATGCCCAACTCCAAGTATTACAAGGAAAAGTATGGCACGGCGTGGGCGCAGTATGACCCGGTGCTGGCCAACCGGCTGCTCGACGAGATGGGGCTGGCAAAGGGCAGCGATGGCATTCGCGTGCGCCCCGATGGCAAACCCTTGAGCTATATGATCGAGCAGGCCGGCATCCGCGTGGGCGCCTCGGTCGCCGAGTTCTGCGAGATGATCTGCACCTACTGGCGCGAGATCGGCATCGATGCAACGACCAAGCAGATCGACGAGTCGCTGTACGGTGAGCGAATGACCGCCAACGAGGTCGAATGCGGCATCTGGCACGCCGACCGCTGCACCGACATGCTGCTGCCGATCCAGATGCAGTGGTACGTGCCGGTGGCCGACGGCCAGCAGGGTGGCGTCTCAATGGCCTGGCAGCAGTGGTACACCGCCGTGGACAAGGAAGCGGAAGGCATCATCACACCGCCGGAAGAGATCCAGCAGCTGTACACCTGGGTCGACGAGATGCGCGCGGTTGTTGATGATAACGAGCGCGTGGCGATTGGGCAAAAGATCTTTGATTACCTGTCCGATACACCGCTGTCTATCGGCATCGTACTCGAAAGCCCGTGCCCCGTGTTGTACAACAAGAACATGCGCAACATGCCGCGTCCCAAGGTACCCATCGGCTGGGATACCTACGGCATCAACTCTTACCATCCATGCGCCTTTTACTACGAAGGCGGCAAGCGGGCGTAATGCCCGCGTAAACCTGCCCACCGGGTTGCTGGCTCATCGGGCCGGCAACCCGGTTTGGGCCTGGTCGAAGGGACGGTCAACCGGCCCGAGCAAGAGGCGTGGATTTTTCGCCAATCGCGGAAAAAAATCCATGGTTTCTTGCACAGGAGGCGAACCCTTATGCTTGCATATATCATTCAGCGCATCATCCGCGCGCTTCCCCAGGTGCTGTTGATTTCAATTCTGGCCTTTATCATCATCCAGCTGCCTCCCGGAGACATTGTCACCTACCAGATACAACGTCTTCAGGCCAGCGGAGTAGAAGTAAGTGAAGCACAGGCTCAAGCCCTGATCAAGCAGTATGGAATGGACAAGCCGGTGCACATGCGGTATCTGCTCTGGATCAGCAAGATCATCACCAAGCTCGATTTTGGCTATTCGTACACCTTTGAAAAGCCTGTAGCTCAGGTCATTTCGGAACGCATGGGCTATACCTTTGCTATCGCTTTGGCCTCGGCCATCTTTACCTGGGTTGTAGCCATCCCCATCGGCGTCTTTGCGGCAGTCCGGCAGTATTCGATTGCCGATTACGTGATCACCTTTCTGACCTTTGTGGGGTTGGCCGTGCCC
>CAYRXM010000145.1:0-6108 GCA_964428175.1 uncultured Anaerolineae bacterium
CGCGTTGGCCGCCGAGGGCATATCGAACGCCTCGCTGATCCCCAGTGTTTCCTCGCCGCGATAAACCACCCAGCGGAAAGGCCCCTTGCCGAACAGGACCGACGAGACATACCACAGCACGTAATGATCTTGCACTTCGCCGCGCCAGCCGTCTACATCGTGCCAGCCGCCCAGCCCATCTTGCCACTGCACCACGGCAAAATAAGGCGACGTTAGCCCACTGACCGACAGCGCAATGCCTGCACCGGCATTCGGGTCGGGCGTTGACGGCGGATCGGGGCGCGGCGGCAGGGCCAGCGCGCTCTGCGGCCAGGATAGCGCAAGCAAAGCAAGCAAGCAAAAGAAAAAGAACGTGCTTTTTTTGTTCATCTGGATTTCTCCCGTGTTTTACATTCCCGTTTCAAAGCTGATTCGCCGGAGCCATAGCGGTCAGCGTCTGGGCGCGCGATCGTACACGCTCGCTGCCGAGATCACCGGGCCGGTGATGTTGTTGTACGGCGCATTGATGATCTCGTGGTTTTCCAGGATCGCGCCGTAGGCGACGGCGGTGTGCGCCGAGTCGGCCTGGGCGTAAATCTGGGCGCCGGGGGCCAGCGGCCAGGAAACGCTGCTCAGGTCGGCGCGATAGTAGAGGCCGCCGGCCGGGGTGACGGTCAGGGTAATCGCCTGGCCCGGCTGGAGCGGCAGTGCATCCTGGGTGATGCCCCACACCACGCCACGGCTGCCCACGTGCCGCCAGGTCTGGTTGACGCTGGTAGGCGGCGTGGTGGGATTGATGTACAGGTCAACCCAGAACTCGTTGGCAAACGTCCTTTCGATGGCCTGGGGGCCAACATTGCGCACCACCACCTGGACGCTGTTGGCCGTGGCGATGATCTGCTCGATGACCAGGTCCGGCGCGACGGCATAGTTGCGCATCACGATGGGCAGGTAAACCGTCGTGGTCGGCGATTTGGTGATCGAAACCAGCGTGGTGGCGGTGATGCTGTTGGCGCTGTTGCTGGCGGTGACGACTGCTGTGTACCAGCCTTCGGCCGGGTAGACGTGCGTCACGCTGTCGCCGGCGCCGCTTTGCCCGTCGCCAAAGGCCCACTGATAGGTGATGTTGGTGCCGGTGACGACCGTCGCCCACAGCGCGGTGGTGTCGCCGAGGATCGTCGGACTGTCGTTAAAGGCCTGCAAGCCAGAGATCGGCCGGTCGACGACGGTGACCACCACCACATCCGGCGCAGCGCAGGACATACCCAACGCGTCGGTGACGCGCAGGGTAAAGGTGAGCACGGCCGGCGTGGCGGGCGCTGTAAAGGTGGGCTGCGCGGCCGTTGGATCGCTCAAGGTGACTGCCGGGCCGGCGGTTTGCGTCCAGCCGTAGACCAGCGGCAGGTTGCCGTCGGGATCGCTGCTGCCTGTGCCGTCGAGGGTGACCAGATCGTCCACATACACCGTCTGGTTCGTTCCGGCGTCGGCCACCGGCGGCAGGGTGACAGCCGTGGTGACGATGGCGGTATTGTCTTCCGGCTGCAAGTCATCGATGCTCGACGTAATCCAGGCGGTGTTTGTGACCAGCCCGCTGCCGGCGGGCGCGGTGGCCGTGACCAGGATCGTCGCGCCGGCGAGCGGGTCGAGGCTAGCGATGGTGCAGGTAAAGGCGCTGCCGGCCACCACGCAGCTTGCGCCGGACGGATTGCCCAGGGCGGCGGCGTTTTCGATCTGGTCGGTGAGGGTGACGTTGACTGCCGCTGATGGCCCATAGTTGGTCACCACGATGGTGTAGGCGAGTATGTCGCCCGGCTGGGCCAGCGCCGGCTGCACCGTTTTGACCACCGCCAGGTTGGCCTGCGGCACCACGGTGACGGTGACCAGTGAGGTGTTGTTGGCCGTGATCGGGTCAAACACCGCCGCCGATACGCCGGCAACATTGGTCAGGGTCAGGCCCGGCGTGAGCGGCGCGGTGGCGGCCAGCGTCAGCACGGAAACGTCGTCCGTGGCCAGGTTGCTGCTCAAAGTGCAGGTGATCAGCGGCAGCGCGGCCAGGTCGCAGCTCCAGCCTGCGCCGTCTGGAACGACGGCAGTCAGTTCGCTGGGCAGGTGGTCGGTGACGACGATCGGCCCGGCGGCCAGGCCGGGGCCGTTGTTGCTGATCGTCAACGTGTAGGTGAGCGGCGCGCCCGCGCCCACGCGCTCGGCCGGCTCGACCGTCTTGATGATTTCGAGGTCGGCCACCGAGATGACGGTGACGGTGACCCAGGCCGTATTCGAGTCGGTGATTGGATCGAGCGTGGTCGAAGTGATGTAGGCCGTGTTGGTGATCACGCCGGGGGTGATCGGCGCGGTTGCCGTCAGTGTGACGACGGTCGACCCGCCCAGCGGCAAGATGTCAAACTGGCAGAGTACCCCGGCGTCCGACACGGCGCAGTCCCAATCGGCGGGACGGCCGGAGAGACCCACGCCGCTCACGCCGGGCGGCAGCACATCCTCCAGCGTCACCGTGTCGGTGGTGCGGGTGGTCAGGGTCAGCGTCCAGTAGTCAAGGTAGCCGCCCGCGTCGGCGACGGCGTCATAGATATAGAGCCGCCACTGCCCGTTGGGGCTGCTGCCCACAAAGGCGCCCAGGCTGCCGCCATACGGCCCGGCCGGGGCCGGCAGAGGCAGGTCGCCGCCGAAACCGTGGTTGGTGGGCCGGTAGACGACGATCGAGGTGAGCGTGTCGCTGATCGGCATCCCGATCCCGGCGTCGTTAAAGGTCAGGTCCAGATCGAAGATGTCAGCGCCGCCGCCGGCATTGGCCATCAGCATCACCGCCTGGTCGTTCGGCCCCACCAGCAGCAGGCGCAGGTCGGCCGGGTAGGGATCGCTGATTCCGTGCAGGGTGACGGTGAGGTTTTCGATCAGTCCCTCAAATCCGTTCACATGGATCGAGGTACGGTAGGGCACGGCGCGGTTGCGACCGCTCCAATTTTGTCCCTGCCCCTGCGCGCTATCGAGCGAAAGCGTGTGCTCGGCAGCCCCGGCCGCGGCCGGCCCGGCATTGCTGATGGCGACGGTGTAGGTCAGCGGCGCGCCGGCCAGGACGGTGTCGGAAACCACGGTTTTGGTCACGATCAGATCGGCCACCGGCAGCACAACGGTGTGCAGGTAGACCAGGTTGTTATCCCAATCAGGGTCGGTGGTGTCAAAGGACAGATCGACCGCGGCCGCCCGGTTGTCGACCACGCCGGTCAGCGGCGCGGTGGTGGTGATCTGGACGCTGCGGCTCTCGCCGGCGGCCAGCGTGCCGGAATAGGCGCACTGTGCAAAGTTTTCTGTGGTCGTTATGCACAGCCAGTCACTTGTTGGGATGATATAGGCGCTCTCGCCAGAGATGAACTCGTCACCCAAGGTTGGGCGGAACACATCCGATGGCCCGGCGTTGGTAACAGTGAGCGTGTAGGTGATGGTTTCGCCGGGGTAGGCCGGGCTGGGTTCGGCCATTTTGCCGATGATCAGATCGGCCAGCGGCAATATCTCGGTCTCCTCGGTGTCGCTGAGGCGCGAGGTGGCGGTCAGCACCAGGCTCGACTCGACGCTGATCCAGGCCGTGTTGGTGATGGTGCCGGTCACCAACGGGGCAGTGGCTTCGACCACGATGCGCCGCCAGGTGTTGTAGGGCAGGCGCGGGGCGGTGCAGGTGAGGGCATAGGTGGTCCACTCACAGTCGGCCCAGCCGCCGGGCACGGTGACCCCGGTGATGGGCGCCGGCAGGGTGTCGGTGATGACCACGTCCCAGGCGTCGCTCGGCCCGGCATTGTAGGCGATCAGCGTATAGGTGATCGGGTAGCCGGGGTTGACCGGGTCGCCGCCGACCAGGGTCTGGTCGTTTAACCAGTATTCATCGTATTTATACACGTTAATATCTACGTGCGACTCGACGGTGCTGGTGACCCAGGCGGTGTTGTTGTCGGGATTCAAGTCATTGTCGGCCGTGACCCAGACCGTGTTGGTGAGGGTGCCGGTAAAGCTGCGGGCAATGTCCACCCAGGCGGTGACGGTGACCACCTCGCCGGGGGCCAGTGTGCCGATGGTGCAGGTAAAGGCTCGACCATCGCTGGCAGTGGCGTAGCTGCCCTGAGTGGTATCGACGACATAGTGCGCCGGAGCCACCTGCACCCACTCGATCTGCGGGCGATAGTCGGGCTGCTCGGTGTACAGGAACATCCAGTACTGGAAATAGCGGTTGGCCGGCACCGAGATGTTTACCCAGGGTGTGGTGAGGCTGGTGTTGGTTTCCTCCGAGTAGTAGGCGCCGACCCATGCGCCGTCCGAGCAGTCAGACTGGGCGCAGGAGCGCACATCGAGCCAGACGCGCTGTACGCCGCGCAAATAGTGGGCCAGCACCTCAGACGAGGCCAGGGTGCGGGTATAGACGGCCACCTCGTCGATGTGCCCGGCAAAAAAGCTGGTGCCGCTGATCCCATAGCCGGAGCCGATGCGGTACTGGTCGCCGCCGGCCCACAGCGCGCCCAGGTTATGCACCACGGCTTCCTCGACGCCATTGACGTACAGGCGCAGGTCGCCGCCGCTCTCGGCGGTGCCCACCAGATGATACCAGGTGCCGGGGACGATGGGGGTGCTGCCCATCGCCCAACGCTCGCCCCCGTCGTTGACCATGTGGAAAAACCGGTCGCCGACAATGCCCAGCATGTGCGAATAGTGATATTCGGTGCCGCTGACCGTATCGGTGCGCAAAATCAGGCTGGTGGTGGTGACGGCGGTGGGATAGACCCACAGTTCCACGGCGTAGCGGGCCGGGCTGTGCGTGTCCGAAATGACCAGCACGTCGTCAAGGCCATCAAAGAAAGCGCCCTGGTTGAACCATCCGCTGGCGGGGGCGGGGCAGCCCACGCCACAGGTCACGATCAACCCAGTGCCGGAGGTGTCGGCAAAGGGCGCGCCAGGCTCGTCGAGGTGCAGCAGCAGACGGTTGCCCCACATGTCCACATTGCCGTCGTCATAGCCCCACTCGGCGCCGTTGTTGTTTGGCAGCGGTTTCCCATAGGGGCGGCGCGGCAGCCATGAAAGCATGTCCCAGATGGCGCCATCCTGCCCGGCGTCAAAGATGCGCGAGGTATAGTCGCCGCTGAGAGCGGGGTTGATCTGTTCCAGCCATTCGTCAACCTGCGGGCGGTCGTCGTTCCAGCGGGTGTTGTTGTGCGCGCCGAGGGCAAAATCGACGGCGTCATCGTCGCGCTGGTTGATCGTTTGCAGGGTGGTGGAGGGGTGCAGCGTGTCGGTGAGGATGACGTTGGTGGCGGTATAGGCGCCAATATTAGAGATAACGATCGTATAGGTAAGTGTTTCTCCTGCCACACCCGGTTCGGGATCGGCCAATTTGACCACGGCCAGGTCGGGGGCGCAGTCGTCATTACGGTAAATGCCGGTCAGGAAGCCAGAACCGGTATTGCCCGTGAGCAAGATGTCCAGGTCGCCGTCGCCGTCAACGTCGCCCCAGGCGGCGCTGCCCAAGTAGACGCCGGGCAGGCCGGCCATGATGTCGGTAAAGACGCCGCCGTCGTTGCGATAGATGCGGGTGATTTGGCTGGAACCGGTATCTTCTCCAGTGAGCAAGATGTCCAGGTCGCCGTCGTTGTCGTAATCGCCCCAGACGGCGCTGCCCACTTTGACGCCGGGCAGACCGGCCATGATGTCGACAAAGACGCCGCCGTCGTTGCGATAGACACGGGCGAGGTAGCCAGAACCAGGATCTCCCGTGATCAGGATGTCCAGGTCGCCGTCGCGGTCATAGTCGCCCCAGGCAGCATTGCCATCGTAGACGGCGGGCAGGCCGGCTATGATGTCGGTAAAGGCGCCGTCATCGTTGCGATAGACGCGGGCAATACGGATGAGACCATCGGCATATCCCGTGATCAGGATGTCCAGGTCGCCGTCGTTGTCATAGTCACCCCAGGCGACGCTGCCAGATGTAACGCCAGGCAGGCCGGCCGCGATGTCGGTAAAGGTATCATCGCCATTGTTGCGATAGACGCGGGCGATGCGCTGGGGATCGATACTCCCCATCATCAGGATGTCCAGGTCGCCGTCGTTGTCATAGTCGCCCCAGGCGGCGCTGCT
>CAYRXM010000145.1:6208-12155 GCA_964428175.1 uncultured Anaerolineae bacterium
GTCATAGTCGCCCCAGGCGGCGCTGCTCACGTAGACGCCGGGCAGGCCGGCCCCAATGTCGGCAAAGCCGCCCACGCAGCGCGAGAACACCACGCCGGCGTTGAACTGCCACTGGTAGCCCCAGGTAGAGGCCAGCGGCGCGTCCTGGAGGGTGCGCGAGGTGACGACGGCATAGACCAGTTCGCCCTGGTGAAAGGGCTGGGTGGGGGTGACCCAGATCACGTTGCCGCTCACCCCGTAGGCGGCCGCGGCCAGCCCGCTCTGCATGCCGTGTACGGCCAGGGTGAGGCTGCTGACCGCCGTGGCGCTGATCGCCTGGTGGGAGGTGATGGTCAGGGTGGTGTTCAGCGGCGCGGTGTGGCTGTTGACCGCCGGGCTGACTCCGACCACAAAGGAGGATCGCTGCCCCGGCGTGCCGTTGGCGGGACGCATGACAAAATCGCGCGCGATGTCGTTAGTGTCCCAGTTGGCCGGGGCGCGCTCCATGCTTTGGCTAGTGGCAACACTAAAGTTGGTGTTGGCCAGGCCGGGCCAAGTCGTTGCACCGCCCCACTCAACCACATCAATGGCTGTGTCGGAGCCATCGAGAATGATCACTTGGTCGGCATCTGTCAGATTTATTGATCCGGTTGACCAAGGAGAATAAGTGTCAGTCTGTGGAACTGCCGGATATCCGGTGTTATTTTGCGCATAATCGGGCAAAAAATGATAAGTTGTCGTAAAAGTGCCGGCATTGTTGGCCCAGACGATCACCTGGCCGGGGGCAATGCTGCCGGCGCCAAACTGGCGCATGCCCTCGCCAGCGGTATAATCCTCTTCATCGCCCACCTTAAAGTTGGTCAGATCGATGGCAATGGGACTGGCGTTGTAAATCTCGATAAACTCAAAAGCTGCCGTTCCTCCTGATGGATCGTACAGCACCTCCGAGATCAGCAGCGGGGGATAGACGTCGCCGTCCGGCTCGAAAAAGAGGTCGAAATAATAGTTCACGACACCGTCGGATACTTCGTCCCAGGTGCCCAAGTTCGCGCCGGGGTCGCCATAGTTGGTGATGGCGTCTACAGCATCGCTGTTTCCGCCGCTGTCCCAGGTTTCATCGTTGGTATTGGCTCGAAAGGTGGCCACGGTAAAACGCAGCGGCAGAGTGGGCGGCGCGCTCATTTCCAACGCCGTCCAGGGCACGGAAAATTCGATCAGATTCGTGGTGGTGCTGATCGTCGCCGCGCCGGTGGAAATTGAGGTGCCGAACCCATTCTGCCAGACGATCAGATCCGAGTTCCCGCTGCCAAAGTGGGTGATCAGCAGGTATTCCCACTCGGCATCCGGGTCGACCTGGGTATCGCTGAACGCGCCCAGCCAGGGTTCACCAGAGCCGTTCACCCGATCGGTGTCAATGGCCACCTGGATCTGCGGCGCGCCGTCGCCATCAAGCTGGGTAACATTGCTCATCACGGCCATAAAATAGAGATTCGTTTCATCGGCGGTGACGCGGAATTCGAGCAGATCGGCCTGCTCGTTGCCGACCCAGTCTGTGCGGTGATCGTTGGGGTTGTCCCGCCAAATATACTCGCCCTGGTGGCTGGCATTGCGGCCAATGTGCCCCAGGTTCACCTGGCCCGGCGCGGTCATGGGCCAGTCGGCAGCATCGGCATCGACGGTGACAGGATGGGCGAGGACAGGCGGATTCAGGGAGAAAAATAAAGCCAGAAGAGCGATAAAAGCAATGAAAAATACAAGTGCGAATCTTTTTGCGTTCACGGCAGCCCCCTCTCAAGAAACAAGGCGTTCACCCTCCTCAGGTCCGGGCCGGGCAGTGACCTGCCGGTTTCCGGGAGGGTTGGTCGAGTGGCGATAAAATCGAATATGAAATGTAACTGCTCAGCCTGCGCTGGTCGAGTAGGCCGAACCGGGGTTGGGTTCGCCGTATCGAGACCAAGCAGGCTTATCTCAAGTGTCCGCGTGGTCTCGATACGCCGCTGCCAAAAACGCAGCGGCCACTCGACCGACGCTCGTCTGCTTGGCTGAGCAATTACTATGAAATCATTATAAACGAGATCAAAGTCGGGGTCAATCCCTGGCTTTGCTGAAAAAAGGTCTGTGATACGCTGAATTGCTTGCTGGGGCATTGTTCTCGTGCTTAATAAGCACAAGGGGCAAAGCTCCAAGATACTTGACGGTCTGATTATTTTAGTTCGTCTGTCGCATTCGACCTTTTTTCAGGAGGCTCATCCCTGGCTTGGAAAAGGGTGTCCTTCAATTTGGGGGCGGGTTTGTTGGTTGAGGGCGTTGAGTACAACGCTGTCGAAACCAGCAAACTTGCCTTCATATCCGGGGAGAACGCCGGATGTCCAGGTCCCTGTTTTTACCCGTTCAAATCAACCAGCCCATAGCGCAGGGCGAGCACGGCGGCCTGGGTGCGATCGGCCACGTCGAGCTTGGCTAAAATTGCGCTGACGTAATTGCGCACTGTGCCCGGCGACAGGTACAGCCGGTTGGCGATCTCGGCGTTGCTCAGGCCGCGCGCCAGCAGCTTGAGCACGTCCAGTTCGCGCTCGCTGAGCTGATCGGTGATGGTGGTAGCAGCGGGAGATGTTTTTTGCTGCGCCACCTGGGTAAACAGCGTGCCCGCTACGGCCGGATCGATGGGGGTATGTCCGGCCGCGGTGTCCTTGATCGCCTTGATCATCACCTCGCGCGATGCGCCCTTGAGCAGATAGCCTGCCGCGCCGCTGCGGATCGCGTCGAGCACCCACTCGTCGTCGCTGTAGGTGGTCAGCACCAGCACCTTGATCTGCGGGCAGCGGTCGTGAATCTCGCGCGTGGCCTGGATGCCGTTCATCACCGGCATTTTCAGGTCCATCAACACCACATCGGGCTGCGTCTGTGCGACCCTGTCCAGCGCTTCCGCCCCGTCGTGCACCGCACCGACCACCTCGATGCCGGCGTCGGTGCTCAAAATCGCTTCCAGTCCCTCGCAGACGATCCATTGATCGTCGCAGATCAACACGCGAATTCTGTCCATCAACACACTCCGCTGCACAGGCGCACCGTGGTTCCCGCGCCGGGCGCGCTGCGCACCTCCAGCATCCCGCCGATCAACTCGGCTCGCTCGCGCATGCCGCGCAGGCCAAAACGCTCTTCGACAGTTTGATCGCTCAAGTCAAAGCCCTGCCCGTCGTCCGAAACGGTCAGGATCAGGTTGGTGGCCTGCTGGACCAACTTGAGCGTGATCCGGCGTGCCTGTGCGTGCTTGGCGACGTTTTCCAGCGCCTCCTGGGCCACGCGATAGTAGCATTGTTCGACCTCCGGCGTCAGCGCATCGAGCGACTCGGGCAGATCGTGGGTCAATTTCAGCCCTTCCCGGGCGGCGATGTTTTCGGCCATTTCGCGGATCGCCCAGACCAGGCCCAGGTCTTCGAGCGGGGTGGCGCGCAGCGCCTGCAGGGCGCGGCGTGTCTCGTCCAGGCCGATACGGGCAATCGACAGCGCGCGGCCCAGCATTTCGTGGGCCTGGGCGCGGCGCTTCCATGTGGCGTTGATGGCCTCGATCTGCACCACCAGTCCGCTGAGGGCGTGGGCCAGCGTATCGTGCAGCTCGCGGGCCAGGCGGTTGCGCTCGCGGCTGAGGGTCAACTGTTCCAGCGTCGAAGCATAGCGTACCAGTTTGCGGTTGGCCTCGGCCAGTTCGCGGCGCTGCTCACGCTGCTGGTGAACCAGGTAAGAGATGATGTAACCGACAAAGATCGACAGCACCGAGCGTCCCACCATGGCCAGCACGGCCCATTGCGCGCCCAAAGCCTCGAACTGGGGCGTGCTGCCGAGCAAAGAGAATTCGAGTACCGAGGTGCCCAGGCTGAACAGGATCACAAAGCGAAAGGGATACTGCCAGGCGACCAGCAGCAGGGGGATCAGCAGGAGCAAAAAGATAAGCAAAAAGGCCAGTGCGGCGTCCACGTTGTACAGCGGAAAGACATAACTCATCTCGACGATGGGGCTGGCCGTGGCGATGAAA
Source organism: uncultured Anaerolineae bacterium (assembly GCA_964428175.1). GTDB lineage: Bacteria > Chloroflexota > Anaerolineae > JAFGEY01 > JAFGEY01 > CAYRXM01. The sequence continues at coordinate 10,221 of CAYRXM010000145.1, forward strand.
ATGGCGATGGGCAGGAAAAAGCGGCCCAGTTTGCGCTGGAACCAGCTCCAGGAAAGGTACCAGAACAAAAAAGGCACATCGGCGATAAAGGTCGAAATGGTCACCATCTGCCAGATTTCGATGCCGCCGCCGCCCCAGGCAAAGTAAAAGACCATGGTCAGCAGCACCAGGAGCAGGCGCAACACAACGAAAACGCGAAAGATGGTGAGCAAGCCCGGTTCGAGCGGGTAGCGGTTCATGGTCGGTCGCCGTTCAGTGATGGGCCGGCGCGCAGACGCTCGACCGCCGTCCCCGGCCCGTTCAAAGGTCGCCCGCGCGCTGTCGCCGGCGGTCTATTCCATGATAGCACAACTTGGCGCGGCTTCCAAGTGCCCGTGTTGGTTCACATAAAATGTTACCGAAGTGGTATAGTTAGGTCAAATGAAAATGTTACTGGAGGCCAACTATGTCCACAGAGGAAGAAATGAACATCAATGAACGAAGAAAGTACCTGCGCAAGATGCAAGCGCGCTATCGACAAGCAAGTCGCAAAGAACAAGGGCAATTGCTCACCGAAATGGAAGCCATCACCGGACTGCATCGCAAGAGCTTGATCCGCTTGATGCGCAGCGATCTGGAGCGGAAGCGTCGTCAGCGGCAGCGCGGCCAGGTCTACGTCGCCGAGGTCGACACCGCCTTGCGCGTCATCGATGAGAGCCTGGACTACATCTGCGCCGAACGCCTGACCCCAGCACTGGTTGAGACAGCAAAACAGCTTGCGGCACACGGTGAGTTGGAAACGCCGCCCGATGTCCTTGCGCAATTGGAAAAGATCAGCATCTCTACCGTCAAACGGCGATTGCCTACGCTACGTTGTGATATAGTACTGCCACAACGTCGGCGCAGCGCCAAACGCGCCAACAGCCTGATGCAAACGATCCCGGCCCGACGCATCCCCTGGGATGAGCCAGAACCCGGACATCTTGAACTCGACCTGGTCTGGCATTGCGGCGACAGTGCCAGCGGCGAATTTGTCTGCACCTTGCAGATGATCGACGTGACCACCACCTGGAATGAGCGAGTTGGAATATTGGGACGTAGTTACGTGGTTGTGCAAGACGCCTATCAGCGAATCCTGAACCGGCTTCCCTTCCGGGTGCGCGAAATTCACCCCGACAATGGGTCGGATAGGTACATCCGAGCGAGTTCATCAACAACCACACGTTCTGCTTCTGGAGCCAGGCACTCCGCGGGGTCAGCCTCTCCCCAAGCCGGCCATACCAGAAGAACGACAACCGGATGATCGAACAAAAGCATTCGCCGCTGGTGCGCGGCTACCTGGGCTACGAACGTTTCGACACGGTCGCCCAGACCCTGCTGATCAACCGCATCTACGACAAAGCCTGGTGGCACTACAACTTTTTCCAACCCGTCCTGCGGCTGGAAGAGAAAATCCCAGTTTACGATGAACAAAACCATCTAACGTATATCAAGCGTCGCTACGACCAGGCCCAGACGCCCTTTGACCGGCTGTGCGAAACCAACGCCATCCAGCCAGAACATCGTGACGCACTGGCACGCCAACGCGACCGCATCAACCCACGACGGTTGCGACAAGAAATCTATGATCTGCTCGACCAACTCTTTGCTTTGCCCGGCGCCATCCCAGGTATCACAGAAAAGGCCTTCGCCACCTTGCTCTTTCATCCCCAGTCCGAAATGCCGTCAGCCGACCGCCAAGTCGCATTGTACTTGAACCTGAACTGCACACCCTACCAAAACAACCCAAAGGATGATGTTGATGCCTCTTGGCCTTGAACCAGACCACCGCGCCGCGTTGACCACACCGCCCACAGCCCCTGCTGCGACGAGGGCTTGCCCTGCTTTTCCTTTACTTCGGATAGGCGGGAGATCGGAAGAGCGTCGTGTAGGGAAAGAGTGTAGGATAGGGTGTTG
>CAYRXM010000146.1:0-9503 GCA_964428175.1 uncultured Anaerolineae bacterium
ACGCTTGACTCAAGCGCACGCTTTCACGCGCCTGGTCGCAACTCTAAACTCAAGATGTAAAAACAACGATGATTTATACCCACTTGCTCAACCGGGGCGGCCTGGCCGTCCGCAGCCCGCTGGATTGACCCGCTAGACAACTTGGCCCGTCTCGGCAAAATGTCGCACACTCGCATCCACCTGTGCGCTTGCCGGCAAACGCGGCAGCACATCGCGCAGAATGGCCTGATAATCGAACCCCGCCCGGTATATTCTGCGCAACGGCCCACCGCCGGGCGAGAAAGAGATTTTCCGGCGATCAACGCTCTCGATAGTAATCATCCAGTCCAAATCTTCAGACCAAAACCACGTTTTTGCGCTGATGCGGGCCACCTCCGCCAGGCGGATCGTGGTTAATCGCCCGCGGGGGCCATAAGAAAAAGTATCGCCGGTCAAAATGGCTTCCATTCGAAACCGGATGGCATAAATCAGCCCGCCTATGAATACTGGAACAAGCAAGGCCAGGCCGCACATGCCCAGCGCAGTCAGCAAGCCCTGCCGGCTGCCAACGAACGATTGAACGCTGGAGGGGTTTAGGACGAGAATCACAGGAAGCGCCAGCAGCACGCACAACATCGGAAAAGCGACGAACAGAAGAAATAGGCCAATGATCAACGCAAGTGGATTTTTCTGATAAGGGTAGACAATCGTTTCCATGCCATCCTCGCTTGATTTCGGCCAGAATTTCAGCCGCAAACAGGGACACCGATGAACACTGGCTAACACATACAGACAAGATGGGAAAATCAGTGCGAATCAGTGTAAATCAGCATCCCATTTTTTGATAGCCGCTCGTAACTGCTCAGGCAAACAGGTCGAGCGTCGGTCGAGTAAGGCTTTAGCAAAGCTAAAGCCTGTATCGAGACCACGCGAGCGCGTTTGCGTAGCCTGCTTGGTCTCGATACGCTGCAAATTCGCAGAATTTGCCCTACTCGACCAGCGCAGGCTGAGCAGTTACACCCGTTCCTTCGTCATCGGCAGCGCAAACACTTGCACGCCCGTCGCCCGGGCGATCGCGTTCGCTGCCGCCGGCGCCACCGGGATCAGCGACAGCTCACCCACCCCCTTGCCGCCAAACGGCCCGTCGGCGTCCTCGCATTCGACCACGATGGTCGTGATTGGAGGCAATTGGTCGATGCGCGGGATGCGATATTGAGCCAGCGTCGGCGTGCGCAGTTCGCCTTGCTCAAAGACCATTTCTTCCTGCACGGCATAGCCCAGCCCCATCACCACCCCGCCCTCCAACTGCCCGCGCAGCCCCACTGGGTTCAGCGCGCGGCCCACGTCCTGGGCCAGGATCAGCCGGCGCACGGTCGGCTCGCCGGTTTCGAGATCGACCTCGACCTGCGCCGCCAGCGTGGCATAGCCAAAGGCGAAATGCATATCGCCGGGGCGGCCCAGCGCCCGTGTCTCCGGCGGGGTATAGACGCCCTCCTCGCGCAGCGACAGGCCGCTCGTCCGCGCCTGCCGGATTGCCTGCTCGAAATCGTACTCGACCAGCCCATCAGGGCTGGACAGGTCCGTTTCAGCGATCAACCTCTCCTTGAATTTCTCAGCCACGGTGCGCACCGCGTTGCCGGTAATGTAGGTCTGCCGCGAGGCCGTGGTCGGCCCGCAGTCGGGGGTCAGCCCGGTGTCGGCCACGGTCACGTCGACGCGCGCGAGCGGCACACCGAGTACCTCCGCCGCCGTCGCCGCCGCGATCTGCACCAGGCCCTGCCCCACCTCTGCCGCGCCGATGCCCACCCATACCCGGTCGTCGTCCTTGACCTCGATGTACGCCGCCGCCCGGTCGGGCAGCCCGCCGCCCAGCCCCACGTTCTTGTAGGCGCAGGCCAGCCCCCAGGCGGTGCGCTTGCCATCCCCCTCGATCACCGCCCAGCCGCCCAGCCGCTCCACCTCGGCGACCACCCGCTCCAACGTCTCTTGCATGCCGATCGGCCCACGCAAAATTTGCCCGGTCGCCGTCGTGCCCCCCTGCCGAAGGATGTTTCGCCGCCGCACCTCGACCGGATCGAGGCCCAACGCCAGCGCCATCAGGTCGATCTGCCGCTCGACGGCGAACGAGGCCTGCGGCACGCCGAAACCGCGAAACGCCCCCGCCGGCGGGTTGTTGGTGTACACCGCCCGCGAGATCACCTGCACGTGCGCCACCTCGTATGGCCCGGTGACGTGCGTCGCCGTGCGCGTCATCACCGGCAGGCCCAGGCTGGCATACGCGCCGGTGTCACCGTCGATCTCGGCCCGCACCGCCAGCAGCGTGCCGTCCTGGCGCATCCCCGTCTTGAGGCGGATCGTCGTCGCGTGGCGCTTGGGGTGGACGGTCATCGACTCGCGCCGACCGAACACCAGCTTGACCGGCCTACCGGTCAAATAGCATCCCAACGCGGCGTGGATTTGCGCAGCAATGTCTTCTTTGCCGCCAAATGTCCCGCCCACCGCCGTGCCAACCACGCGAACCCGGTCTTCCGGCAAGGCCAGCGCCTCGGCAATCTGGCGGCGGTCTTCAAAGGGAATCTGCGAGCCGACGAACACGGTGATTTGCGCAACGGCCCCCTGGTCGTCGAGCCTGGGCACGGCCAGCGACGCTTCCGGCTCCAGAAAGGCGTGTTCCTGCGTCGGCGTGCGGTAAACGTGCTCGGTCACCAGGTCGGCCTCGGCAAAGCCCCGCTCCACATCGCCCTTGCCAAAGCGAATCTCGTGCATCAGGTTGCCGCCGTCGTGCAGCGCGGGCATCCCTTCCTTGAACGCCGCCTGCGGCGAGTCGATGATCGGCTGCGGGTCGTACTCGACCTGAATCGCCTCGGCGGCGGCGCGCGCCTGCGCCTCCGTCTCAGCGAGGACGACGGCGATGGCGTCGCCCCGGTAGCGCACCCGCTCGCCCACCGCCACCAGCGTCGGCCAATCGCGGCGCATCAGCCCATGCCGGTGCTCGCCGGGGATATCATTGGCGGTCAGCACCCGCACCACACCGGGCATCGATCTTGCTTGAGCAAAATCGATGTTTTGCACAATCCCGTGTGGAATATCGCTGCGGCGCACGGCGGCATAAAGCATTTTCTCCTCAAAAAGGTCGGCGGTGTAGCGCGCCGCGCCGGTCACTTTGGCTGCGGCGTCGAGGCGAGGCGCGGCGCGGCCAATCACCTTGAGCGGCCGCGCGCTCTGCGGCGGGTCGGCCGCCGGCTCGCCGGCCGCGCGGTGTACGGCGCGCAAAATGCTGGCATAGCCGGTGCAGCGGCAGAGGTTGTTCTTGAGCGCTGCCTTGATCTCGTCGTCTGTGGGCCGGGGGTTGCGGTCGAGCAAGGCCTTGGCGGCCATGATCATGCCCGGCGTGCAAAAGCCGCACTGCACCGCCCCCTCATCGATAAAGGCCTGCTGCAAGGGGTGCAGCAGGCCATTTTGCGCCAGCCCTTCGATCGTCTCGACGCGCATCCCGTCGACGATCTGCCTGCCACGCACCAGGCAGGCCCGCCGCACCCGCCCGTCGACGATCACCGTGCATGCGCCGCAGTGGCCTTCGCCGCAGCCGTTCTTGGCGCCGGTCAGGCGCAGTTGATCGCGCAGCAGATCGAGCAAGGTGGTTTGCAGCCCCACTCGGGCCTCAACATCCCGACTATTGACGATCAGGGTAACGGTTCGTTCATCCATGGTATCACTCCTTGTCCACCCTTCCCTTGTCTACTCTTACTCTCCCTTTATCTACTCTTCCATCGGCAGCCATAGAATGATCTGCGTACCTTCGCCGGGCCGGCTGTACAGCCCCAGGTCGCCGTTGAGCAGTTCGGCGCGTTCTTTCATGCCCATCAACCCCAGGTGCTCGGTGTCCGATCCGAGAACGCTGGGCACATACTCGAAACCGGGACCATTGTCTTCGACGCGAACCAGCAGGTCGTTTTCCTGAAACTGGACGGTCACATACACACGCGTGGCATTGAGGGCATGCTTGCGCACGTTGGTCAGCGCCTCCTGGACGATGCGAAAGGCGGTCAGTTCAGTTTCCGGCGGCAGGCGGCGCTCCTCGCCGAGCACTTCGCACGAAACGCGCGCGCCGTTGCCCAACTCGCGTTCCAGGTCTTCGGCGATTGTTTGCAGCGCGGCGACCAGGCCCAAATCTTCGAGGATCAGCGGGCGCAGGTCGCGGCTCATACGCCGCACGCCGAGCAGCGCATCGGAGGCCAGCTCGCCCAGTTCATCCAGCGCGGCGATCAGCCGGGGGTTGTTTTCCGCCGACAGCCGGCACAGATCGATGCGCTGCATCAGCCCCACCAACTCTTGCGCTGTCTCGTCGTGCAAGTCGCGCGAAATGCGCTTGCGTTCCTCTTCCTGGCTGCGCAGCACACGCGAGGCATATTCCTGAAGCGTGTCGCGCTGGCGTCTGAGCTGGGTGACCATGTGGTTGAACGCGGCCACCAACGCCTCAACCTCGACCGGGCCGCTTACATCGGGCGGGCTGAACTCTTGCCCGGCGGCGACCCGTCCGGCCTGGTTCGTCACGGCGACGAGCGGCTCGACGATGCGCTGCAAACCGAACCACAGCAGCACGGAGGCAAAGACGAGCACCGCAAAGAGCAGCGATCCCATCGCCACCAGAAACGAGGAGGTCGAGGCAAATACTTCGGAGCGAGATTCTTCGATCAGGATGTTCCAGGGCGTTTCGGGGATCGGCGCGGTCGAGGCGATGTGCGGGTTCTCCGGCGAGACAATGGAGAGGCTGCCCGTTCGCTTGCCGACCACCAGGGTAAACAGATCGCCGCGCAAGACAGACCCGGAAGAAAAACGCGCCCCCTTGGGCGCGCAGAGCACAAAACCCTTTTCATTCACCACATAGATCGTCCCCGGTGTATGCGCGGCCAGCGCATCGAGCGCCGCGCACACCTCTTCTCGCTGCGGCGGGTGCTGCTCGATATAGCCGATCAGCGCTGCTGCTGTCATCTGGGCCAGTTTTTCGTTGCGCTCGTTGACCACATTGCGCACGTCGCGCCACGACCAGGCGATGGACAGCGTGAGCACCAGCACGCTGAACACCAACATGGGGATCAGCGACCAGACGGTCACCGACGTGCGCAGGGTACGCTGCTTCAATGGCTGTCTCCCTGCCACACATCGACCAGCCCGCGGCGGATGGCATAGAGCACGGCCTCGGTGCGGCTCTTGACGTTCAGCTTGCTAAAAATGCTGCTCAGGTGTACCTGCACCGTGTGTGGGCTGATACACAACGCTTCGGAAACTTCCTTGTTGCTCCATCCTTTGGCGATAGCCTGCAAGACCTGCATCTCGCGCTCGGTCAGCGCGTCGACGCTGGCATCGCCGGAAGTGCGGTTGGGATGGGTCAGCCGTTCGACGACGCGCTTGGCTACCGAAGGGTGCAGCGCGGTTTCGCCATTGTACACGTCGCGGATGCCCTTGACCAGATCGCGCTGTCCGGCGGTTTTGAGCAAATAGCCGTTAGCGCCGGCATCCAGCAAGGGAAACACATAGCGGTCGTCCTCGTGCGCGGTAAAGATCAGCACGCGGACGTTCGGGCAGCATGCCTTGATCGCTTTGGTCGCCTCGATGCCATTCATACCCGGCATGCGCACGTCGAGCACGGCCACATCGGGTTCAAGCTCCTGGATCATGCGCAGCGCGCTCTCGCCGTCTTCGGCCTCGCCGATGACGACGAGGTCTTCTTCGCGTTCCAACATGCGCCGGGTACCTTCGCGGACTACTTTGTGATCGTCGGCCAGGACAACACGAATTTTGCTCATCGTAAATTCCTTTCCAAATTGCGCAAACTGGCTTCGATTATATCACGCCTGCAAAGGGCAGGCAAACCATTTTCTGCAAATCCCAACCGCTTGCCTTGCACACGCGCCCAGTTTCAGGTATAATCATAATAACAACTCTATACGTCGTGCTCATTCCACGTTTTGGCCTATCCTCCAGGATCATTGCTTGCAATGAAACTCGTTGCCTGGGCGACGATCTTTCCGAGAGGCCAAGCTCTGTTCAGTTCCGACTGGTTCGGGATAGGGCCTATCCTCCAAGATCGTTATTTTTTGTGCAATGATCTTTCCGAGAGACCAAGCTCTGTTCAGTTCCGACTGGTTCGGGATAGGGCCTATCCTCCAAGATCGTTATTTTTTGTGCAATGATCTTTCCGAGAGACCAAGCTCTGTTCAGTTCCGACTGGTTCGGGATAGGATATGGCGAGAACAAAATACAGATGTCAGAGAGGACACGATAGAAAATGGCGCGTATCCTGGTGATCAACCCGGGCTCAACATCGACCAAAATCGCACTTTACGAACTGGTCGATGACACCGAGACACCCATCCTGGACAAAATGCTTCACCATTCCAACAAAGAATTGGCAAAATACCCTCACATTTACGATCAGTACGAGTTTCGCCGCGATACTATACTGGCCTTGCTGGAGCAGCAAGGGATTTCTCTCCAAAGCCTCGATGCCGTGGTCGGGCGAGGCGGGGTGCTCAAGCCGATTCCCAGTGGCACCTACCGCGTCAATGAGTTGATGCTTCACGAAATGCGCTATTCACCTCGCCGCGAACACGCTTCCAACCTGGGCTGCGCCCTCGCCCACGAAATCGCCATACAGGTGGGCATTCCGGCTTTTATTGTTGACCCGGTCGCCGTGGATGAATTCGAACCGCTGGCGCGGGTCAGCGGGCTGCCGGAGATAGAGCGGCGCAGCTTTTCGCACGCGCTCAACCTCAAGGCCACCTGTCGACGCGCGGCCAAAGACCTGGGCAAGCGATACCAGGAAATCAACCTGATCGGCGTCCACCTGGGTGGCGGGATCACGGTCAGCGCGCACCGCCAAGGCCGTATGATCGACGTGAACCAGGCGTTGGATGGCACGGGGCCTTTTTCGCCGGAGCGCGTGGGCGGGCTGCCCATCGGCGAGGTGGTGCGCATGTGCTATTCAGAGCCGCCCTACGAGTACGTCAAGCTCACCTATAACCAGATGTTCAAAAAACTGGTCGGGCAGGGCGGGCTGGTTGCCCACCTGGGCACCAACGACGCGATCGAGGTGCTGCGGCGGATCGATGCGGGAGACGAGCATGCCCGCCTGATCTTTGAGGCAATGGCCTACCAGATCGCCAAAGAGATCGGCTTGATGGCGACGGTGCTCAAGGGCGAGATCGACGCGATTTTCATCACCGGCGGCCTGGCCCACAGCGAGCTGTTGATGGGCTGGATTTCCGAACGCACATCCTGGATCGCGCCGATTTTGATTTACCCCGGACAAATAGAAATGCTCGCTCTGGCCCAGGGCGCGTGGCGGGTGCTGAACGGCGAAGAACAAGCACTTGAATATACCTGATTGACCCGGTTATAATCGATGAATGCCTGGCTCTGCCGAAAGACAAGGAGGCTAGAACAATGACCAAAATTCTGTGCATCGAAGACGAACCCCAGATGATCGACTTGATCCAATTGATCCTCGAAAACAAGGGCTATGAGGTGATTGGCGCTGAAGGCGGCCGGCAAGGGCTGGAGATGATGCGCACCGAAAAGCCCGACCTGATCCTGCTTGACCTGATGATGCCCGAAATGGACGGCGGCGACGTGTTCCACCACATGAAAGAAGAAGTAGAACTGCGCAACATCCCGGTTGTCGTGGTCACGGCCAAAGCCGCGCCCATCGACAAGGTGCTGTGGATGAACGTCGCCAAGGTCGATGACTATGTGACCAAGCCGTTCGGCCCGCGCGAATTGATCGAGAGCGTCGAAAAAGTACTGGCCAAATACGGACTGAAATAGCAAAGTCGGCGCGTTGGGCCTGTAGCGTGGGCAGCAACACCCAGCCGCTATTTTTTTGCTGCAAGGAGAACAAGATGACCATACGCAAGAAAATCCTGTGCATTGAAGACGAACCCGACATGATCGAGTTGGTGCGCCTGATCCTCGAACGCAAAGGATTCGATTTCCGCGGCGCCGACAGCGGCCAGGTAGGGCTTGACATGATTCGCGATGAAAAACCCGACCTCGTACTGTTGGACTTGATGATGCCGGGGATGGATGGCTGGGAAGTTTACCGGCAGCTCAAGGCCGACGCCGAGTTGAAAGACATTCCAGTGATCGTGGTCACGGCCAAAGCGCAGAGCATCGACCGGGTGCTCGGCCTGCACATCGCCCGCGTCGACGCCTACATCACCAAGCCCTTTGGTCCCCAGGAGCTTTTGGACAGCATTGGCAACATCCTGAATATGAAAATCGCCTGACCTCTTTTCAAAGCCATTATACACTCACAAGAAAAAGGCGTGGCGCACACATAAAAACTGCGCCGCGCCTTTCACTATCTCGTTAGAATAACCGTCCCGTCCCTTTTGGGGGAGAAAATCAAGCGATGGAAAACCAGGTTCACTATGTAATCGCCCAGCTCTTGCGCGAACGGAAACAGACGCTCGCCACGGCAGAGTCATGCACCGGCGGGTTGATCGGCAGCCTGCTCACCGACGTATCCGGCAGTTCGGACTATTATCTGGGCGGCATAATCGCCTACGCCAACGAGGTCAAGCAAAACGTCCTGGGCGTCGACGCGGCCACGCTGGCAGCGGCCGGCGCAGTGAGCGAGCCGACCGCGCTGGCGATGGCGCACGGCGTGCGCCATCTGCTCGGCAGCGATTATGCCCTGTCGACCACCGGCATTGCCGGCCCCACCGGCGGCACGGCAGACAAGCCGGTCGGCCTGGTCTACATGGCACTGGTCGGCCCAGATGTGGCGCGCTGCGAGCGACATATCTGGGATCGAGATCGTATAGGAAACAAACTGCTTTCCGCCCAACGGGCCATCCAAATGCTGATCGAACACCTGACCGAACGAGGATGACCCGCGCAGCGGGCACAATGTGAAAGGATACCCTGTGCAAAACCCCGAGCTGCCCTCCAACGACTTGCCTTCCGGCGACGACAACCTGCCCGTTCCTCAGCCGGAACCACGGCTCAGTTTTGACGAGGTGATGTCCAAACTGCTCGCCGACCTGTCCGACGACTCGCGCATTTTGCTGCAAACGGTGTACGAATCGCTGCCAACCGACCGCAAGCGCCTCATCGCTGCCAACCTGGAAGCGCTGGTTCACGATTTCAAGCCTTCCGTCTTTTACAAAGTCATCCAGTTGGCCCTGCGCCAGTATGAAGGGGTCTTTGACCGCGAACGCCGCCAGATCAGCATCGTCGGGCCGGTGAATGTGGGCAAATCATCGTTGTTTAATGCGTTGACCATGTCCGGCCAGATCAGGGCCGTGGTCAGCCCCGTGCCGGGCACCACCAGGGTGGTGCAGGCCGCCGACGCCGGCATCTGCACCGTGATCGACACGCCCGGCGGCGATGAGGCAGCCGGCGAATCGCGCCGCAAGCTGGCTCTCTCTTCGGCGCGCGCCGCCGATTCGTTGATCGTGGTTTTCGACGCCGCGGCGGGCGTCACCCAAAGCACGCGCGAGCTGTTCGACGAACTGCGC
>CAYRXM010000146.1:9513-12147 GCA_964428175.1 uncultured Anaerolineae bacterium
TTCCCTACACGACGCTCTTCCGATCTTGTTCGACGAACTGCGCGCGCTCAACAAGCCCATGACGCTGGTGCTGAACAAGATCGACCTGGTCAAAAAGTACGAGGATCAAGTCGTCGCCAAGGCGGCTAAAGACCTGGGCGTGTCCAGGGCCGACCTGATCCCCGTCTCGGCGCTCAAGGGGATCAACCTGGAAAAGATCGTCTTTTCACTGGTGCGCCTGAACCCTGGCCTGCTGGCCCTGGTCAGCGAGATGGTGCCGCAGTACCGCCGGCAGATCGCCGCGCGCTATATCGCCGGCGCGGCCGTGTCGGCCTTTGCCGTGGGCAGTACACCGCTGCCGGTGGCCGACTTTTTTCCCCTGTCAGCGATCCAGGTGGGGCTGACCCTGCAATTGGGGCGCGTGTTTGGCCATCAGGTAACCTGGGACAAGGCCAAAGAAGTGCTGCTCACCCTGGGCGGCGGCTGGGGGCTGCGCGAAGGGTTCCGGCAGTTGGTGAAACTGGTCCCGCTGCCGGTCGCCAACTGGCTGGTCAGTGGCTTGTTTGCCGCGGTCGGCACGTCGGCGTTGGGGCTGGCCGCGCGCGAGTATTGGGCGCACGGCGGGATGGGTGAACCGCAGCAGTGGCGCGAAACCGCCATCCAGTTTCAGCAGCGACTGTGGCAGCAGGTCAAATCGCCGGAATTTCTCAAGCGTTTGCGTAACCGCAAGCAGGCGGCGCGGTTATTAGAAGCGACAATTGAAGATCAGGCCGAACATATATCGGGAGCAGAAAAAGAACAATGAGACAAGAATCTGATATTCCACGCTGGAGTCAAAACACCAAACAGCTCATCGGGGCCGCCCTGTTGATCCTGGGCGGGTTGATGGTTTATCAATTCCGCTCGCTGCTGCCGCCGGTGATCATCGCTGCGTTGTTGGCCTACGTGTTGGCCCCCATCGTCGGTTGGCTGTCGCGCGTCCTGCGCATCGGGCGCGGCTGGACCACTGCACTGCTCTACCTGCTGGGGATCGCCGCGTTGGCCGCCGCCCCGGCCCTCTCGATCAACCCGGTGATCGATGAGATCAACAAGCTGGAACTCAACTTTACCAACATGATCAACCAGATACTGGTTTGGATCGAGCAGTTCAACGAGATGGAAATCGAATTTGCCGGGTACGAGTTTGTCTTGCCCCAGATCGATCTGCCGACCTTTAGTATTCAGCAAATTGCCAGCATGCTCCAGGACGCCGTTTCAACCGTCGCCGGCAGTGCTGTTTCGGTCGCCAAAACCGTGGCCACGGGCGTGGGCTGGGTGGTTTTTACCGCCATCATCACTTTTTACATGATCGTCGACGCGGAACGGATCGGCCCGGCGCTGCTCAGGCTGGTGCCGCTGGATTATCAGACCGAGGTGTCCCAATTGGGCGCGCGGTTGAACCGCACCTGGAACGCCTTTTTGCGCGGCGAAATCATCCTTTGCCTGACCATCGGTATGATGACCTGGGTAGCGACGACCTCGATCGGCTTGCCCTACAGCATTGCCCTGGCCGTCGTTGCCGGTGCGCTCGAGATCATTCCCAGCTTTGGACCAGTTCTGGCCGCGGTCCCGGCCGTCATCATCGCCCTGGTGCAGGGATCATCATACATTCCCCTGCCCAATTGGGGCGTGGCGATCCTGGTCGCCCTGATTTATTGGCTGATTCAAAGCCTGGAAAACAACCTGCTCGTGCCGCGCATCATCGGCGCCAGCCTGAACCTGCACCCGTTGGTGGTGCTGATCGGCATCCTGGCCGGAGCGACGCTGGGCGGCGTCCTGGGGGTCTTGCTGGCCGCGCCCACGCTGGCCAGCCTGCGCGAGATCATTTATTACCTGTATTGCAAGCTGGCCGACCTCGATCCATTTCCGCCGCCGCCCACCTTTGCCGAACGGATGCGAGAAAACGAGGTACGCGCCTTTCTCTTTGACCTCGATGGCACGCTGCTGGACAGCGATGACATGGCCGTCGAGCGGTGGGCAACCTGGCTGCGCCCGGTGGCCTTTTTGGACAAGGTGTATGACAGCAAAAAGCTGGCCCGCCGCCTGATCATGGCCCTGGAATCGCCGATCAACGGCATGATCACCTTTCTGGACTTGCTGCACCTGGACAACCTGGTGCTGTCGATGGGCGAATCGCTGCGCAAGATACGCGCCCACCGGGCGCCAAATCGCTACAGCGCCACGCCGGAGGCAATCGAGATGCTTGGCGAGTTGCAGCAGCATTATCATCTGGGCATCGTCACCACACGCAATCGCGAGGACGTGCAAAAATTTCTGCAGAAATTTGAACTGGACGGGGTATTCAAGACCATTGTGACCCGCCAGGATGTCAAACGGCTCAAGCCGCACCCCGAATCGGTGCGCTATGCGGCGAAACAGCTGGGACTGCCGCCGGCGCAGTGCGCCATGATCGGCGACACAACAGTCGACGTGCAGGCCGGCAAGCGCGCCGGCGCGCTGACGGTGGCCGTGCTGTGCGGTTTTGGCGAGCGGCCCGAACTGGAACGCCTCAAGCCCGACCTGGTACTCGACCTCACCGCCCACCTGCCGTGTCATCTGACCGAACCGGCAGATCGGAAGAGCGTCGTGTAGGGAAAGAGTGTAGGATAGGGTGTA
>CAYRXM010000147.1:0-11250 GCA_964428175.1 uncultured Anaerolineae bacterium
GATAATGAGCGGTGACTGGAGTTCAGACGTGTGCTCTTCCGATCTCCCGTCCGGCACGCATCTCCCAGATGCCGTCCGTGCCCTGGATGCGCTTGACGCGCAGGCCGGGGTTGGTGCGATCAGTCAGGAATTGCCCCAGTGCCTTTTTGACCAATGCCTGGTATGGTTCATCCAGCTTGCGGTAGGCGCGCCGGAAGCGTTCGGTGCGGATGATCTGCACGCTACGCCTCCGCTTCGTCGGCATCCAGATCGGCGATCAACTCGTCCAGGGTGTCAAATCCTTTCACCCGTCCGGCGCGCAGATCGTCCTCCGCTTCGCGTTCGGCAGCCTGCCACGTTTCGCTCCAGAACCAGGTCTGATCCTTGTCGATCAACTGCTTGGGCACGAGTACCAGCCGGCCTTCCACCAGTCGCACCTCGACATAGTCGCCGACGTCGATGCCGGCCTGACGGCGCATCTCTGCGGGGATCGTGACCTGTCCCCCACGTGTGATTTTGACCAATTGTTCCATCCCACACCTCCACAAAGGCAGTGAATGACACTGCCAAGGAATTTCCTTTTTTACTATTATACTCCCGTGCGGGCGGGAACACAAACCGGGTCGCTCTGTTGTTAAAGAATGCCGGGACGTACCTGCTCCCGGTCCTTGCGCTGTCTCATCTCGCCGGCGGCTCGCTCACTCGCCGTTTTCCTGGTCGTCTTCCTGTTCACGAGATGAAATCTGCACAGGTTGGTAGCTGCGGTTGAGAAAGGCGATCAGATCCTCTTCCCGGACGCGGATCAGACGGGCGCTCACGCTCAAGCGGGTGTGGGCCAGTTCGCCTCCACTGATCCACTTGCGCACCGTCCGCAAGCTGACGCTGAGCAGCTCAGCGATCTCGATCGGCGCGTACAGCTTGGGAACGGATGGTGTTCGTTGTGCATTGCTTGTGATATGACCGGAACTCATTGTGCATCCTCCTGGCAATCAATGGACTCGGAAAACAAAACGAGCGCCGAAGGCAAATGCCCTCGGCGCTCGTCAGGTCGCCAAAACGCAAAAGGCCTTCGTAAATGGACACATTTTGCCAAATACGAAAGCCATGATATAATAACCCTAGCTTATATCAGCTAGACAGTATTCGATTTTGTAAACACCTCACCCGCCGTATTCCCTTGTTCAGGTGGCTGGTTGCCAAGAAGGTGGGATTAGATTGACACGGGTTTTACATGAGCGAAGATACCCGTCGCTCCCGCCTCAAGTAACTCTGCGCGACACACAGAAGCTGGTAGCTTCTGGTGCGGAGACTTGGATGAGTGCCATCCCTAACGACTGCCAGGTCATGGGGGGATGGCACTTTTTCGTTTCTCCACACGTATCAACGTGTTAAGGTGCGTGTGTAACTACCAGGTCGAACTTCCACTTGTTTCTATCCTCAGGACTATTGTACTACAAATCTCGTAAGCTGTCAATACCCAAACTGCCTTTTCACCAAACAATCTCATCCACACACCGCAAGAACCTCGATCAAACAGAACTCGGATCCCACCACACTGTCTTTTCCTTTGCGCTCCATCTGCTCTTGCAGCGCGGCTAAGCCACTCTCGTACGCCTCGTCGAACAAAGCTGCCAGCTGTGGGATTGTCTCGCGTCGCCGGGCGATCTCGTAGGCCGTGCCAGATGCAATGGGCTGGTGATAGTTGTGCCGCGCCAGTTTGACCCGGAACCCGGCCTGGACGAGCTGGTTGTACAACTGTGACGTGTTCCAGGTGCCCGCTTCCTCGTTGGACCAGATCTGGGGAAAGAAACGATACAGCCAGTGTCCCGGCATCACCGCCGGCAGCACGTCCATAAAGGCCCACGTCCCACCCGGCCGCAGGATTCGCCGGGCCTGGGCCACGAGCGACAGGCGATCCTTTGACCGCTGTACGGCAAAAGGCGTCCACAGCAGGGAGACGCTCTCGTCCGGCAAGGTTTGCAGATCGGCGACTTGCTCGACGGCGACGCCTGGCCATTTGCGCACGTCGACCTGCAGCGGGACGGGCGTATTATGCAGTTCGATGACTCGACCCACTTCCTCGTTCCCCTGTTTTCGTTCTTCCTTCAGCCAGCCGCTCAGGATAGGCGTAATCCGGTCGCCCTCCAGGTCGGCCGGCACTTCGGTGACCAGCGGCCAGTCGGGTGCGCTCTCCGGTTCAGGCATCGTCTCTGTGGCCGGCAGCAAGGGAACGAACTTGCCTTCCTCGACCAGCTCGGGCGTCCACAAGGGGACGAACACGCCAAAGGTGGTCTCGCGCAGGATGTCAAGCTGGCGGAAAAGGGGGACAAAGATGGGATAGGGTTCGACGGTGGCTACCCGCCCCTGCACCACGTCGATCTTGACCTCGCGCAGGGCCAGGCGGAGCAGGTCGCGCTTGTCGGCGTCGCTGGCCTCGTCCCAGACGGAAGCCAGCTCTTCGAGCATGCTGGCCGCGCGCTGGACGGCCTCCAGGTCGTCCACCGCTTCGGGGATCTCGGCCAGCTCGCGGTTGATGCGGCTCTGCTCGCGGTCGTAGAGGTCGAGGTCGTCGTCGAACTCGCCCTGGATTTTCATCTCTTTGAGCCGCCGCCGTTCGGCGACCAGGCGCGCGCGGCGGCTGTCGAGCACTTCCCAATCCTCTTCCTGGTCGACCAGTCCGACCAGTGTATCCTGCCAGTCGGGCGGCAGGCGGAGATCGCGAAAGATGGCCGCGATCTGGGCGTCGACGGTGTCACAGCGCACGCCGCGCCCGGCGTGCGGGCAGTCGACAAAGCCGCGCGAGCGGGACATCTCGCGGTAATAGTTGCCGTTCTTGGCCCCCTGGGCGCGCAGCTTGCGCCCGCACACGTCGCAGGTGACCAGGCCGTTGAGCAGGTAGACGCGGTACTGCGGCTGGTAGGTGCGCGGCGCGGTGCGGCGCTGCTCGCGCACGCGGCGGCACAGATCCCACAGTTCGCTCGTCACGATCGGCTCTTGCTTGCCGGGGAACAATTCGCCCTCGTCCTGGCTGCGGCTGCCCGGCCGGTAGAGGACGTAGCCCTTGTAGAACGGGTTGCGCAGCATATCGGCGACGGTGTCCTTGGAGAAGCGGTTGCCGGAGCGGGTGCGGAAGCCGGCGTCGTTGAGCCAGTCGGCGATCTCCTGGTAGGATGACTGGCCGGTCGAATAGCGTTCAAAGATCTCGCGGACGGCTTTGGCTTCCTCGGGGACGATGATCGGCGGCGTGTTCTGGTCGCCGGTGTGCTCGTAGCCAAAGGGCGGGATGGAGGCATTGTACAGGCCCTCGCGGGCGCGCTGGCGTTTGGACTTGGCGGTGTGCATCTTGATCAGGTCGATGTAGTACTGGTTGAGCGCGGCGAGGATGGTCAGAAAGAGCCGGCCGGTGGGGGATGAAAAGTCGAAATCGGGCTCCTTGACCGACGCAAAGCCGACGCTCAGGCGGCCCAGCTTGTCAAAGATGGCAAAGGTGTCAAAGATGCGCCGGGAGAGACGGGAGAGTTCGTGGACGACGAGCACGTCAAAGGTGCCCTGTTCGGCGGCGGCGAGCATCGCCTGCAGCCCCGGCCGGTCCATGTCGGTGCCGGTACAGGCCATATCGCTGAACTCGACGACCACTTCCCAGCCTTCGCGTTTATCGACAAACTCGTGCATCTCGGCCAGTTGGGCCGGGATCGACTTGCCCTCCTCGACCTGTGGGCTGGGCGAGACGCGAGCGTATAGACAGATGCGGACGCGCGTGGTTTTGGCCATGCCGGCACCTCCTCGTAACAATACGGAGAAAAACGGTTCAGGAGAGAGCACCCGTCAGGTTGCTCCCTCGTCAAGTAACTCTATTATACCTGAAGCGGTAGAAAAACGAAACCGGCAGGAGCGGGCCCACCCCCGCCGGCAATCGATAACGGGGGTCTACCTGGACTTTTTTTTCTTGCGCAGGATGTTGGCGATCTTTTTCAGCCACTGGCGCTTGCGCTGCTCTTCGGACGCCGGCTGTTCCTGGTCTTTGGGCTTTTTGGACTTGGCCATCGGCAAACTTTCCTTTCGTAGATGGAAGCGGATCGGGATGATTTGCCTACCGGTAGGCGGACGCAGCAACTCGCAGGACGTTTTGCCAATGCGCGCATTTTCGGCTAAGATCGAGTTGTGTTGTCCTGTTACGATTCGAGTATAACAAAAGGATGTTGAATTTCGATGAGCTGAGTTGAATTCCGGGCGCGTATGTGTCAGGTCACGGTCGACGGGGACCGGCCGGTCCGAGGAGGGACGAGATGGCGCGTGTGGAGCAGCGAGCGGTGTGGGGACAGGTCTTTGATCGGCTGATGGCCTACCTGCGGGAAGGCGGGATCTCGGAGCGGCAGATGGCGGACTGGCTCGGGAAAAGCCCGAGCCTGCTCAGCAAAATGAAGCGAGGAGAGGGGAATCCACTGCGCTACGTGGGCCGGATGATGGCCTTCCTGCGCCGTCACGAGGTGCTGGAGAATCCGCTGGAGGCGCTGGACTGGTGGGCGCTGTTGGGGTATCACCCATCCGACGCGGAGATGCGGCAGTGGTATCCCCGCTGGCGGCGGCCGGAGTGCGTTGGCCTGCTCGATCAGACCTGGGACCTGCCGGACATCTATGTGGAACGCAAGGCCGAACTGGATCGGATCATCGCCGCCCTGCTCACGGAGCGGTCGTTCCGGCAGCCGGCGGCAAAGCACGTATTCCTGTGGGGGATGGCTGGCGCGGGCAAGAGTTGGCTGGCCAAAGCGGTGGCGCTGGACGCCGGGGTCCAGGCGACCTTTCGAGATGGGATGTTATGGGGGGAAAAGCAGTGGTGCGTATGACCGGGATGGATCGACGCCGGAGCAGTGCCTGCGCACCTGGTGTGGACTGCTGGGGCTGCCAGCAGAAGGGAGCAAATGGCAGCTTTATGGCCGGTTGAAGCGGCACCTGGCTTCCGAGGATCGGCGTTTCTTGATCGTCATTGACGACGTATGGGAGCCGGGTGAGCTGCGCCCGTTGATGATCGACGGCCCGCAGTCGCGGGTGTTGATCACCGGGCGGGAACTGCCGGTGCTGGATCAGGCCAGTGTGCCGGCCGAGCGGATCGAAGTGCCAATGATGACCGAGGCTGAGTGCCTGGCAGTGGTCGAGAAGCACGTGGGATCGATTGGACAAGACAGGCCCAAAGCCGTCGAGTTCCTGGAACGGGTTGGGCATCTGCCGGTGGCGGTTGAGATTGGTGCGGGGCTGGCGCGGGATCGTGGCTGGGACTGGCTGCTGGAAAGGGCGAAAGAAGGAATTGTACCTGCATTGCAGCGGGGGCGAAGACCTGGACGGCACGACAGCGTGCAGGTGGCGCTGGCCTTGAGCTACGGCCGGCTGGACAAAGCGGAACAGATGGTGTTTGATCTCCTGGGCACGTTGCCACCAGGGGAGCCGTTCGAGACACCGGAAGTGGAAGCTATATGTCCGTTGCCTGTGCTCCAAGAGATCGTGCGGTGTGGGACGGATGTCCCGACGCTGCTGCACAGGTTGTACGAGCGATCGCTGATCCAGCGAGTGGGGGAAGCCGCCTATCGTGTGCATGCGGTAACACGTGACTTTGCTCAGCACAAACTCGATCGTTGAATCCTTAACTGATGGTCATAACGTGAGACTGGTTCGGATAGATTGCAGGCGACAGGCACGCAGATATGGCAAAAAACGTGAAGCATCACTCACTTTCGCGCGCGGTGTCATCCCCAGGCTATTCGTCACCTTGCAGCATTCACAGATGGTATTGCTCGAGGAACTTCTCAAAAGCAGTTCGCCAAGCACTGATATGTCTGTGATCGACCCCGAGAGGTTCTGCCTCTAGCCGTTCCGCCAGATATCGAGTGTCGCGCTCTGCGTTCTGCAACCAAGAAAGAACAAAGGAGATCTTATCGTCGGATGCCAACAGTCGCTCGGTGAGTTTGATAACACTCAGAATGAAGTGATTCCGAGCCGCTATCACATTGTTAGGTCTTTCTTGCCAAGCTTCAACCTGATCGATATCTTGCTCAGCTTCTATAGTATCAATGAGTGAAGAACTGTATTCCGTTGTATCTGAGCTTAGAAAACGCAAGAGACGTCTAGCAGCGATCTTTCCTGCTATGTCTCTTGGCGACAAATTAAGGATAAGGGAGGGTGAGTAGAATTTGGGATAAGCTCGTCCTCCCTCACGAGGTTCAAAGTCATTAGGGCATAGCCTTTTGCCCTTTGTGTTTATGCTAGAGCAAAAGCCTGTGGCTCCAGCCGCCATACAAGCTAATCCGAAAATGTCAGTGTAGTTCACAATGACCTCCAAGCCAGATCGCACGCCGAAGTCGTAGCATAGCCTAAGCAATGCCCAGGCTACTCCAGAGTCAAGAAGATAAGGAGAGTCTGATGGTACGACTTGCTCCAGAACAATATATACCCCGTTCAACTCTGTCCGGGCTGTGATCTGGTCCACAATGGTATTCAGCAGATCTGACTCATCAGGCTTTCGGTGCATCAGGCTACGGTCAGAGACTGCAAGAGTAGCATAGACAGGTAGATTACTGCCGGGAGGTATGGTATTCAGTCCACAGTCAAGCCACCTTGTTTCGCACGTGTAGTCGCTTTCTGGATCCCGGGTCATTGGCGCCGGGAGAATCAAAGCCTTTACTCCAAACTGCATTTGAAAGTCTATACAAAACCTCGTTATTTGGTGGATTGTATCCAATCTGCCATCATCGACCAAACATGGCCATCCTGCATTGGCAGATACCTGTTTGATCCATTCATGGGTTTTCTGGGTCTCTGGGCATTCGGTGACAGCCGTATTGAACCAAGGGTACGTGACGAGTCTATCGACTACGGGTGTGCAGTTGGCACCTAAATCTCTGAGATACATCTGAGGATCGAAGATTCTCTGAGATGATTCAGGGAGATCCTTTCGACCACGCCTGGTCAGAGCGGAGTGAGAATCTATTCCTTGTGCTCCAATGCAGACCCCATGCTTTCCAAGGGGCAGAATCGGCCATTGGTAGCCGAGATTGTAGAAAAACATCGTCTAATCTCCTTGAAGTAGGGCGATCAGTTGTACACAATTGTGCGGTCGATCCAGGGGATCAACAGCAAGCATAGAGTGAACGACCCTGGAGAATGGTTCAGACACTCCAGTTCGTCGTCTGAGTGATTCGGGCTCGGTTTTCCCAACCAGATCTTGCCGTCTACCAAACGGATGATCCTGTGCCACTGTCTCGTAAAGGACAATTCCCAAAGAAAAGAAGTCGGACTTGAAGGTAAGAGACTTCCTTGCTCGTGCTTGCTCTGGCGACATATAGCCATTGGTCCCTAACCAGGTGCCCCAGGTCGTGATTGTATCCTGTTGAAGGTGTCGAGCAATACCGAGATCAAGAATCACAGCGGCTCCACTACTCTTGATAATTATGTTCTCTGGCTTGATGTCCCTGTGAACGATCCTGAAATGGGACCACAGCTCACTGATAGCTGCGGTGACATCAACTCCAAGCCTTCTTGCTTCTTGTTCAGTCAGTGGGGCTCTGTTTATCCGTGCTCTAAGGGTCTCTCCCTCAATAAATTCTGTGACAGTGAAAACACATTCGCTGCCACGAACGACTTCTTTGCCCCACTCAAGTAGCTTGACGATGTTGTCTGACTGCACGCATTCTAGAGCCTCACACTCTCTTTCGGCTCTCACGGTCACGGCATCTCTGTATATTTTTAGGACTGCTTTCATCCCGTGAAAAACTACTGTGAATAATGCTCCTTGGCCTCCTGCAGCCAAGGGTTCAACAACATCCATCCGGTCACCGTAGACCTGCTGGACTTCATCCACAGTGAGTGGAGGTTCAAAAGGCGGCATCAGTCTCTATCCCGTAACTGCTCATACTTGAGCAAACACCCATTTTCGAGAATGTTTTCTTGAGAGGTCCTGAACGGCTCGTAGTCGATTGAAGTGCCTGTGAGATGTTCGAGGACATCTATTAGGTTTTGGAAGCACTCGGACGTCAATTCGTCCTGGCCATGCAGCAAACAAGCCAACACCTGCTTCTTTGAATGGCGCCATAGGAACGGTCTCAACAGCGTCACCATCTAGAATGACACAGGACATATCAGCTTTTCTCAAATAGAAGATCGCTTGGTCAAGAGCTTGTCTCCACCGCGAGAGTTTTAGCTCGACAAAGACAACAGGTCCCAACTGCTGTGACAGCCATTCCGTGGGCACAAGCTTATCCCGATCATTTTGCCGTAGCAATCCGGCATTGCAGAGGGAGTCGACCATACGGTTTCGATCGGAGTCCGGGATTGGTCTTCCCAGAATCACAGGGATCTCAAGTGCCGAGATCTCATCTCTCTCGATGGCTTTGGCCAGCATCCATAACTCAGTTTGTCCCATTTGGGCAAGAGAATGATCTAGTCTATCGCTCGGGTTCCGATCTGGAAATGAAGTCAAGCCAATGTCAGCGATTTTGTACGAAAGAGGTATGCCAATGCCATAGGCATACACAGTATCAAATCCAATGAGCGCGGGCAAGTGTGCTAGTGTCGTGTCATACATGTCTTTCTCAAGATCGAAGGCCATGCCGCCTCCTTTCGCCTTGAAGGATCACTGGCTCAAACAGCACGTTGATTGCCTGTTGAACTGGTTCACAGTGTAGGACCGCCGCGCACTTACCCGAATCCACTGCGCGGAGACCTTTATCTACCCTATTATATCACACTTGTTTTCAAACTACTAAACTATCGCATCAGCGGGACAGTTGGTGTATTGCTCATGAACCATCTGATTCCTGAGCCAACACGACAAGACTGCTCGCAAAGTTGCGGCCTGTGAAGTCCTACAATATGTGGGATCGCTTCCAGACTAGTATGATCTGCCTGAGGCGTGCCTGTTCAATAGGTGCTAGTGCGAATCGGGATATCACTGCTCGCTCCAGGGCATCAATAACTAGACGTCTATTCGCCTGACCAAAGGCTATTGCGTCCAGTAGCCCAATGATCAGTTGCTCATACTGCTCGGGCAACAACTGTTGCTTCCACAGCAAATGGATGCAATCACTGGCAACCCTTATGGAGAGCTTCCAATCACAATTCGCGCCATTGAGCATTCTTGCTACCTGCTGCAAAGGATAGGTAAGATGCCAGTTGGCTTGTTTAGCAGCCTGTAAAAGGGTTGGGCCATCTACACTCGTGTGTCTGTGGTTCATACAAGCAAGGTTAATGCACGATTGCACATAATCGCTCTCTGGCAGCATTCCTTTGCCCTTCAGATCCATCAGGAGAATCTGCGTCCAAACACCAGAGACTTGGTACTCACTTGCAGCCAATCGACGCAGGGGTTCATCATCTGAGTACAGTACCCGATTTTCAGTGGCTGCCACAAGAACTGTCTCAAGAAATGATGGACCGATCAAATCTCCCAGCTTGACCCGCGCATCTCGCATCATACTCAAAGCCGCGGTGCAGGGCACAATTTCACAGTGTCGGCACGCCCAATCGAGAGTAGATTCGAGAGATGTTCTATTGTGCTGAATTATCTCTTCGGTCACAAGGAATCGTGTGTATTGATCTCCTTCTTTGCCGATCGTCCAATACTCACCTTTGTGCATTAGCATATCATTCAAAAGCTCTTCAACCAGCTCCAATGTTTTTCGAACGACTCCGATCTTGCCATATGCTTCAGCTACCTGCTCAGTTACATCTAGATGGGGTAGAGTCATCAGGGAGGTAATATCTGCCACAAGCTTGGGCCTACTGGATAAGATTCTAAAAGCCGATCTTCTTTCCTTGAGGTCTCCTAGACAGCAACGCATGCCTGGTTCTGGGCTAGATGTTAGCATTGCCCTAACCTCGATTGGGTTCTTGGACAACATGCTGGACAGGGCACCAAGAGGGACAATTCCTTGACGATAGAACTCTATGGCCTGTCGATAGAAGTCCTCTTGCTTATCGATCATGTCGAAGACAGGTTGAAGTCCGTGGATTGCTTTCCCTTTTTCTACCGGTACCTGCACTTGACCATACCATATGCCCGGTGTGTCTGGAAAATGGAATTGGTAAGCGTTCAGTGTCTCGTGAAGAACATGGACAAACTTGCTTTTGATCTCTTTGATCGTTACATTCTCAGTATGGAAACCATAGGAGATGTCGACCGTGTCACCGGCCTTTTTCCCCAACAGCTTGTCCACATATGGGTGTGAACGCGAAAACTCGCCCCGTTTTGCTTCCCTATCAACATGATCCTCAACTATAATCCAGACATCTTGTTGCTGCATCAGGTGATCGAGATGCACCGCTGTATCCGCCCCAACTTGCTCAACGTTCAGCCAGCCGCGGTTCTCTTCTTCACAGCGGAAGAAAATCTGAACATAAGCGAGGTGTGCGTTCGGATTGTCGAAAAAACGTCTTCGAGTTTCGTAGGCGGTTTCCAGAGCCTTCTTGGTGAGGTCCCGAGCAAGATAGAGTCTTGCCAACTGGATACATTCCTCAAAGACAAACTCTTTTGGCTCGATTTCCCGCTTGAGGAACAGGTCGAGATCATCAAAATTCTTCAAGCGGTAGTTAACAACCGCAAGGTGGAGTCTAGCTACCGAATCATTAGGAAATATCTCAAGGTATTCCTGATACACTTGCTTGGCAGCAGGCAAGTCATCGGTTTCTTGATAGATCGCTGCCTCGATTTCTGTGATGAACTTGATGGGACCTTCTCGTTCTCTCAAACTTCCGCAGATTTCCAGAGCGGGCGCTAGATTCCCTGCACGGTAATAACAATTCACGAGGAGACGAGTAGGTGGGCTGTCTATTTGTGCGTCAACAATTCTGGCAAGCAATTCTGCGGCAATGCCAAATTCGCCATTCGCAAACAACTCGTGTGCAAGGTGGTATCGCGTTGCTACGTCTATGCTTGGCGTGAGTTTGGTTCGAGCTTCAACCAGTAGCTCCTTGGCATCTTGAGTTCGACCTTCATACCTTGCGACAGATGCACACAACGCCAACACACGTAGATCATTTGGAAAAGCGCTGCGTAGAGCGTTTGCTTGTTTCTTTGCCTCAGATAACTTTGCAGCTTGTAGTTGAATATGTACCAATAGTTGAGTGCCGTCGACAAGCCAACAAGATTCCAAATCGGGTCGGTCTAGAAACTCCCGAATCACAGTTTCAGCTTCGACCAGCTTTCCATCTTCAAGCAAGACTGTTGCCAAGTGGAATCCTGCATCTGGAGCTTCATTTCTTTCCAGTAACTGTCGGAAAAGCGCA
>CAYRXM010000147.1:11260-12080 GCA_964428175.1 uncultured Anaerolineae bacterium
CAGCAGCTTTGCCCAGATCTTCGATTTGATATGCCAGCAATGCCCGCTGTCTGACAATCAGTGGGTTATCTGTGCCTTCATCCAGCGCTTCATCACAATCGCGGATTGCTCCGTAAAGATCCCCCAGTATCGCCTTTACTGTTGCCCGATTGACCAACAGACTTTGTCTCCGATTCGGGACATCGCCTCTTGAGATACGTTCCCAGGCATAGTTGTATAATGTCAAGATCTCATTTGCCAACGTTTCATTTGTGTTGATGATACCTCGTGCTCCAAAGGCTGGCTTGTCTTGCATCAACTTTGACAAAAGCAAGTCGGCCAAAATAGCGCGGGGGTCAGGGTGGTTTTGAGTGTCTTGCTCCACAGATACCCGAAGCCAGTGCTCAGCTTGTTCTAGTAGTCCTCGTTGTCGGGCAAGATGCCCAAGGGCCAACGCTACTTCACCCGTATTCCGGTAAGCTTCAGGCACTTTAGCCAACACTTGGTCAAAAGATTCATCATCTGCAGATGAATGTACGAGCATTGAATATGCTGGCACGGTAGTCGGATCTTTTTCTAGGGCCTGATAGGCGAGTTCCTGACAACATATCCTCTCACCTTGTAACAAGAAACCCAATGCTGCATTGGCGAGAGCTTTGCTGCTGTCCGGATGGAATCTGTGAGCGTCGATGAAGAATTGAGCGGCCTTTACCTGCTCATCGAGTTGAAGATAAGCAAATCCCATATTTGCCAGCAAACGATACTTGTCTTCTGAAGATGCTTTTTCCCAAATACAGATCGGAAGAGCACACGTCTGAACTCCAGTCACCGCTCATTATCT
>CAYRXM010000148.1:0-12067 GCA_964428175.1 uncultured Anaerolineae bacterium
GTTTTTTCAGCCGTTTTTGGCAGATCGGCTTTCAGTTGCACAAAAGTTACGTTAACAAGCACAATTGGCAAAGTCCCAAGATGTTTCAAACTCGACGAGTTTTCAAACTCGACGAGTTTGATGTGTTGAGCATTTTGACTTGTTTGTCGCTTTTGACCTTTTTTCAGGAGAATCATGAAATGGATCGAAAAGCAGTCACCGCGATATCTGGCTCGTCCGGGAGAAAAAGACGGCTCGCCGCGCGGCCGCCTGCCGGGTCATTCTGGGAGCCATCAAGACTCACTACCTCTGGTGTTTGAACGCGAAGGGCTGCTTGAGAAAACAATATCAAGTGTAATACACTGCCTGCGCTGCAAACCCGCATTTGCACAACCGGCCCGATTCAGGTACAATCCTGAGCGTTCATAACCAGTGCTCCGTCTTGCGCCAACCTCAAAGGATGCCCTATGCTCGCTCAAGTGACCAGTTGCGCTGTCGTCGGCCTGGAAGGCGCGCCGATCCAGGTCGAAGTCGACATCTCGCGCGGCCTGCCCTCGTGGACGCTGGTCGGCCTGCCCGATGCCGCCGTGCGTGAGGCCGGCGAGCGGGTGCGCTCGGCGATCCGCAACTCGGGCCTGAAATTCCCGGAAGGGCGGCTCACCATCAACCTTGCCCCGGCCGATTTGCGCAAGGAAGGCCCGGCCTACGACCTGCCCATCGCCGTCGGCGTGCTGATCGCCTCCGAGCAGCTTTTTCCCTTTGAAGACAAGGCCATGATCATCGGCGAGCTGTCGCTCGACGGCAGCGTGCGCCACGTGCAGGGCGTTCTGCCGATGGCCGCCCAGGCCCGCGACGAGGGCATCAATATCCTCTACGTCCCGCAGGCCGACGCGCCCGAAGCGGCGCTGGTGCAGGGATTGACCGTGTATCCCGTCGCCACGCTGGGCCGGCTGGTCAGCCATCTGCTGGGCATCAACACCATCGCTCCCTACGAGCCAGAGCAGTTTTTCGACGACGATGATCCGCCGGCCTACGCAACCGACTTTCAAGAGATCAAGGGTCAGGAGCATGTCAAGCGCGCCGTTGAGGTTGCCGCCGCCGGCGGTCACAACCTGATGATGCAAGGCCCACCTGGCGCCGGCAAAACGCTGCTCGCCCGCGCGATGCCCGGCATTCTGCCTCGACTGACCCTTGACGAGGCGTTGGAAGTCACCCGCATCTATTCCGTTGCTGACATGATCCCCGCCGACACGCCGCTGATCCGTCACCGTCCCTTTCGCGCGCCCCACCATACCATCAGCCACGCCGGGCTGGTCGGCGGCGGGCATTGGCCGCGTCCCGGCGAAGTCTCACTGGCCCACCGCGGCGTGCTCTTTTTGGACGAACTGCCCGAGTTCGGCACGCGCAACCTGGAAACGCTGCGCCAGCCGCTCGAAGACAAGATCGTCACCATCAGCCGCGCCGCCGGAACGCTCACCTTTCCGGCCAATGTGATGCTGCTGGCCGCTATGAACCCGTGTCCATGCGGTTATTTTGGTGATTCCACTCACGAATGCACCTGCACGATGACCATGATCTCGCGCTATCAGAAGCGCATCTCCGGGCCATTGATCGACCGCATCGACATCCACATCGACGTGCCGGCAGTTGACTATGACAAACTGTCCGGCGACCGGCTGAGCGAACCGAGCGCGTCGGTGCGCGCGCGCGTCGAGGCGGCGCGCGACATGCAGCGCCGGCGTTTTGAGGGGACATCGCTGGCCTGCAACGCCGACATGGGGCCGGCCGAGGTGCGCGAATACTGCCAAATCGACAACACGGGCAAGGCTCTGCTGCGCACGGCGATGCAGCAGTTACAGATGAGCGCGCGCGCCTATCACCGCATCCTCAAGCTCTCGCGGACCATCGCCGACCTGGCACAAAGCGAGCGAATCGAGACGCCGCATATCGCCGAAGCGATCCAATACCGACCCAGGCGGCAGTTCTGAACTCGACTCTGCAAAAAATACGTTGCAGCCTCAACCCACTGCAAAAACTGCCGCTTGAGCAACTCGCCCCCACTGCCCTGTTGGATGATTGGCGGTGACCTGTCAACCACCTGTGAATAGCCCACTATGAAAACGGGGGTACGTTGAATGGAAATCGAAACCAGCCCGTATCCGGAGGCCAGTGAAATACGAGAAAGGGCACGGAGAGCAACACCAAAATACCGGTATACAAAAACAATACGATTAACACCTCCCATCCATTCTCAGGGCTTTCCTTTCTCAAAACCAACCGATAGGGCAGAGAAATCACTCGAGAAACAAAAAAAGGCAGCGGAAACAAAAATGGCGTCTTGGAACGGTAATCTTGATATTCGACTTTTCGGTTCATTTTTATCTCTTCCAGCATTGCCACGCAAACAATGACCATTGTCGATAGAAGCCACGGCAAGCTCCCGCCGAGGTTGTACATAATCCGTGGCCCACGCAAACGTGAGATAAAAAGCATCAGGCCATAGCTCCACACGATCCACCCCAGGTACTGCGGATGCCGCGAAAAACGATAAAGCCCCCAATTGGCGATATGCCTTTGCTGTGCGTAGGAATATAACCACGTAAAGACGCCCAGTACAAACAAAAACAATCCCGAACCCATAAAGAAATAGATAACATACGATCTGACATCAATTCCGATGAGCGCAGGGAAATAGACCAGCACCATATAGGGCAAATAAGCAATGTCCCCCAGGTTCAACCAACGATATGAAACATCCAAAATCGGCATCCAGACGACCCGCAGTATTCCCAAACCAGCCAGAAAGAACATATTGAGAGCGAAATGTCCAAAAACAGGAAGAAAGAAGGCGAATGCCCCCAGCGATGCCAGGTGGCGTTTCTCAGCGGCCAACCCAATCACAATCAGGGCGACTATAACGGCCAGACACCCGAACCCTATGAGCCGAATATGGTTAGACTGGATAAAGGCCTCTGTTACGCTGCTCTCGATGCTAGAATCAACGCCCGGAAAATCGAACGCTTGGATGAGCCACATATTAATCAGATTCGGCAACTCGATTGTGGCGTAGACAAGACCAACGGTGAACAGGGTTGTGACTGCTATCAAGAGAAAAAGGGGGCCGATTTTTGAGGTCATCTCAACTACTCCTTTGTCGTTTGGCTTGGTGTGTAGTTGAGACGAATTGTGTAGCGAAAATGTTCCTGATGCCGAATAAGTGAATATCGCCCGGCATCAGGTTGTGTGTGCGAGCAGATAAATCAAGACCTCGGTATTGTCCACCGACCGCCACACCGTGCGGTAGGTCAGCCCGACAGGCGCGAGCAGTTCGTCGAGGTCGGACAGCGGCATTCGCTGGGCGGTGATCCGGTACAGCCATTCCAAAAAGCGCGACCACGGATCGCGCCCCTTGAGCAGCGCCATCGCCACCACCACAAACCGCCCGCCTGGCTTGAGCACGCGGGCCACCTCGCTCAATGTCCACCGGGAAAAGACAAAGTCAGCTGGAAAAGTCGAGAGCACTGCGTCAAAGCAGGCATCTGGAAAGGGCAACCCTTGCGCGCGGCCGCGCACAAGGGGCGCCGACAGCCCCGCACGGCGCAGCTTGAGCCCGGCAATGCGCCCCATCGACGGCGACAGATCGATCCCCGTCACCTCCAGGCCCGCCATGGTCAAATCGACCAGCATGTTGCCGGTGCCAAAGGCCAGGTCGAGCACTCGCGTGCCGGTCAATTCATCCAGTGCAGTCCGCTGCCAGCGGCGCCAGTGGCCCTGCGACACGAGCCGGCTGACCGGATCGTAGGTCCAGGCAAAGGGGTTGTAAAACAGCCAAAAGGCGAGGCGGATCAAGCGCAGCCAGAGGACCGGAAAATCGGGCATACTATAAAGCGCGTTCGGCCAACAGATCGCGCAGCCGGTCGGGGTAGTTAGTGATGATCCCGTTCGCGCCGGCGTCGAGCAGCCGGCGCATATCGCTCACTTCGTTGGCCGTCCAGGCGTTGACCTGCAAACCACGCCGCCGCGCCCTGGCCATATAACCGGCATTGACCAGGCAGAACTGCGGGTGCAGCGCCTCGTAGCGAGCGCCCAGCAGGCGGGCCAGGGTGGGAAAAAGCGGCGTCTCGACCCGCGCATAGAGCAGTCCCAGGGCAATGTTGGGGTTGAGCCGGCGCGTGCGGCGCAGGCTGGAAATCGAAAACGAGGAAACGATCACCCGTTCGATGAGACCGTTGTCCTCGATCAGCCGCACTGTCTCCGCTTCCTGATCGGGCGGATGATATCCCGCCTCGACCTTGATCTCGACGTTGATCAGCAGGCGCTGGCCCACCGCGTCGAATACCTCTTGCAAGGTAGGGATGCGCTCGCCGGCAAAGCGGGGATCGAACCAGCCACCGGCATCCAGCGCCTTGAGTTCGGCCAGCGTCATCGCGCTTACCTGCCCGCTGCCATCCGTCGTCGCATCGACGGTGTCGTCGTGAATGACCACCGCCTCGCCATCGGCGGATAGATGCACGTCAAGCTCGATGCCGTCGGCGCCCATCTCGGCGGCGAGGAGAAAAGCGGCCAGCGTGTTTTGCGGCGCGTGCCCGCTGGCCCCGCGATGGCCCCAATTCAGCGTGCGGCCAATGTCAAACCAGGGTAATTTTGCCATATTTACAACTCGACAAAGTAGGATTCGCAGGCCCGGTCGAGCAATTCTTTGCTCATTGTCGGTTGGACGCCCAGGTAGCGCGAGATGTCCAGGATTTCGTCCAGAATGTCGCGCGGGTGACAGGCGCGGCGCTCGATGCCCCGCTTGTGATAAAATTCTTTGAGCAGATAGGCCAGGCCCTGCTCGTCGTAGGGCACGT
The DNA here is from genome assembly GCA_964428175.1 of uncultured Anaerolineae bacterium. Lineage (GTDB taxonomy): Bacteria > Chloroflexota > Anaerolineae > JAFGEY01 > JAFGEY01 > CAYRXM01. The sequence goes on from CAYRXM010000148.1 coordinate 4,830, forward strand.
GGCGCACCTGGCACATGCGCTTGAAAATCTCGCGGTATTCGTCAAAGGTGGGGTTGCCGATGTTGATCTTGTGCCGGATGCGCCGCAAAAACGCTTCGTCAACCAATTCTTTGGGTTCCAGGTTGGTTGAAAAGACGATCAGTACATCGAACGGCACCTCGATCTTGTTGCCCGTTTGCAGGGTCAAAAAATCGACCTTTTTCTCCAGCGGCACGATCCAGCGGTTGAGCAGGTCGCGCGGGCGCACCATTTGCCGCCCAAAGTCATCGATCAGAAACATCCCGCCGTTGGCCTTGACCTGGAACGGCGCTTCGTAGGTCTTGGACGTTTCGTTATAGATCAGGTCGAGCGTCTCCAGGGTCAGCTCGCCGCCGACGATAACCATCGGGCGGGTGATCTTGATCCAGCGCCGGTCGAGCGAGCGGCTGGTGCCGGGGTTGGTATCTTGGGCCGGCCGGTGGTTAACCGGATCAAAAACCTTGATCATCTGCCCTTCGACTTCGATGGCGTAGGGGATGTACATGGCGTCTTTCATCACCAGCGAGCCGATCGCTTCGGCGACCGAGGTTTTGCCGTTGCCGGGCGGGCCAAACAAAAAGATCGAGCGCCCCGAGTTGGCCGCCGGGCCGATTTGTTCCAGCGTGCGCGGGCTGATCACCAGGTGCGACAACGCCTGTTGCAGCTCGCGGCTCTGCACCGTCACCTGCTTGAGCGCCTGGACGTTCATCACCTGGCGGTACTGCTCCAGCGTCACCGGCGCCGGGCCGACGTACATGTTGCGTTCCAGCAGTTCGCGCGCCTTGTCGCTGCCTTTTTCCGAGATCGTATACTGATAACTCGACTCGCCAAAGCCGCCGGTGCCGGTCACTTCGCAGAATTTTTCGCGCTTGAGAAATTCCATCACCGGTTCGAGCACGCCGATAAAAGGCAGTTTGACCGTCTCGGTGATGTCCAGGCCGGAAATGCCGCCGCCGCGATAATAGAGCACCTTGAGCACCAGCTCGGACAAAAAGCTGATCGACAGGCCCGTCTCTTCGATCGTGCGCACAATGGGCAGTTTGAATGCTGTTTGCGCTGCCGCCGGGTTGGCTGTTTGACGTCCCATATTTTCCTCGTTCTGTTATTTCAATAGGTCCAAAATAATCTGTTGGATGGCCTCGACATCGGCCAGGAGCACCTGTGCGCCATCCGGCATGGTCCACGGGTGGGCGGTATCGAAACCCAGGTTCACGCTCTTGATGCCGTCCGAGTCGAGGCCCTGAAAGGTCGTCGCCAGGGCCAGCGCGTCGACCAGGTTGATGTCGGTGGAAAATGACGCTTCAAAGGTTTCCCATAACTTGGGCGCGCGGGCAATGGTTTCCGGGGTGAGCACCTTTTTCCACAGCGCCTTGAGTACCAGCTGCTGGCGGTGCGAGCGGTCAAAGTCGCTGGTGGTGCGGCGCGAACGCGAGTATCCCAGAGCGGTGTGCCCGTCCATTGTGTGCCAACCCACATCAAGATCGAGATCGAAAACGCCGTCCGGCGAAAGCGGATCGGGAAATGTGTCGGCGATGGGTTTTTCGACGTATACGTCTACGCCGCCGAGGGCATCGATGATATCGACAAAGCCCCGGAAATCGATCCGCGCGTATTTGTGTACCGGCACACCGAGGTTGTAGCGCAGCGTGTCGTTGAGCAGGCCGCGCCCGCCGCCGGTGTGCTTGGTACGCACGCCCAACGAATCGACGGTATTGATGCGGTTATAGCCGTGACCGGGGATGTACACCCACAGGTCGCGGGGGATCGAGATCATTGCGATTTTTTTGCGTTCCGGCTGCACAAAGACGAGGATGAGCGAATCGGTGCGCCACACGCCGGCGCTCTGCTTTTCGTCGATGCCGAGCAAGGCAATCACCTGCATATCCGGATCGAGCGGCAGCGGCGCAACACCAATCGGGTTGGGCGTCGGCTGTGGCGTCGAAGTCATTTCTGGCGTGGGTGTCGGCGGCCAGGAGGTGGCTGTCGCATCGCCGGACAGCACCCCCGTTGGGTGCGGATCGTCAGCCGAGCCGGGCGTAAGAGAGGTCTCTGGAACGTTGCCGGCGAAGCGGGTCGTCATGGCCTGGACCGCCGGAGGCGACCCAAAATCGCCGAATGCCAGGACAAGGAAAATGATCCAGACCAGCAGGCAGCCGCCGGCTGATGTAAACAAGAGTGTCTTTTCAAAGCGGTTCAGTTTCAATGTCGAAAACCAAGTTTTCATGCGCACTCCAAATCATCAATCGCACATTCAGTATACCTCACAACCCGCAAACTGACAAGAGATCGCCCGCCGGACTGCAAACCTTGACGTGAGACCGTATTTGGGGTATCATTCGGGACGTTCTACGAATATCCCAATCCGGCCATACATGTTGAAAAACATCCGCAAAAATTCAAACATATTGATTCTTTTAGCGATCACCCTGCTGGCCGGGGTGCTGCGCTTTTTCGCCCTGGATCGATTCCCGCCTGGCCTGCACTTTGACGAAGCCTTTCATCAGGTCGAAGCGGTCGAAATCCTCAAGGGCGTCACGCCGATCTATTTCACCGAAAACATGGGCATGGATCCTATGCACATTTATCTGATCGCCGCGCTGTTCCGGCTGGTGGGCGTTGCCCACACCGGCGGGCGGCTGATCTCGGCGCTGGCCGGCACGCTGACCATTCCCGCTTTGTGGTGGCTGATCGTCGAGTTGTTCGCCCAATGGGAAACCGGGGCCAAAACGATGCTGACCGGCATCAGCACATTTACGCTGGCTACCTTGCAATGGCACCTGACCCTGAGCCGCACGGGCATCCAGCCGGTGCTGGCGCCGCTGCTGCTTACGCTGGCTCTCGCCGCGCTGTGGCGCGGGCTGCGTACGGGAAGTCCGGGCTGGTTTGTCGCTGCCGGTGTGGCGTTGGGGCTGGGGCCGTATGCCTATTCGTCGGCGCGGGTGACCCCGCTGCTGATTGTTTTTGTTTTGGGCTGGCTGCTGCTTTGCGACCGTCCTTTGCTGCGCCGTCGGTGGTGGGGATTCGTTATCTGCGTGATCGTCTCGATTCTGGTTTTTGCTCCGTTGGGCGCGTATTTCGTCGCCCACTGGGAGCAGTTTACCTATCGCAGCGCGCAGGTCACGCATTACACGCTCGGCGCGGGCAGCGACGATCCGCTCAAGGCGCTGGGGCAAAATCTGCTCGATACGCTGGCCGCGTTCAATTTCAAGGGCGACCTGGAGCCGATCCGCAACCTGCCGGGCCGCCCCGCGCTCAACCCGTTCCAGTCGTTCCTGTTCTGGATCGGCCTCGGCATTTGCCTGTGGCGCGCCCGCCGTCCGGAATACGCGCTGCTGCCGGCCTGGCTGGGTGTGATGCTCCTGCCGACCGTGCTCACCGAGTTTGCGCCGCACTTTGGCCGCGCGCTGGGCGTCACCCCGGCAGTGGCCGTGCTGGTCGGGCTGGCGGCGACGGCAGGGTGGCAGTCGATCCGGCAGATTAAACGCCAAGAGCAGGTTGTTTTACGTAAAATTCTGCTGATTGCCCTGGTGATCTGCCTGGCCCTGAGCGCGATCGATCACCTGTACGCTTATTTTGCGCGTTGGGGCGCGCAGCCAGTGCTGGTGCAGGCCTATGACGCCGGTCTGCTCGAAACGGCGCGCGCGGTGCGGGCGCACGTCGGCCAATCCGACGTCTATCTGTCGCCGATCCAGATGGGCCACCCCATCGTGCGCTTTGTCACCTGGGATCGCCACGGCGCGAAGAGCTATGACGGGCGCTATGCGCTGGTGCTGCCTGCCGCCCCCGGCCGTCCGGCCGACTTTGTGATCGTCCCCTACCTGGACGGGCGCTCGCTCGAACGGCTGGCCCGCTGTTACCCCGCCGGGCAGATCGTCGATGCCGGGGGCGTCCACAACGGTGGTCCCTTTTACCAGGTCTTTCGCGTGCCTGCTGGGAGCGCGCCGCAGATCGCGCCCCAGCACCCGCTCGATGTGGCCTGGCGCGACGGCTTGCGCCTGATCGGCTATGATCTGGACAAGGAAGCATACCGGGCCGGCGAGGCCATCGTACTGACCCTGTACTGGCAGTCTGCCGCGCCGACGACGACCGATTACACGGCGTTCACCCACCTGCTCGGCGAGGTCAACCCACAGACTGGCAGCCCGGTCTGGGCCGGCGCCGATCACGAGCCGGGGCTGGCCTCCTATCCCACCTCGGCGTGGGCGGCGGGCGAGATCGTTTTGGATGAATTTGTGCTTTACACGCCGGCCAACCTGCCGGCGGGCGACTATCAACTCCAGGTTGGCTTTTACCGGTTGGCCACCATGCAGCGCCTGGACATTGCGCAAGCGAATGTCGAAACCCGGGATCACGCTGCGCGAATCGGACATATCAAAATTTTGGATTGACAGGAGTTCAGAATGACCAAGTCAAAAGTGGCAGTGCTGCGCACCAGCCCTGCTGCCGTGCTCGACGACTATCAACGGCTGTGCGAATTGGCCGGGCTGCGGCAGGCCCTCGATCCGTCGGCGACGACCATCCTCAAGGACAACATCAGCTGGCATCTGCTCTTTCCGGGGTCCAACACCACGCCCTGGCAGCTCGAAGGGACGATTTTGGCCCTGCAGCGGGCCGGGCTGAGCGACATTGTGGACGTACACAACAAGACAGTTGTAACCATCGCCGACCTGGGCGACAAGTACAACAAGTTTGGGCCGGTGCTAGACAGGTACGGCATTCCCAAAAAGTACAATTTCAAGCCCGAAGATATGAGCTGGGTGCCCTACAAACCGAAAGCCAAAATGGCCGTGCTCGACCACATCTTTCCGGAAGGCATTTACCTGCCCGACTATTTTTTCGGCAAAAACATCGTCCACCTGCCCACGGTCAAGTGTCACAGCTATACTGTGACGACCGGCGCGATGAAGAACGCCTTTGGCGGGCTGCTCAACATCAACCGTCATTACACCCACACCTGGATCCACGACACGCTGGTCGATTTGCTGGCCATCCAGAAGGAAATCCACAGCGGCCTCTTTTGTACTATGGACGGCACCACCGCCGGTGAGGGGCCGGGGCCGCGCACGCTAATCCCGCGTCAAAAAGACGTGATTCTCGCTTCTGCCGATCAGGTTGCCATCGACGCCGTATCGGCGCGAATGATGGGCTTTGATCCGCTGAACATCCAATACATTGCTCACGCCACCGAGCGCGGCCTGGGCCAGGGCGATCCGCGCCAGATCGAGATCGTCGGCATGCCCGAGGTAGCCGAGGAACGCTGGAATTTCAAGGTCGGCGTAAACCTGGGCACCGGCACCGGCATGCTGCTCTGGCGCTCACCGCTCAAGGTATTCCAAAAACTGCTCTTCCACACCCCGTTGGTCAAGATTTTCATCTTTGCCAGCGAATACTATCACGATCACTTTTGGTACCCGCTCAAGGGCAGCAAGGTGGTCGAGCAGTGGAAGCGTGAGAGCCAATGGGGGCAGTTGTTCGAACAATATCCGGGATAACGATCAAGGGGGGAGCCAATGAAAATCACCGTTCGCGGGCGGGTCAACCAACAAGACGAAGAACTGGAGCGGCGTCGCGCCAGCGAGCAGCGCAACGTCTATTATCTCAAGGTCGAGCAGGAGGAAGGCGAAGGCCGTCCGCAGCACGATCGCATCGAGATCGATCTGAATGGCACGATCTATCGCATCGAGTTCGATCAGGTGGGGCTGATCGTTGGCGGGTACGACTCGAACGGCCTGCCGGTCCGCACGTTGTTGGCCGAGACCAAGGCAGAAAACATTGTCCTGGTTGGCGCCAGATAGCGTCAGGCCCGGCCTCGCCCGAGGCCGGGCCGGTGAAATCACCCCAGAACCCGCTTGCTCAATCTTACGCCGTCGATCTCTTTCGGCGCTATGCCCTCACGCGCGGCCCAGGCGGCGGCGATCCCCGCCGCTTCGCCGATCCCGGCTACCACCGGCATCACCCGCAGCGACGAGTGCGCTTCGTGCGTTGCACTGATGCAGCGCGCGCCGATCAACAAATTGTCCACGCCCTGCGGCACCAGGCAGCGATAGGGGATTTCGTAAAACTCGCCCGGCGGCAGGTGTTGAAGCACCGTGCCCTCACCGGTCGGGCTGTGAATGTCCACCGGATAATTGCTGCGCGCGATGCCGTCCTCAAACCTGGCCGCTTCCAGCACATCATCGACATCGAGCACGTACTGTCCCATCACCCGCCGCGACTCGCGCACGCCGATCTGGGCCGCCGTCTTGATCAGGTAGGCGTCGCGGAAACGCGGCGACTTGCGGCGGAACAAATCGACCAGTTCGGCGGTCTGGCGGCGACCTTCCAGTTCGGCGGCGGTCATATCGAGCGTGTTTGTCGCATTGCGCTGGATGACCCGGGTGGTATTAAAGTGGAAAATGTGCGGCACGGTCGTCGCAAAGATCAAAATGTCCTCGCGCGGGTTGTTCACCTCTCCCGCCGCCTTGGCCTCCAGATAGATTGAGTTCAGCTCCTCGTGCAGCTGCGCAACGGTTGGGCGGCCGGCCACCCCGCCGACGCGAAAACAGAGCGTCATCGGCTGGCAGAGGCCGTCTTGCTTGCGGCCCATTTCAAAAGGCGCGCCGGCAAAGGCGGCCAGGTCGCCGTCGCCGGTCGAGTCGACAAAGACTGCCCCGTGCAGGGCCATCTGCCCCGATTTGCCCACCACCTGCGCTGCCGCGATCAGCGGCTCGCCGGGCGCCATCTCGACGCCGGTCAAGGTTGCGTGCAGCAGCAGATCGATGCCATAGTCCTGCATCATCCGGTCGAGGACGATTTTCATCCCCTCGTCATCAAAGACCTGACCGCCCCGGTCCAGCGCGCCGATCTTGTCCAGTCTGTCCAAAAGTTCGTTAAACACGGCCGAGGTCAGTTTTTTGCCGCCGGCGCGGTAGGACATAAAGGGGTTGACCAGCCCGGCGGTGGCCATGCCGCCCAAAAAGCCATAACGCTCAGCCAGCAGCACCGTCGCGCCTTCCTGTGCCGCCCCGACCGCCGCACACACGCCGCCCGGCCCACCGCCGGCAATCACCACGTCATATCGATCACGCATCGTTTGCTCCTCTCTGCCAAACTGTGGTCTCGTTGTTTGCCCGAATTCAGATTATAGCATGGCGGCAGTAAAGGCTCAAATATTTTGTCCTAAAATCGGTAACTGCTCAGGGGGTGTCAGAAACCAGGTTTTTATGAACATTTAAGCAGCT
>CAYRXM010000149.1:0-11940 GCA_964428175.1 uncultured Anaerolineae bacterium
TTCGTTTTTTGTTAAGGTTCAGATACCGCTCAAGTGAACTCTAAACTCGAGTACCAAAGTCCGGGGGCCGGATTCGAACCAGCGCCCTCTCGGGTCGTAGCCGAGTGTTCTACCACTGAACTACCCCGGAATGCATCGGCCCGGCACGCGCCGAGACCGCGAACATTATATCATCGCTGTGTGTTTGGGTCAATGATGCGAAAAAGGGCCACCCGGATAAAGCGCATTTGCCTTTTTGCCCCGCTGCTGCTATACTATCTTGTTGCAATTGATTGCAATAACGGACGTTTGACCTGACAATCACCTAAGGAGAATGCAATGCGCTCACGAATCTCGCTGTTTGCCAACACAATGTCGATCCTGGTCTTGCTCGCGCTTGCCGGCTGCCAGGCCGCAACGACAGCGCCCACGGCCACATCGACGTCGGCGCCAACATCGACGCCCACGCCGACACCGACGCCGGTCAAGCAAGAGCTGATCATCGGCCTGGGCCGAAATCTGTATTATGGGCCGGCAGAATGGTATTTCCTGCACGGCTCGCTGTGCGTCTGGGAGCCGCTGGTTATCCTGGACAATGACATGGTCGCCCAACCGGTGCTGGCGACAGGCTGGGAAAAGAATGCCAAAGGCACCGAGTGGACTTTTTACCTGCGCCAGGGGGTGCGTTTTCACGACGGCACACCCTTTGACGCCGACGCCGTGCTGCTCAACGTCCCCGCGTTGCAAAGAGAATACGATGTGACCCTGCCCAACCTGGATCGGCTGGAAAAGGTGGATGATTACACGGTGCGTTTTGTGATGAAAGCACCGACGCCCAACCTGCCGCAGCTTATCGCCTATTTTTCCAGCGCCATGATCTCGCCCGCTTCGCTGAACGACGAGGGCTGGCCGAGCGGGCCGGTGGGCAGCGGGCCGTTCAAGTTTGTCGAGTACATCGAAGGCGACAGTGTGATCCTCGAACGCAACCCAGACTATTGGGGGCCGGCGCCCAGGCTGGAGCGGGTGACGTTCAAATACATTGCCGATGCCAATACCAGGCTGGCCGCCTTGCAGACCGGCGAGATCGATGCGATTATGGATGTTGGTTCGTTGCAGCCCGAACAGGCGGCGGTGGTCGAGGCAGACCCCAACCTGGTTTTGCTCCAGCAAGGGGTGGCGACCACCCACTATCTCACTTTTAACAGCGGCAAGCCGCCTTTCGACGATGTGCGGCTGCGCCAGGCGGTGAGCATGGCCCTGGATCGACAAATGCTGGTGGACAATACCTTGTACGGCTTTGGCGATCCGGGGGTCAGTGTGATCACCCCGTATGCCAGGTCGTGGGTGCGCACCGACATTGCCCCTCGCTACGATCCAGAAGCGGCCAGGTCGCTGGCGCAAGAGGCGCTTGGCGGCGAGCAGGTGTCTGTCAAGTTGATCCTTAGCTCGGCCTTGCTTGGCCGTTGGCCCTACGCCAACATCGGCCAGATTCTCAAGGCTACGGTGGCCGACCTGGGTATTCAGGTCGAGATCGAAACAGTCGAGGCCGGAGCCTGGAACGAGGCGCTCAAGAGCGGCGATTATCACTTGACCATGATGCCCTATACGCTGATGACCGGCGACCCCGACTTTTTCATGTCCAACTGGGTGTGGAGTCAGGGCAGCCTGAACCAGCGGCGCAGCTATGGCTATGCCAACCCGCGCGCCGACGAACTGGTTGTGTCGGCCATCGCCGAGGTGGATGAGGCGGTGCGCAAGCTGCAGTACGATGAGCTGCAAGCGATTGTGGCCGAGGATGTGCCCTTTACACCGCTGTATCACGAGATCACTATCTATGCGACGCGGCGAACCGTCCGCGACTTGACCCTGGATGTCCAGTTCAAGCCCTCGCTGGAGACGGCTTATCGCGTCGCTGAATGATGGAATGACGGAGGATGGCCTTGCACATCTGGCAGCGGGCGCTGCGGCGATTGGCTTCGCTGGCGCTGGTCACGTTGGGCGTGACCTTTATCACCTTTGCCCTGATGGGGCTGGTTCCCGGCGACTCGGCTGAGCTGATCGCTGCTCACGGCAAAGAGACTGAGCCTTCTGCCCAGGAAATCGCCGTTGTGCGGGCGCAGCTTGGGCTTGATTTGCCGCTGCATCTGCGCTATTTCCGCTGGCTGGGGCGCATCGTCGCCGGCGATCTGGGGCAATCTCTGCGCACCAAAAAGCCGGTGTGGCGCGAGATCGCCGCCCGTTTGCCGGCGACGATGGAACTGGCCGGCGGTGGAATGCTCGTTGGCCTGATCGTCGCCTTGCCGGCGGGGATTCTGGCGGCCATCAGGCGCGACGGTCTGCTGGATTTGTTCAGCCGTGGCCTGGCGCTGATCGGAGCGTCGGTGCCTTCTTTTTGGCTCAGTGCCATCCTGATCCTGTTTTTCGCCGTCCGGCTGGGCTGGCTGCCTTCGATGGGCCGAGGCGGGCTGCGGCATTTCGTCCTGCCGTGCTGCGCGTTGGGATTCAGCGCGTCAGCCCCGCTGATGCGGCTGATCCGCGCCAATCTGCTGGAGACGCTGGATCAAGAGTTCATCCGCACGGCGCGGGCCAAAGGGCTGCCGGGGCGTATGGTTATACTGCGCCACGCGCTCAAGCCGTCGCTGCTGCCGGTGGTCACGGTGCTGGGATTGCAATTTGGGCATCTCCTGGGCGGGGCAGTGATCGTCGAGACGGTCTTTGCCTGGCCGGGGCTGGGGATGCTGATCATCGAGTCGATCCTGGGCCGGGATTTTCCGGTGATCCAGGGCTTTGCGCTGTTGATGGGGCTGGTCTTTACGATGACCAATTCCGTTGTGGATATGGCCTATCTATGGCTCGATCCTCGAATTCACTACTGACAACCCCTGTCGCCGGCGCTGCCAGGGCCGGCAGATTCGTCCAGCGCCTGGGCGGGAGTTTCTCCGGGGCGATGAGGGGACGGATCACCGGGCTGCGCTGGCTGTGGCGGTCGCCGGGCGGCGCGCTGGGCGCGGCGTTGATGCTGATCCTGGTGTTGTCGGCAGTGGCCGCGCCGCTGCTCGCGCCCTACGATCCGCTGTCCATCGACGTGAGAAACAGGCTGGTTTCGCCCGGCCCGGCACACCTGCTGGGCACCGATCACCTGGGGCGCGACGTGTTGAGCCGCCTGCTGTTTGGGGCGCGGGCGTCGCTGGGGGCTGCGGCGGCTGTGGTGGCGTTGATCACGGTGATGGGCATGGCGGTGGGGCTGGTTTCCGGGTTTTTGGGCGGCTGGGTCGATCAGGTTTTGATGGGCCTGGTGGACATTTTGCTGGCCTTTCCGTCTTTTATCCTGGCCCTGGTGGTGGCCGGGCTGCTGGGGCCGGGGCTGCGCAACGTGGTGCTGGGCCTGGCCATGGTGCGCTGGGTGGGCTGCGCCCGCGTGGTGCGCAGCCTGGTCTTGTCGCTGCGCGAACGGGAATACGTCGAGGCGGCGCGCTGCATCGGCGCGGGGGGTTGGCACATTTTGTGGCGGCACATCACACCCAATGTGCTGGGGACGGTGCTCATTTTGACTTCTCTCGATCTGGGCACCACCATCCTCAGCCTGTCCGGGCTGGGATATATCGGGTTGGGCGTGCAGCTCCCTGACCCCGAGTGGGGGGCGATGCTCAACTACAGCCGGCCCTACATCCAGACTGCGCCGCTGCTGATGGTCTTTCCCGGCATGGCGATCACCCTCTCGGTGTTGTCGGCGAACCTGCTGGGCGACGCGCTGCGCGATTTGCTCGATCCCCATTACCGGGGACGGATGTGATTTGGGGAGAAAAATATGACCGCATTGGATCGATGGCAGCGGCAGGTTATGACCTGCCGCCAGGAGCGAGACGAGGCCGACGGCGTGGCCTGGCAGCGAGCCGCACAGTGGTACGATCAGTGGGTTGCGCAGAATGATTATGTGGCGCAGACACTGCCCAAACTGCGCCCCTTGATCGATGCCGGCTCGCGTGTGTTGGAGGTGGGGCCGGGCAGCGGCGGGTTTACCCTTCCGCTGTCCGAGATGGCGCGCGAGATCGTCGCCCTTGAGCCGTCAGAGGGGATGCGCGAGGTGCTGGCCCGCCATCTAGTCGAGGCAGGGCGGGATAACGTGCGCGTCATTGCCACCTGCGTCGAAGAATGCCTGGATGAAATCGCCGGACCGTTCGATCTGGCCCTGGCGTCGTATTCGCTGTATAATGTTTTGCCGATCGACCGTGTGATCCGGGCGCTGGTCGAGCGGGCCGTGCAGGTGATCGCGCTGATGGGCACCGGCGAACAGGAAACGTGGTACCGGGAACTGTACCATCATTTCAAAGGGCGGCTGCCGGTCTCGCCGCCGCAGGTGCAGTTTTTCTACCCGCTGCTCCAGGAAATGGGGCTGGATGCGCGGGTGGACCTCGTGCCGACCAGCGCCAATTACGTCTACCCGGATGAGGCGGGCCTGATCGATCAGTGGATGTGGCGGCTGCGCATCGATCCTTCGCGGCGTGCGGAACTGCGGGACATGCTGCTCCCGCTGGCCGAGCGGCGCAACGGGCACATTGGCATCTATCGCCAGCGGCAAACGGCGCTGGTCCGGATTCGGCGCAACTGACTCGCACATGGGTTGCCAATCAATCTCGACTCGTTCGAGTTCTCAAGGTATCAGTCATCAATGTAAAGACAAGGAGGCCAACGTTGTCAAAATCGTTTCTCGTTACCGGCGGGGCCGGTTTCCTGGGCGTCAACCTGACCCGCTATTTACTCGCCAGGGGGCAGCGCGTTACGGTGCTCGATATTGCCCCTTTTACGCATGCGGATGTGCGCGATCAAATCCGTGTGGTCACCGGCGATACTCGCCGCCGCGCCGATGTCGAGTCGGCGATGGAGGGCATTGACATTGTGGTTCACACCGCGGCGGCGCTTCCGCTCTACAGGCCGGAAGACATTTTTTCCACCGAGGTCGATGGGACAGATACCGTGCTTGGGGTGGCGCTTGCCAGGCAGGTGGAGCGGGTGGTTCACATCTCTTCGACGGCCGTCTATGGGGTGCCCGATCATCACCCGCTGCTGGAAACCGATCAACTTCAGGGCGTCGGCCCTTATGGTGAAGCTAAAATTCAAGCCGAACAGGTCTGTTATCGCTACCGCGAGCAGGGGATGTGCATCCCCATCCTGCGCCCCAAATCCTTCGTCGGACCGGAACGACTAGGCGTGTTTGCGATGTTTTACGAATGGGCCAGGGACGGCAAGAACTTTCCCGTCCTCGGCAAGGGCGATAACCCATACCAGTACCTCGACGTTGAAGACTTGTGCGAGGCCATCTGGCTCAGTGCCACCTTGCCGTGCGAGCACGTCAACGACAATTTCAACATTGGGGCCAAGGTGTTCGGAACGCCCAGGTCGGATTTCCAGGCCGTGCTCGATTATGCGGGCCACGGCAGGCACGTGGTGTCGATCCCGGAAGGGCCGGCCATTTGGGCGCTCCGTTTCCTGGAGCGATTGGGGTTGTCGCCGCTTTACAAGTGGATTTATGAGACGGTGGGCAAAGAGTCGTTCGTTTCCATTGACAAGGCCGAACGGGTGTTGGGGTACAGCCCGAAATATTCAAACGAGCAAGCGTTGATTCGCAATTATCAGTGGTATCTGGACAATATCGACAAGATCGATCACTCGTCCGGCATCACCCATCGCGCGCCCTGGCGACAAGGGGCCTTGCGGCTGGCCAAGATACTATTTTAGCCCGGCCGGAGCAAGTAAAGGGATGAACATAATTGGTAACTGCTCACCCTAGCAAGCGAGCGTTGATACGGGTGACGCCGGGTTAAACGGTCGAGAGGTCCCACTCTTCATAGATTTTGGGCACATCATTGATCAGGCGTCTGGTATAAGCCTCTTGTGGCCGGAGAATCACCTTGTCGGCAGTGCCGTGTTCGACAATTTTTCCGTGCTCCATAATGTACACGCTGTCGGAGACATAGTAGGCCAGGCCGATGTCGTGGGTGATGAAAATGATCGTCATCCCGATTTCTTCACGCAACTGCATCAGCATGTCCAGGATGGTTGCCCGCGAACAGGCATCGATCATTGAGGTTGGCTCATCGGCCAATAGTATTTTGGGCATCAACAAAAAGATGCGGGCGATCATCAAGCGCTGCATCTGCCCGCCGGACAGTTCAAAGGGGTACTTGTTGGTCAATTCATCGAACTTTAGGTTGACAAAGCTGCACGCGCGGGTCATCATCTCGACTTTTTCCGCGTGGGGCAGTCCGCGCCCGCCACGCATGCGAATGCAATCCAATAACACAGTGTCGATCTTGTTAAAGATGTTGTACGAAGAAAACGGGTCCTGAAAGATCGCCTGGATGTTTTTCCAATACTCCTTTTTTTCCTTCTGCGTACCGATCTCGCGCTTTTTTCCCTGAAAGTAAACCTCACCCTCTGTGGGGTTGATCAATCCCAAAAGCATCTTGGCCAATGTGGTCTTGCCGCTGCCCGATTCACCAACGATTGAGATGATTTCGCCCTCATAGAAGTCAAAATCCACATGATCCACGGCGACTGTTTTGCGGCGGCCCCAGCCGAACACTTTGGTCAGCCCGACGCCGCTCAGGCATACTTGTTGTTTATCTGGCATTTTTTTCGGCCTCCCGCAGGTACATCTCTCTCAATTCTTTTTCCGAAAAGATACAGCGGTATGCGCGGCCGCCATACACCTCGTAAAGGCCGACGGAGATCGCCTTGCATTCCGGCCGCACGTACTTGCAGCGCTCGGCAAACCGGCAGCCCGACGGCGGTTTTTTCAAGTTGGGCGGCACGCCGGGGATGGCGGTCAGTTTCACATCGCGCAGGCCTTGTTCGGGCACAATGATCGACCCCATAAGGCCTTTGGCATAGGGGTGCAGCGGATCGAACACTGCTTCTTGAGCGGAGGCTTTTTCCACAATTTGCCCCGCATACATGACCATGATATCGTCGGTCACGTTGTAGAGCAGCGGTAGTTCATGTGTGATAAAGATCAACGATTTGATAAAGCCGTCTTCCATCAGGTTGCGCAGCATCTTGATGACCATTTTTTGTGAGGTGACGTCGAGCGCGGAGGAAGGCTCGTCGGCGATCAATATCTTGGGAAAGAGGATCACTGAGGTGGCAATCACGGTGCGCTGTTTCATGCCGCCGGAAAGCTCGACCGGGTATTTTTGCAGCACCTCTGCCGGAAGTCCCAGGCTTTCAAAGCAGCCTCGGGCAAGCTCGTAAACTTCTTTCTTGGTCTGGTAGGGATCGTGGGCCTGAACGACATCCTCGATAAAGTGGATGACCTTTTGGGTGGGGTTGAGCGCGTTCATGGCGGCCTGGGGGATGTAGGCAATTTCGCTGCCCAAGATCGACTTGCGAATGTCGTCGGGCTTCATCCCGGTGATGCTGCGACCATCGATGATGATTTCGCCGCTCGTATAGTGCAGCGGGGCAAAGTAATATCCCATCAGACTGAGCGCAAGCGTCGATTTGCCGCAGCCGGACTCCCCGGCAATGCCCAGCGATTTCCCTTCTTCGACCTTGAGCGAAACGTGGTCAACCGCGTAAACATCTTCCTTGAAGCGGGTCACATATTTTGTGGTCAGTTCTCTGACCTCTAGCATCACTTTTGCCATGTCAACTAGTCCCTCAACGCTGGATTGAATACCTGGTCGAGACCCGTATTCATCAGATTCATCGAGAACGTAATCAATGCAATGGTTACGATCACCGGGAAATAGGCCCACCATTTTCCCATCGTCGGCGCCTGGTAGATCATTGCCCAGTTCATCATCAAGCCCAGCGTGGGCTTGTCGGTGGTTCTGGGGCCTAGCCCCAGGACGGATAATCCCGCTTCGGCCAGGATGCCGGCCGAAATTTGCAGGATCAGCGCCATAACCACATAAGACGCAATATAGGGTAGAATATCGGCAATGATGATGTGAACGATGGAATGCCCGGACAACTTGGAAAGATTGACGTGGTCACGGTTGCGCAGCGAAATCACCTGCGCCCGCACAGCCCGGGCGGTCCAAAACCATGAAGTGAAGCCAATCACAATGGCGACCGTCGTCGCGCCGCGTTTGTCTTGCCCGATGCTGAATGAGATCAGGATCAACAACACCAGGCTGGGGATGACGGTAAAAAGGTTGGTGATGAACATAATAATGTCATCGACCAGCCCACCGATATAACCCGCCAGCAAACCCAGGGTTAGCCCGATCGCGGTGGCAATGACCCCGCCGACCAGGCCAATCTCCAGCGATACACGGGTGGCTGCGACCAGTTCCGTCAACACGTCCCGGCCAAAGTTATCGGTGCCCAGCGGCAGCCATTTGACGTTTGCGACCTGGTTGATATTCACGTAATCGGATTGTGCGATGACACTTTTTTGCTCCAGGTCACCGCTATCCTCGTTTTTTGCGGCAATGATCGCCGCTCCGGTCGACAAAAGCCCTTCGAGTGAGGTGTTGAGGCGGATAAAGTAATTTCGCCTGGCGTTGGTCATCCCGGCGATCCTTTGTGCGGGGTCAAAGTGGTTCTTCCACAGCTCTAAAAGCTGCTTGGTATCCTGGATGTCGATCTCTTCTTCGGAAATTCCAATCGCCATAAGCCACTCTTGCATAGCCAAGCGGTCATTGTCGCTCAATTTGCTGGCAATGCGCTTGATTGACGCATCGCTCAGATTGAGCATATATTTAGGGGCGCTAATGCTGTCATAGACATTCACATAGGTGCCCGGTGGAAAAAAAGTGCCCTGACCGATGATCGCCAATGGGCGCGCAGTCACAAACAGCGGGTAGACCAACACAAAGATCAAAATGACCATCAAGATGGAGAAACCAACAACAAATTTACCGGAGCGAAAGATTTGTCCAATGGTATGTTTCATATCAGCATCTGTCCTTAATCAGCCTGCGCAGCCTTGATGCGCGGGTCAATGATGCCGTACAAGATTTCGATGACAAAGTTTGCGACCAGCACCATCACGGTGATGATCAATGTAGATGCCGAGATCAATGGATAATCCTGTCCCATCACGGCGGTAAAGAGTGTCGAACCAAGCCCCGGATAACTGAAAATGAGTTCCGCTACCAACGCGCCGCCGACCATAGTGCCGATCGACAATGCCAGGCCAGTTATCTGCGGAAGCATGGCGTTTCTAAAGACATAGCCGATGATCTTGTTGTCCTTGATGCCCATGAACCGGGCATACTTGACGTAATCTGCGTTCAATTCATAGATGGCCATCGAGCGCATACCAATGGCCTGACCGCCGATGGCGATCAATACGACGGACCAGAAGGGCAGTTGGTAATGCACAATCACCGACCAGATGAATTTCCAACTCCAGTTGGGGATCAGATCAAACCCGTACCCGCCCGAGGTGGGAAACCACTCCAGACCAACGCCAAAAATGACCAGCATGATAACGGCCATGCCGAATGCTGGGAGGCTACTCACAAAAATGCTGGCGGGCAAAAGCACTTTATCAAAGCCGCCCTTGAGATAAGCGGCCAATGCGCCCAGGGTGTTTCCAACCAACCAGCCGACGATGATCGCCGGGAACTGGAGCGCAATCGTCCACAAAATAGAAGAACTGAGGACACTGGACACGGTTCTGGGATATTGGCTGATCGAGAAACCAAAATCACCCCGCACCACATTTCTCATATAGATG
Source organism: uncultured Anaerolineae bacterium (assembly GCA_964428175.1). Lineage (GTDB taxonomy): Bacteria > Chloroflexota > Anaerolineae > JAFGEY01 > JAFGEY01 > CAYRXM01. Next base: position 9,671 of record CAYRXM010000149.1, read on the forward strand.
AAAAATTGTTCGTGTATGGGTCTGTTGGTGCCGAATAACTCGGTGTACTGCCGGTAAATTGCCTGGACGCCGGTCGCATCGCTCATACCTTGTGCCATTCTTGAGACGATGGCCGCCACAGGGTCTCCGGGCATCAAGCGGGGTAGGATGAAATTCAGGATAAAGGCACAAATCAAAGTGATCAGAAACCAACCAAGCTTTTTGAGAAAATATTTGCGGTATCCTTTCAACGCGACATCTCCTCCCAGAAAATCAACAGCCATGTTCCGGGGTTGGCGGAACATGGCTGTTGGATTGCATTACGGCTTACGGGTTAACCAGCGTAATATTGTAGAGACACGCGATGCTCCAGCCGTCGGTGCAGTTCAGCGGCGGAATGGGCGGGTCGCTACCATCATCCTGGTGCGGGAAGTTGGTCCAGACCGTTTCGTTCACGGCATGGAAGTTCTGCGGGCGGTACATCAGTGTGAAGGAAGGGATGTCGGTCAGGTAAATCTCGACCAATTCCGTGTACATTTCCTTCAGCTTGGCCTCATCGGTCTCGCTGGGGATGGCCTGGATCAGTTCGTCCACGCGCGGATTGCTGTATTGACCCCAGTTGCCGTTCCAGTTGCTGGCCATGCCAACCCATTCAGAGCTGAGCAGGTTGCGGATACGTCCCCACGGCTGGGTCGGGCCAGCGCCAGCGCTCCACATCATAAAGATGTCATAGCCTTCGGGCAGCGGCGCATCTGATTTGGTGACCACAGTCTGGTACACAGACCATTCGGGGTAGTTGGTGGTGATGTCGATGCCGATCTCTTTGCCGGCGGCGGCTACCACTTCGATCGCGGCCTGCCAGTCGGACCAGCCGTTGGGGCAGGTGGCGATATAGCTGAGCTTTTTGCCATTGTACTCGCGCCAGCCGTCGCCATCGGTATCGACGATGCCGGCGTCATCGAGCAGTTTCTTGGCCCCTTCGATGTCGTTGCCGGCCCACTGCAAGTCCTTGACGGCCGCGTGGTCGTACAGGGCCTGCTCACCCGGAGTCGGGTTCATGAGCGAGCGCGGAACCTGATCAAAAGTAGCCGACTGGTCGGTCATGGCATTGGCGATGATGGTGGGATAGTCAACGGCAATAGCGATGGCTTTGCGTACCGCAACCTGGTCCAAACCATAGGAAGTCAGGTTGTAAAAGGCGGTGGGCAGGCTGGCGCCGATGCCGTAGGGCGCTTCGGGCAGGTAGGTGGAGATGGGCAGGCCATAGCTTTCCCACAGCAGGTTAACGTTCGAGTTGAACTGCTGGCTGACATCCACTTCACCTTTGGCAAAAGCCACCGAACCGGCGGCGTTGTCCTTAAAGATCGTGTGCGCCAGGTACTTGGGCGCGGGCAGCTTGCCCCACATAGAGGCATCCTGCCCCCAATAGTTGTCATCACGAACATAGACAACCTTGGTATCGTCGGCAAAGAACTTGTAGTAAGGCCCAGAGTAAACGACATCTTCGGCGGTATCGGCCAAAAATGCAGTGGCATCGCCGTTGACGCGCGCTTCCAACGTCTCGGTCCAGGCTTTCTGGATGACATAGTTGCTGCTCACATACGCAGCGACGGCCAGCGGGTTGACTGCTTTGCCTTCGGCGTTCAGCTTGGCCTTGATCACCACGGTCTGGGCATCGGCAGCGACAATGTCGTCGATGTAATCGACGTTGCCGGCGCCGGTGGGCGTGCTGTACTTGACGTGAGAGGCCCAGGTATAGGCGACGTCCTCAGCGGTCACCGGGGTGCCGTCACTCCACTTGGCGGCCTTTTTGATCTTGAAGGTGATCTCGGTCATATCGTCGTTCCATGACCAGTCCCCATCGGCCAGCAGCGGATACATCTGCCCGTCGAGCATGTTGTACAGGTACGGGGTTTCGAACATAATCACGCGGGCGTTGTCACCCTGACCGATGGCCATCGCGTTGTTGTTGCTGGAGGAATAGGGGTTCCAGCCGACAACCGGGCCCCACTGCTGCCCGTTAGAGTACAAAGTTTCGTTGCGGGGCAGAGCGGTCGGGTCTTCTTCAGTAGTGACCTCGACCACAACGGTCTTTTCGACGACGACGGTTTCCTTGACAACCTTTTCGACCTCGACGGTCTCTTTGACGACCTTTTCGACTTCGACGGTCTCTTTGACGACCTTTTCAACCTCGACGGTCTCCTTGATCACTTGGGGGGTAGGGGTGGCGCAGGCAGAAAGCAAGATGCCCAGAGCCAGATCGGAAGAGCACACGTCTGAACTCCAGTCAC
>CAYRXM010000150.1:0-11929 GCA_964428175.1 uncultured Anaerolineae bacterium
CCCCCCCCACCCAATCCTACACTCTTTCCCTACACGACGCTCTTCCGATCTTAGGCCGCCGTGATCGCTGATCACCATGACCGTCGCATCCGGGCCAGCCGCATCGACCAGCCGCCCGATCTGGTTGTCCAGCCAGCGGTACGCCCGGTCGATTTCGTCCCTGTATCGCTGTGCGGCCCGGGCGGTGTGCGCCGGGTGGCGTTCGTCTTGCGCGTGCCAGAACAGGTGCTGCACATTGTCGAGGGTGAACAGGTGGGCAAAAACCAAATCCCAATCCGCGCCATCGATGACCCGCAGCGCCATTTCGACCTGCTGCGCCCAGTTGAAATAGGCGTCCTGGAGAAACGTGTCATGATCGACCACACCGCGCCGCACACCATCGAGGTCGGCAGGCATGCCGATGGTCGCAAACGGCCCGGCCCGGTCTTGCAGCCACGCGCCGAATCCGGGCGGCTCGGTCAAGTAAAAAAGTGGCAAATCGGGCGCGCACTGCACGGCGGTGCGGTAAAGCTCGACCGTCTGCCCCAGCGCGATCAGCTTGAAGCGGCACAGGCCAGGAACGCGCCCCACGCCGGGCACGTCGAAATGGAGGCGCAGCCACCCGCTCCACTCGCCGGCAGAGAGCCGCACATCGGCCAAGTCGGCGCCGGCGTCCAGGGCCAGCGCTGCCCCCCCATCGCTGCGATAGAGGGTGAATCGCTGTGCTGTCCCACCCGGCCCGGCGATCTGCCCGCGCCACACGCCGCCGACGACGGTTTCCAGGGGTTGGATCAGATCGCCGCCGTCGGGCGCTGCGGCGGGGTTTTCCGCCGGAGCTTTCTTTTCTTCAGGCTCAGTGGTATACCAGGCCGAGACGCCGAACGAGCCGATCAGGTCGGGCATACCGAAACCGGCCAGCACGCCGCCAGCGACCGGCATGGGCGGAAAGGTGCCCGGCACTTGCAAGATGTAGGCCCTTTTACCCGCCTCGGCCAGCCGCTCGGCCAGCGTCGACGTGGTGCGACGGCTGCTGTATTGTGGGATGCCCCCCGGCCCGCCGCGCACGTTGAACAGGCCAATCGTCGGCAGGTAACCGTCTGCCGACTTGGTGATGAAATCGCGGATGCCGTGTTGGGCCGGCGGCACGCCGCTCAAGGCCGTCGTCCAGGCGACGGGCGACACCGGCGGGAAGGTGGTTTGCAGCACCCCCCACCTGCCGCGCGCGCAGAGATCGGCCAGGCAGGGCAGCTTGCCCTCGCCCATCAGCCGGGCAGCGATGCGCGGATCGGCGCCATCCGCGCCGATGATCAGCACGTGATTTTTACGCGCCATTGTCTGGTGTATGAGCCTGGTAGGGCAGCGAGTGGATCAGGTTGTGGTCGGCCTCGATGGCAATCACCGCCTGGCGGGTCAGGTAGACGATGTACTCGGTAGGGCTGCGAAAGCCGGTGTCGGCGATCATTTCCGAGACGCGGTCGTACAGTTCGCGGGGAATGCTGATGGTAGTATATTTGACTTTGCCTTCGGGCATTGTTTTCTCCTTGTGTTGTCCTTGAACGAACATTGACCTATTATATACCCGAACGAGAGAAAAAAAAAGACCTGACAGGTTTTCGAAAACCTGTCAGGTCCACACACTTTTACTCGTCAAAGGCAGCGTCAAAAGCAACGGTGGAAGGCGCAAAATCGACCTTTTTCACAAATTCGCAGGCCTCTCGTGCCCCAAACTCGCGCTCCATGCCCGAATCCTCCCACTCGACTGACAGCGGGCCATTGTAGCCGATGTCGTTGAGCGCGCGGATGATGGCGTCAAAATCGACCTGGCCGTGGCCGAGCGAGCGGAAATCCCAGCCGCGTCGATGGTCGCCGAAAGGCAGGTGCGAGGCCAGAATGCCGCTCTCACCGTCGAGGGTGACCGCGGCGTCTTTCATATGGACGTGGAAAATGCGATCCGGGAAGGCGCGGATGAACTTGACCGGGCTGACCCCCTGCCAGAGCAGATGGCTGGGGTCAAAGTTGAACCCGAACGCCGGATGATAGTCGATCGCTTCCAACGCGCGCCGGGCGGTGACAATGTCGAAAGCGATCTCGGTGGGGTGTACTTCCAGGCCGAATTTGACCCCGTTGGCCTGGAACTCGTCCATGATCGGCCCCCACATTTTGGCAAAGAACTTGAAGCCCTCGTCGATGACCTTGAAATCGTAGGGCGGGAACGAGTAGAGCAGGTGCCAGATGCTCGAGCCGGTAAAGCCATTGACCACGCTCAGGCCCATCGCTTTGGCCCCGCGCGCCGCGCGCTTGACCTGCTCGACGGCCCAGGCGCGCTTGCCTTCGGCGTCGCCGGCCAATTCCTTGGGCGCAAACCCATCGGTACGGAAATCGTTGACATCGCAGACGAGCTGCCCGGCCAGGTGCGTGCTGATCGCCCACACGCCCAGGCCGAACTTGCTCAAAATGGCCTTGCGGCTGGCGGCATAGCCGGCCGGGTCGGCCTGCGCCTTGTCGACCTCAAAATGGTCGCCCCAGCAGGCCAGCTCCAAACCATCATAACCAAAAGATTTGGCCTTTTCGGCCACCGTTTCCAGAGGCAAATCGGCCCACTGGCCGGTGAAAAGGGTAATGGGTCGTGACATAGTGTCCTCCTGTTTAGAGTTGCGAGTTAAAAGTTGGGTGGTTAGGTTGTTAGGTGGTTGGTGTTGCTATTTGCTATTTGCAATTCGCTATTTTAGAACCTGGTCCATTTCTTTTCGCTCTTGCTGCTTTCGACCACTTTTTCGATGAATTTGATCCCACGCGCGCCGTCGTACACAGTCGGAAAGTCGAGCGCCAGAGGGTCGGGATCGATGCCGATCAGTTTGGCGCGGATCGTATCGCCGACATTGTTATAGAGGTTGGCAAAGGCCTCGATATACGCCTCCGGGTGGCCGGTGGGTGTGCGCGTGGCTCGCTTGGCCGCATCGCACAGGTAGCCGTTGCCGCGCGAGAGAATCTGCACCGGTTCGTCGGCGGGGGTGTAGTAGAGATAGTTGGGGTTCTCTTGCACCCAGGCCAGCGCGCCCGTAGAGCCGAACACGCGGATATTCAGGTTGTTCTCCTGCCCGGTGCAAATTTGCGAGGCAAACAGGATGCCGCGCGCGCCGTTGGTGTAATGCAGCAGCACACTGGCGTCGTCGTCGAGCTTGCGCCCGGGGACGAACACGGTCAGGTCGGCGCACAGTTCGGCGATTTCCAGCCCGGCGATCGTGCTGACCAGGTTTTCGGCGTGCGAGCCAATGTCGCCAATCGCCCCGCCGATGCCGGCCTGCGACGGGTCGGTGCGCCAGGCGGCCTGCTTTTGCCCGCTCGCCTCCAACAGGCCAATCAGCCAGCCCTGCGGGTACTCGACGATCACCTTGCGCACCTCGCCGATCTTGCCCTCGCGCACCATCTGGCGGGCCTGCATCACCATGGGGTAGCCGGTGTAGGAATAGGTGACGGCAAAAACCATCCCGGACTTTTCGACCGCCTCGACCAGGCTGGCCGCCTCTTGCGAATTGAGCACCAACGGCTTGTCGATGACCACATTGATCCCCGCCTCGACAAAGGCCCTGGCGATGGGATAGTGGACGTGGTTGGGGGTGACGATGGAGACGAAATCGATACGCTCGCCCGGGGGCAGTTTGCTTTCCTTTTCGACCATCTCTTGCCAGTCGCCGTAATTGCGCGCGTCGGGCAGGTAAAGGTCGCGCCCGGAGGCGAGGGCCTTTTCCGGCGAGGAAGAAAGCGCGCCGGCGACAAACTCGACGTTGCCGTCCATGGTTGCCGCCGCGCGATGAACCGCGCCGATAAAAGCATCGCGCCCGCCGCCGACCATGCCCATCTTGAGTTTGCGGTCAAACCGCGCCGTTTGATCCGATCCTGCAATCACCATTTTTCGCTCCTTTGCTGTTCAAAAATTGGGTGAATTTTTGTCACCCCGCAAGTATACCAACAAAATCCAGGATCGGTCAAATTCGTCACACCTGCCACACATATTCATCACTTTTTCACAACTGTGTGGCATCCTATCATTGACTCGATCAAACCTTATTTTTCTTCAGGAGGCAAATGATGAATACACACACCAGATTTTCCGGTAAAGCGTTGTTGATCGTCTTGATCGTATTTATGCTCAGCGTGCCCTTGATGGCCTGCGCAGCGATGACCCTCGGCCTGTTCCCGTTCAGGATGCATGCCTGGGACGGCGGCGCCGACGTGCAGCGCGAGACCGTCATCAACACCGTAAGGCACTGGGGATTTCCGGGTCGGTTCCCGGTTATGCGGCTGTTCCTGTTCGGGATCAAGGCACTTTTTCAGCTCGGCTTGCTGGTGCTGATCGCCGGCCTGTTCATGCGCCTGTTTCGTCACCACCGCTGGCACGCCTGCCACCCCCCACACGGGCCTGGCGACAAACGCCCACACCCGCCCTTTGGCCCGCGCGGACACTGGCACATCTACTGGCAGCCAGACGAAGCGGAGGACACGGGCCAAGCAGAACCAACCGGCCAGGAAACGCAAGAATTCAAAGTGGAATAACATCAACAAAATCACGCGCTGGCGGCTTGAGCCGCCAGCGCATTCTCAGCGGAGGTAACCACCTTGGCCGAACGCATTTCCACCCCAATCGCCATCAACTGGCTCGACCTGTTCGATCGCTACGGCGTGCAGTTCCTGGCCCTTAACCGGCAGGGCGACCACACACTGATCGAACAGATCCGCGCGCGCTCCGAGTGGACGCTCGACTTGCAAGAAGGCGATTCGCTGCTCTTTGTACGCACCGAGATCGCGCCGGCAAGCGCCTGAATTCTTGCACGATTCAACACTTTGTGATACAACATCCCTATGAACGAAACCATTCTCATCATCGACGACGAACCCAAAATCGTCAAGCAGGCGCGCGATTACCTGGAAAAAAGCCAGTATCGCGTCATCTCGGCCGGCGACGGCCAGACCGCGCTGGCCCAGGCCCGGCACGAACGGCCCGACCTGATCGTGCTCGACCTCAACCTGCCGGGCATGGATGGCCTCGACGTGTGCCGCACCCTGCGCCGCGAATCCGACGTGCCGATCATCATGCTCACCGCCCGCGTCGAAGAAACCGACCGCCTGATCGGCCTCGAACTCGGCGCCGACGATTACATCACCAAGCCCTTTTCACCGCGCGAGCTGGTCGCCCGCGTGCGCACCGTGCTGCGCCGCGTGCGCGGCGGCGTGCGCCAGCCGGGACTGCTCCGCGCCGCCGACCTGGAAATCAACCTCGACGGGCACACCGTCGCCCGCGCCGGCGAACCGATCCACCTCACCCGCATCGAATTCAATCTGCTGGCCCTGTTGGCCCAGCATCCCGGCCAGACCTTTTCCCGCGCCCAACTGCTCGACCGGCTGCACGGCGTCCGCTATGAGGGGTTCGACCGCAGCATCGACGCGCACATCAAAAACCTGCGCCGCAAGCTGGAACCCGATCCGCTGGAGCCACGCTACGTGCTCACCGTCTATGGCATCGGCTACAAGTTCACCGACGAGGTCGCGCCATGAAGCCCCGACCGCCCCGCTGGCCCCATCACTATATGCATCACGCACCCTGGCCGCACGACCTGCCCGACTGGCGCCGCCGCCGCGGCAAGCTCTTTTTTCGCTTTGCGAGTGCGTTCGGCCTGCTGGTCATGCTCATCCTGTGCGCCGCCCTGGCCTTGCTTGTCCCATTTACGCGCCATGCAGAGGAACAAGGTCGTCTACCAATCATCCGTCTCACATTCCTGGCTGGCGGGATCGGGCTGCTCGTTGCCCTGCCGACACTGATCGTCGCCATCGCCGTGCGCACTTTTCGCAACGTCGCCACGCCGCTGGCCCAGGTGATGGACGCCGCCGACCGCGTCGCCGAGGGCGATCTCAACGTACGCATACCTGATCGCGGCGATTTCAGCCGTGGCGAGTTTGACCGATTAGTGAGCTCATTCAACCGCATGGTACAGGAGCTGCAACTGGCCGACCAGCGCCGCCGCAACCTCACCGCCGACGTGGCCCACGAACTGCGCACCCCGCTGCACATCATCCAGGGCAACCTGGAAGGCGTGCTCGACGGCGTCTACACCTGCGACGCCGCCCATATCGAGGCCACACTGGAAGAGACGCGCCTGCTTGCCCGCCTGATCGACGATTTGCGCACCCTCTCGCTAGCCGAAGCGGGCCAACTGCCGCTGCACTTGGAACCCGTCGATCTCGCTGAACTGATCGCCGACGTGGTCACCAGTTTCAGCGGCCAGGCCGAAAGCGCTGGCGTCGCGCTGCAGCCCGACGTTTCCACCTCACCGCTGATGGTCACTGCCGACGCCGACCGGCTCGACCAGGTGCTCGGCAACCTGGTCGCCAACGCACTGCGCTACACCCCTCCCGGCGGCACAATTTCCATCTCGGCCCAGCCCCTCGACGACGGCGCGCGCATCCGCATCAGCGACACCGGCGCCGGCATCCCTCCTGACGACCTGCCCTACATTTTCGACCGTTTCTGGCGCGGCGACCGCGCCCGCACCCGCGTCGATGGCAGCGGCAGCGGCCTCGGACTGGCCATCGCCCGGCAGCTCGTGCAGGCTCACGGCGGGCGCATCCGCGTCGAAAGCCGGATCGGGCAGGGCACGGCGTTCACCATCGAACTGCCCAAGCTACCTGTTGCATAGGAAACCACTGAATCGGGCCCCACGCAAAGGCGCATCCAACCACGGGTTGACTCCGCAAAGTGTCGCAAAATATCTATAGTCGGGGCATCGCCCTGGTAAGGGCGAAGCATCCCAAGACGGAATCTGCTGATCGAGCATGCCTTTGCCGTCCGAACATCCTGGTCGACGAAGCATATACAAGGGATGCTTCGCCCCTACATTTTCATCCATGTTTATGCGGGCGTCAGCCCGGCATGGTAGCTGATCAGAAAATCCACGCTCAACCTTCGCAAGGGTGAGCAGTTACCCAAAAACCACCAATTCGGGATGCTTGAGCGCTTCTTCATAGATCGGCCCTTGAGTGAGAAAGCTCAACCCGTGGCCGCTGCCGCGCACGGCCAGCAGCCAGTCGCCGGGATGCACGTCCAACACGGCGGGGATGGTCACCGTCCCCGGGGCCGGAAACCGGCTCTGTCCCACCACCCGCAGCGAATAGCCTCCCATCTGCGCCGACAGCCCAGCCATCAGCAGCGGGCTGCTGACGGCAAACCCGCCCGAACGCCGGCTGCCGGCGATGAAAATCGCCTCCTGCCCGGCTTCGAACCGGTATTCGCGCCACGCCTCATCTGGAATGGGCAACTCGCCTTCCGCCCCAACGACGACCCAGCCAAAAACCCACTTGCCTCGCGGCGCCAACTGCGGCATCGGTTCACCCCTCCTTGACGATCATCACGTCCAGCAAGCTCTGCTCGACGCACGCGCCTGCGAGTTTCGACTGCGCCACCAAATTTTCCAACTCGCCGGCCGTGTACGACGAGCGGATCGAGTTCCAGTAATGGACGCGGAAATCCGGCGGCGCCAGCAGTCCGATCGCCCAGGCCACCGCTTTGGGCCACAGCCTGTACAGCCGTTTCGAATCGCGGACGATGCAGCGCCCGTCCGGCTTGAGCACGCGGGCGATCTCGTTCAAAACCGCCAGCGGGTCCTCCCAGTGGTGCAGCGACCCCGACGAGACGACAAAGTCAAACTCACCGTCGGCAAAGGGCATCGTCTTGGCGTCGCCCTCCCGCCACGACACCTGGCCGTTCAGTCCGGCACACTGGGCGTTTTCTGCCGCCACGACCAGCATCGCCGCCGACAGGTCGAGGCCGACTACCCGCACGCCCTCCGGCAGCCGCTGCGCCACCTGGATCGCCACGAACCCCGGCCCGGTGCCGACATCGAGCACCTTGCCCGCCGGCGGCACACCCATCGCGATCACATCCTGCGCCAGCCGCGCATAGTCCTCCTGGATGAACTTGCCGCCCATCACCTGGTTGAATCGCCGCGCCGCCTCCATCTCGGCGATGGCTTCACTTTCTGGAATCCGTTGCATGTTGTCCTCCATCTATTAAACATAAAATATACAAGGTTGTATAATTCAGCAAAAAAAAGAGCGCCGATCGAGTTGACCGGATCACCCATAAATCCCTTGCTCCACTTTGGACAGCAAATCTTGCGTCCAGGCCAGTTCGGCCACGATGTGCCGACGCGAGTGATCGAAAATCGCTGCTGCCAGCGGGGGCACGTTGGGGTTAGCCATTTCCTCGCCTTGATGCGCGTCCAGACGGGCAACCACCTGCTCCAGTTGGGCCACACGCGCGCGCAGACACGATCTGACTTGGTCCGGCGGCAGCGCATTCATAAAAAAGAGTGCGACGTCGAGGTCGAAATACTGGCGTTGAAACTCGCCCCACACCTGCCTGAGCTGGCTGAGAAATTCTGCACGCCCGGCGTCGGTGATCTGGTACACCGTGCGCGAAGGCCGGTTGCCCTCCTGCTCCGTGGCCACCTGCTCGATGAATCCCTCGCCGGCCAGCTTGTTCAGCGCGAAATAGATCGAACCAAAGGCAATGTTGGTCCAGTCGCCCATATGATCTTCGATGATGTGTTTCAGTTCATAGCCATACAAGGGCCGCTCGCGCAGCAGGCCTAGCAGTACCAGCCGTGTGGACATGGCAATCCTCTCAATATAATATTCAACCTTGAATATTATACAACGGATATCAGATCTTGTCAAGTCAATCGCGCGAGCCTATCCATGCGGCAGCTTCTGCCGCGTGTTGCAAAGCGACAGGAGACATTCGACTCGCACAGGCTGAACAGTTGTTTGTTGTCAATCCAGGCTGGTCAATATCATCACCAAAACGGCAATGACCGCCGCCATCACCACAAAGAATCCCACCGTGCCCAAGCCAATCCACAAGGCCAGGTAGGGATTGGCCTTGCGGACGCGATAGGCCGTCTGCTCCAGCGACGAAAGCTCAGCCGTCACCGTCGGCGCAGGCTGCCGCTCGGCGATGTGCGCCAGACGCAGCAGATCGTTGACCCAGACCTGCGTCTGCGCCGGATCGAGTTTAAAGCCGAGCATCTGCGTGTTGCCGCTGAGCAGCAGTTGGAACGTGCCCGGTCGCAAAATGACCTGCTGGCGGGTAAAGGTGCTCTCCAGCGCGGTCAGCCGCTTGAAAATCTCCAACGCATACGGATTGTCGAACAACGCGCGCGTCCACTCCTCATCGTGTGGAAAGACGGTCAGCGACGGGTCGGCGACGGGCAGGGTCGATTGGTTGGTCAGCCCGGCGAGAAAGCGCGTGTCGCCGTGCGCGCCGGTGACGCCCAGCCGCGTCTGCAGCGAAGTGCCGACCTCGACTTGCAGGATCGGTCCACGTGCCAGGTACACGTCGACCTGGCGGTCGCTGATCGTGCCGTGATACTGGCGGAAAAAGCTCAAGTAGGCCTTGCCTTCCAGCCCCAGCGGACAAAAGGCGGCATCGAGCATCTGCTTGCGCCGGTAGAGGACGATGCCGAACGCCGCCCCCGCCCCGCCAAACATCAGCAGCAAAAACAGACCCGCTGAAACCAGCAGCAGCCAGGGCGGCAGATCAAAGGTCGTCACCAGCCACAAAGGAGTCACCACCAGAGCGCACCCCAGCGGAAAGCCGATCGCAATGGCAATCACGCGAATGATCATCGCCCGTCCACAGCCACGGGCCATATCTTTGCCGACAGTAGACATAAGAATCTCCTTATTTCTCCTTCCCATCCCGTGGCGACACTGCACGTTGCACGGAATGAGATGGACATGGCAGCATTACGAGAGCATTTTTTTCAAAACGATCTCGAGAGATGGGCCACGCCGACATCTCAAGGAACCGAGCGCAAGACCAAGGGCAGATAAACCTGATAGACGACAAACTCGTCGGCACCGATGTCAAAGCCGCTGCCGGAGGGCCGGGGATCGCCATCGATGTCGTGGTCGACGCCCGCATCCACTCCGGCGCCGATGGCCGCCGAACCGGAAACCAGGTGGTAGGAGCTGTTCAGTTTGGGATCGCCGGTGAGTGAATCGACCGCGACAAAGGTGGGCGAACCGCTTATGGTGTGGTGCAGATTGGTCACGTACTGGTGCAGCGTGTTGGTGTGCTGGAAAATGACTTCTCCACCCCCCACTTCTTCGGCGGCAAAGGCGTTGGTAAAGAAGGAAAGCAGTGTATTGGTCAGCCTGACGGTCACCGTGATGGGGACATAAACAGATGGCTCTGCGTAAAGAAAGGTCACCGCGCTGTTGTCGACAGCAGTGATGTGAGCCAGTCCAACTTGCAGATTGGCATAAGTTCCCCTGATGGCAACAATTGCGTCCTCGGCGGTGGCCGAAGTGAGGCCGTTGCCGCTGAACAACAGGTTGGTCAGGTAGGCCCTGGGAGAATAGTTACCGGCAGAATCGATATAGAGCGCGGCCGCCTCAATGTTTGCCTGGTTGTCCTGAAAGCGCACGCGATCCATGTTCAATAAATCGCCATCCTGAGTGAGGCGGATGTACAGGCCACCACCCCTGTCATTAGAGGCGGTGTTACCCAGAAAGTCGGTTTCGGAAATGGACACGGACGCCTCAATATTGGATGAAAACATCGCCCCACCGCCACCACCATCGGCAACGTTATCCTGAAAGGTGCTGCCGCTGATCGTAAAAGGCTGGTAAACGCCGTGAGCATACAAACCACCGCCCGGCCCATAGGTACCTCCGGCGGTATTGTTGGTTACCACCGTGTTTTCGATGCGGATCGAGCCGCTGGTCCGCCAGATAAAAATGCCACCTCCCTGGCCGAAATCTCCGCTGGCTACGTTTCCGGTGACGACACTGTTGCGCAAAGTAAGGGCGGACTCGCAGGCGTACAGGCCGCCGCCGCAGTCCGCGCCTACGTCTTTACAAACCTGATTGGTCACACTATCTGGGTTTCCCAGGTTGGTGTAATCACCGCCGGTGACGGTAAAGCCATCCACCGTCACCTGGGGGTGAACGTTATACGTGCCGACGATAGAGATGCCTCGTCCTTGCTGCTGGGCATCGATGATCGTCGGGTTGGCAACAGGATCGGGCGTATACCAGTTGGCGGGACTGTAGCCACCCCGCAAGGTCAGGGTTTTGGTGATGATGACCACCTGAGTATAAGTGTACAAACCTTCGAGCTGCTGGACAGCGACAGCCTGCGTGCCGGTATAGGTGCCCGTCGCAACGCGGATCTCATAGTTGTCGCTGGCGGCGTTGACCGCATCCTGAATGCGGCAATACGGACTGACCTGGCTGCCGGAACCAGTAGCGGGGCAGGTGTTGTCGTCTACATAGATGACGATTTGAGCCTGCGCCTGTTCCGTCTGAGCCAGCCCCAGACCAATCGCCAGCGCCAGCAGCAAAGCCAGCGCACACACAGCCTTCAACGTTCGATTCTCGATCATTTTTTCTTTCCTTTCTACGTATATTGGTGTATTTTCTTGCTTATATTTTCAATTCGAACGCAGCACCAGCGGCAGGTAAACCCGATATATCGCGCCCTGCCAAAAACCGCCGTCCAGGCTGTAACTACCACCGCTGAGCGCTCCGGCGTCCGGTTGCCCGGCTGTGCCGTGGAGCGTATACGCCCCGCCGCTGCTCGTCCCGCCGCCTCCATCCACGGTAGACCAGGTGAGGTCATAGCCGCCGCCGATTTGGGCCAGAGCTGCGGTGGAAAGCAGGAGCAAGACCGCCAGGGCAAGCAGGCACAGCGCGTGACGGGTGAGGCGTTGGATCTTCATTGCCCCGACTCCTTGCGCCGCAACTTCCAGACCACACCGGCGGCCAGCAGCAGCCCGGCCCCCGGTAGCAGGCCCGCTCTAAGCATCCGGGCAGAGGGGCTGCCGGTCTCCAACGCTGCTATAGCTTTTAAGAAAAAGATTTGGGGTATCTGGTTAGCCTACCACTTCAC
>CAYRXM010000151.1:0-11879 GCA_964428175.1 uncultured Anaerolineae bacterium
GATGGAATCTCGTGACTGGAGTTCAGACGTGTGCTCTTCCGATCTTGCCCGAAATTATACCATATTTCGAATTGAAAACAATCGGACGATTGTGCTTTTTTTATGTCAGGCGGTGCACCGTGGCATGGATGGCTCAAGCATTGCATTTTTTTAACACTTTTGTAACACAGCACAATTGGCGGCCATGATATAATGAAACCGTAAACAGAAGCGCCATTCGGTTCCCCCCCACCGAGTGGCGTTTCTGTTATAACGGCACAAAACAAGCCCCCGGCTCGAGCCGGGGGCTTGTTTTGTGCGCCGGCGCTCAATCCCAGATGATGATCTCGGTTGGCTGGGCCAGTTCGATCAGTTTTTTGCCCCGGTTGGCGCGGTTTTCGACCGGGATGCTGGCGATGGGCACGCGCTGACGTTTGCCGTCGGCGGCGAGCACGTCTATGCTGGTGCGGGCGTTGATTCGCCCGGCGGCGACGGCGGCGATGCTGCCGGTGGCCGTCGTTTTGTTCAGACTTTGGATGCCCTGCGTGCCGCGCCCCTTGACCGGGAATTCGGCGATGGACACTTGCTTCATAAAGCCCTTTTCGCTGGCAATCAGCACCATCTGCCGATCCGGATCGGAGAAGACACTTCCTCCAAGCAACATGTCTTCTTCGCCCAGTTGAATGCCGGCCACGCCGCGCGCGCTGGGCGTCGGCTGATCGCTGACCGTTTCGGCCTGAATGTGCAGCACTTTCGAGTCGGTGAACAAGAGGATCGCTCCCTTTTCAGTGCAAATGCCGGCAAAAGCAACCTGGTCGCCTGGCATCAGGCCAATCGCCTCGTTCCAGTTGCCTGTTGCTGCGTTTTGCAGCACCGATTCCAGCGCCGTGCGCTTGACGCGGCCCTGCCTGGTGCCCAAGACCAGAAATTCGGGCGTCTTGGCCGGCTCGCCGATTGCCCGTAAATAGACGATGTTTTCGTCCTTTTTCAGTCCCAGCTTGTCAAATGGGACGTCCTCGGGCAGTTGGCCCAGCGGGCTGATCCACACGCGCCCGCTGGAAGAAACCAGCAAGACCTTGTCGGTCGGCTGCGCCTCGATGCGCATGCGATGAGCGACGACGGCGCGGCTGCTTGTCCCAGCCGAGACGCGATAGGTGTAACCGGACGAGTCGGTGCGCAAGACGCCTTGCGTGGTCACGGCCACGGTTTGCGGGCTGAGCGGGACGGCCAGCGACGATTCGGTGACAATGGTTTCGCCCTCGCCCGGCGCGGCATTGACGATGGTGGTGCGGCGTGGGGTGGCGTATTTTTTCTTGATTTCCGCCGTCTCTTCCTTGATCACCTCAAGCTGTTTGGCCTCCGAGGCCAGCAGGTCCTCCAGGTATTTGATCCGTGCTTTGAGTTCCTTTTCCTCGTCTTTGAGTTTGGTGCGTTCCATCGCGGCCAGCCGGCGAAGCTGCATGTCGAGGATTGCCGTGGCCTGGATGTCGGTCAACTTGAATTTTTGCATCAGGTTGGCGTGCGCCGTCTCGACGGTACGGCTGCGGCGGATGGCGTCGATTACCTCGTCGATGTGGTCGAGGGCGATCAGCAAGCCTTGGACGATGTGTAGGCGGTTTCGGCGGCGTTCTAGCTCGTAACGGCTGCGGCGTCGGATGATTTCCAGCCGGTGCAGCACAAACTGCTCCAGTATCTCTTTTAGCCCCAGCGTCTGCGGCTCGACGATGCGTCCGCCATTGATGCCTTTGGGCACCAGCACCAGGTTGTTAACGCCAAAGGTCGAGCGCAGCGCGGTGCGGCGGACGAGCATTTCCATCACATCGTTGGCGTCGGCCTGGCGCGAAACCTGGACGACGATGTGCATCCCGTCGCGGTCGCTTTCGTCAATGATGTCGGTCACGCCGGTAATCTTGCCCTCGCGCGCTTCACTGGCAATGCGTTGAATAATGGTCGATTTTTGCAGTCCATAGGGAATTTCGGTGATCACAATCTGATCGCCGCTGCGCCCGCTGCCGCGAACTCGGCCCGAGTTTGTTTCAATGTCCATCCGCGCCTGGCAGACCAGGCCGGCCTGGCCGGTTTCATAGGCTGCCTTGATCGCGTCGGATTTGACCTCTTCACTGCCTGCCCGGTCGAAACGGTAGCGAAAAACCAGCCCGCCGGTGGGAAAATCGGGGCCAGGGATGGCCTTCATCAGTTCATCGACGGTGATTTTGGCGCGTTTTTTCCAACCGTCGCACATGAGGATCACTCCGTCGCAAACCTCGCCCAGGTTGTGCGGCGCCAGGTTGGCGGCAAAGCCCACGGCGATGCCCGATGAGCCGTTGACCAGGATGTTGGGAAATGCGGCGGGCAGCACAGTCGGTTCTTTGAGCGAGTTGTCAAAGTTGTCTTGCCAGTCGACGGTGTCCATGTCGATGTCGCGCAGCACTTCGGCGCCCAGCGCTGACATGCGTACTTCGGTGTAGCGCATCGCGGCGGGTGCGTCGCCATCGATCGAGCCAAAGTTGCCCTGTCCATCGACCAGCACGTCGCGCAGCGAAAAATCCTGGGCCATACGCGCCAGCGCGTCGTAGACCGACTGATCGCCGTGGGGGTGGTACTTGCCCAGCACTTCACCGACCACACGGGCGCTCTTGCGATGCTGTGAGGTGGGATTGAGGTTCATCTCGCCCATGGCAAAGATGATGCGCCGGTGGACGGGCTTGAATCCGTCGCGCACGTCGGCGATGGCCCGGTCGAGCAGGGTGTAATGGGCGTATTCGCGATAGGCATAGCCCAGCTCGTCGGCCAGCTCGATGGTTTTGTGCTTTTCAACGGACGCGAGGGCCTGGGCCAGGTCGAGGGTCTGCTGCTCGGCCCCGCGGGATCGTTTGGATGGAGCAGTTGATCGTTTTGCCATTAGTGTTCTCCGTTGCCGTTCATGACGTCAAGTGTTTCCCAAGTGTCGAGCAGCCATTTGCGGCGCGGCTCGACGGCGCTGCCCATCAGGCGTGACATCAGGGTGTGGGCGCGGTGCGCGTCGTCGACGGTGACCTGGACGTGGTAGGCGTTCAGGATGCTTTCGTGCGGGTGTCCGTCGTCGTCCAGTTCCTGGCCGGGGGCGAGCACCGTCCTGGACATCTCGTCGGCGCTCATTTCGCCCAGACCTTTGAAGCGGCCGATGCGAATGCTGGGCGGAACGTTGCCGTTCTTGACGCCCCATTCCTTGAGTACGGCGTCGCGTTCTTGGTCGTTGAGCACGTAACGTGAGTCGTTGCCTTTGGTCAATTTGTAAAGTGGAGCGCGGGCCAGGTAGAGCCGCCCGGCTTCGACCAGCGGGCGCATGTGGCGGTAGAAAAAGGTGAGCAGCAGCGCGGCGATGTGCCCGCCGTCTACGTCGGCGTCGACGAAAATGACCACGCGGTGGTAGCGCATTTCTTCGACGTTGAAATCGGCGCCGACGCCCGCGCCGACGGCGGCAATGATCGCCTTGACTTCATTGCTGTCCAGCATGCGGGTGATTCTGGCCCGTTCGGTGTTGAGGATTTTGCCGCGCAGGGGCAAGATGGCGTGCAAGATGCGGCTGCGGCCCTGCTTGGCCGATCCCCCCGCGCTGTCGCCTTCGACCAGGTAGAGGCCGGTGTAGCGCGGGTCTTCGGTGCGCACGTCGGCCAGCTTGCCGGGCAGCACGTCGATCTCCATCATGGCCGAGCGGCGGGCGACCAGCCGTCGCGCCTGGGCGGTGGCCTTGCGCTCGTCGGCGGCGGCCGAGCAGAGTTCGACGATGGCATCGCCCAGTTTCGGTTTCTTTTCAAAGAGTTTCATCAACTCGTTGTAAACCACCGAGTAGACACCGGGGCGAATCGGCGAGGCCAGCTCGTCCTTGGTCTGGCTGGTGAACTGGGGTTCGGGTACCAGCACCGACAAGGCCAGAGTTTGCCCAAACATGGCATCTGCGCCGTCGATCTTGGCGTCTTTGAGTGTTTTGCGCTTTTGTCCCCACTGGTTCAGCGCAGCGGTGAAGGCCTGGCGCGCGCCGGAGACGTGGGTGCCGCCCAGGCGGGTCATGATCGTGTTGACAAAGCTGACCGTTTCGCCGGCGGGGTCGTCGGTGTACTGGAAGGCCACAGCCACCTTGATCTGGTCGGGGTCGGCGCCCTTGTGTTCCAACTCGAACTCGCCTTCGATCAGCACCGGGGCGTTGTTGGCCGAAATGGCGGTGCGTTCTTCGTCCAGGTAGGCCACCAGGCCAGTCAGCCCGGTGTACGATTTGTGTTTGCCGTTATAGACCCGCTTTTCGACCTTTTTGCCGCGCATGTCGCACAGCGTGATCGGGGCGGGGATCAGGAACGAGGTCATGTGCAGTCGCCCGGCCAGCGTCTGGCGGTCGAATTCGGTCTCTTCGAGCAGCGATCCGTCGGGCCAGAAACGGACGGTGGTGCCGGTGCCGATGGATTTGTCGGCGCGCTTGCGCACATCGGCGGGGAGTTTGCTGTACTCGGTGTGTTTGTCGGTCAGTGTGCAGAGCACCTCGTCCTGGTGCGGGTCGAGCACTTGCACCGGTGTCTGCGGGACACCGTAGGCATGCTCCTGGCGGAAGCGCAGCCCGTGGCGGCGGACGGTGACGATCAGCTTTTCGGATAGCGCGTTGGTGCCCTTGACGCCGACGCCGTGCAGGCCGCCGGAGGCCTTGTAGGCGCTGCTGCCGAATTTGCCGCCGCTGTGCAGCACGGTATAGACTACTTCCAGGGTGGCTTTATTTTGATCCTCTTTCCACCATGGCGGGATGCCTGATCCGTTGTCGATCACTTCGGCGCTGCCGTCCAGGTGCAGGTTGACCGTGATCTCGGAGCACGCGCCGGCCAGCGCTTCGTCGACGGCGTTATCGACCACCTCGTAAACCAGGTGATGCAGGGCGCGCAGCCCCGTCCCGCCGACGTACATGCCGGGCCGCCGGCGGATCGCTTCGACGCCCTCCAAAACCTGGATTTCTTGTGCGTTGTACGTTCTTTCTGCCATTCGTTCACTCCAAACTTGCTCAAACCGGTATTTGTCAATCCGGCGTATTGCTGTCGAGTCTATTATAGCACAGATGTTCTAATTTTTCCAGTCCCAATTTGGGCTTGCTTGAGGCCAAGTATATCACACTTGACATAAATGGACAAGGAGACCGCTGAAAAACCCGGCCTCACGCAAAGGCGCATCCAACCACCGGTTGGCGCCGCAAAGCACTGCAAAATATTTAAGAATTTCTTTCTTTTGTGCTATTCTTGGCGTTCTTGGCGGCTTTGCGCGAGAATCGTCACTTTTTCAGTGCGCTCCAAGGGTTTGGCTTGGACCCAAGACGCTGAATTGTACCCGTTATGCCCCAAATGTCAAGGCAAGCCCGGTGGGTGTCCTTTCGTTCTGGAAAAACGCGGATTGAGTGCGTTCTACGAACGCCGTCGAAATCCGGCGTGGGCCGGCTGCGTGCTTGCAAAATGCCCAAAATCCCTTATAATCAGCCCGTGATTGGTATGGATGGAAAATGGAGGAACAGTGAGCATCGAAACGGATGAAATGGTAACCCGGCCCCGCTCCAATTGGGTCGATCTGTTGATTTACCTGTTGGGTGGGTTTGGCTTGTTTCTGCTGGCCAGCCTCGGTGTGGGGCTGCTGATTCGCGAAGTGACGGCCTGGGTCACCGCGCTGGCTTTGCTGCTAAACGTCGTTTTTATCGGCGGCGGCGTGTGGGTGTGGGGTGTGCTGCGTGGCAAGACCTCGTGGCAAGAGATGGGCTTTTGGCCGGTGAACTGGCAGTGGAAGTGGCTGGCCTGGGCCGCCGTGTTGTCGGTGGTCTTTATGCCGCTGCGTGCGCTGCTGGGCCTGGCGGTTCAGGCTTTGCTCGAGGGCGGCATGGAGGGGTTGCAAAACCGCGCCGATGTGCTGACCGGCGGCGGGCAGTTTTCGCTGCTCAGTTTTTTGATCACGCTGATCGGCGCGGGTATCCTGGTGCCGATCGCCGAAGAGCTGTATTTTCGTGGGCTGATTCACGGCTGGTTTCAGCCGCGCCTGTCGTTTTGGCCGCGCGTGTTGATCAGTTCGCTGTTTTTTGGCCTGGCCCATTTTGACAGTGTCGCTGTGATCGCATCCAGTTACGTAATGGGTGTGGTCAACGCGGTGGCTTTTGAGAAAAGCAAGTCGCTGTGGCTACCCATCCTCATCCATATGTTTACCAACAGCATCGGCGTGATTTTGCTTTATGGGATGCTGTGGGCACAGCAGTTTGTGGGGTAGCCAATGCTGTTTGCGCGACCCGACAAACTCTATCCCGGCTATGTGTTCGACCTGGACGGCACGGTTTACCTCGGTGAGGCGCTGCTGCCCGGCGCGCGGCGGACGATTGAAACGCTGCGCGCGGCGGGCTGCCGGATGGTTTTTGTCTCCAACAAGCCCACCGACCCACGGCGGGTTTACGCCGACAAATTGACCCGCCTGGGCCTGCCCACGCCGGTTGGGCAGGTGATCAATTCGTCGTATGTGACCGTGAATTATCTGCGCAAGACGATGCCCGGCGCGCGGCTGTTTCCCATCGGCGAGCAGCCCTTGCTCGACGAGCTGACCGCCGCCGGGTTTGTGCTGTCTGAGACGCCCGGCGAGATCGACGTGGTGATCGCCAGTTTTGATCGCACGTTTGTCTATCGCAAGCTGCAAATCGCTTTCGATGCGATCCGCGCCAGGGCGCGCTTTATCGCCACCAACGCCGATCCCTACTGCCCGGTGCCCGGCGGCGGCGAGCCAGACGCGGCGTGTATCATTGCCGCCATCGAAGCCTGTACCGATCACAAGGTCGAGCAGGTGGTGGGCAAACCGTCGCCGATTATGGCCCAGACGGCGCTCGACGTGCTCGGCTTGCCCGCCGGCGACTGCATCATGGTCGGCGACCGGTTGGAGACCGACGTGCCGATGGGCAAAAGGGCCGGGATGGCGACCGCGCTGCCGCTCACCGGGGCGACGACGGTCGAGAAACTGGCCCGCAGCCCGATCCGGCCGGACTTTGTGTTGGAGCGGCTGGATCAACTGCTGCCGGATGCGTGATGCGTGATGCGTAATACGTAATGCGTGATGCGTAAATGCGACACGAATTACGATTTTATACAAAGGCTATCGTTATGACTTTATCTCTGGAAGGTTTGAACCCCGCTCAACAAAAAGCTGTGACCACCACCGAAGGCCCCGTGCTGGTGCTCGCCGGGCCGGGGTCGGGCAAGACGCGCGTGCTCACCCACCGCGTGGCTTATCTGATCCGCGACAAGGGTGTGCAGCCCTGGCAGATCATGGCTGTGACTTTTACCAACAAAGCGGCCAATGAGATGAAGGGGCGTCTGAGCGAGCTGATCGGCAATTTCGACCTGGGCCAGCTCACCATCGGCACCTTTCACGCCATCTGCGTGCGGCTGCTGCGCCGTGAGGCGGCGACGCTGGGCATCGATTCCAACTTTGTCATCTATGACGACAGCGATCAGCAAGCGCTGGTGCGCCGGGTGCTCAAGGAACTCGACCTCGACGATAAACGCTTTCGTCCTTCGGCGATGCTCAACCTCATCTCGCGGGCCAAGACGGACATGCTCACCCCGGAAGATTGGGACACGCGCACCTACCAGGACGAGATCGCCCGGCGGGTATATGCCCGCTACCAGGCGCTGCTCAAGGAAAGCAATGCCTTTGACTTTGACGATCTGCTGCTGGAGGTGGTGCTCGCATTTCGCCGCAGCCCCGACCTGCTCCAGAAATACCAGCGGCGCTATCGCTATGTGCTGGTCGATGAATTTCAGGATACGAATACGGTGCAATACGAGATGGTGCGCCAGTTTTCGGCGGGCACGGGCAACCTGTTTGTCGTAGGAGACGAAGATCAATCGATCTATCTGTTCAGAGGCGCCGACTTTAGGAACGTGCTGCGTTTTGAGCGCGATTACGGCGACACGCGCAAGATTCTGCTCGAACAGAATTATCGCTCGACGCAAAATATACTGGATGTCGCCAACGCGGTGATCGCGCCCAACCGCCAGCGCACGCCCAAAAAGCTGTACACCGAGCGCGACCGGGGCACCGTGGCCTTTGTCCACGAGGCGTATGACGAAAACGAAGAAGCGCGCTGGGTGGTCGAGCGCATCCAGCAGTTGGGCGGGCAGGGTATCCAGCCCGGCGACTGCGCAGTGATGTATCGCACCAACGCCCAATCGCGCGCGCTGGAAGAGGCGTTCCTGGCCGCCGGGATGCCCTACAAGCTGGTCGGCGCGACCCGTTTTTACGCCCGCCGCGAGATCAAAGACCTGCTGGCCTACCTGCGCATCGTCCACAACCCCGCCGACTCGGTCAGCCTGGGACGGATCGTCAACGTGCCGGCGCGCAAGATCGGAGCCAAGACGCTAGCCGATCTGAGCGCGTGGGCAGCGATGAAAGGCGTCAACAGCTATGATGCGCTCAAATTACTCTTTGACGGTGAGCCGGCGCCGCTGGGCAGCGCCGGGCGGAGCGCGCTGCTCAAGTTCTTTTTGATCTGGAATACCTGGCTTTCCCTGCGCAGCAAGGCTACGGCGCTGGCCATGCTCGACCAGGTGATCCAGGACGTGGGCTATGAGAGTTATCTGCGCGACAGCACCGACGAAGGGGAGGAGCGCTGGGAAAACGTGCTCGAACTGCGCGCCGTCGCCGCGCAGTATTCCGAGATCGAAGAAGGGCAGAGCCTGAGCACATTCCTGGAAGAGGTCTCGCTGATCTCGGACGTGGACAACCTGGACGAGTCGAATGCACCGACGCTGCTCACTCTGCACGCAGCCAAAGGGTTGGAATTCGGCGTGGTCTTTATCGTCGGCGCCAACGAAAAGTTGATCCCGCACAGCCGCTCTTTTGACGACCCCGACGCGATGGAGGAGGAGCGCCGCCTGTTTTACGTCGGGGTGACGCGGGCCAGAGACCGGCTGTACATCTTGCACACCTTTCGCCGCACGCTGTGGGGCGAAAGCGAGGTCAGCGATGCGTCTCGATATTTGAAGGACATTCCTTCCACGCTGCAAACCGATCCGGACAAGGACAGGCCCAAGGGCGGCAGCTATGCCAGCCGGCACGAGGGATTCCGCACGGGGCAGTTGGGGTTTGGAACCGAGCGGACGGAAAGCAAGCGGCGTTCGCAGATTGGGTCGGCGGCCGGCGCGCCGGCCAGAACCAGCGCACCGTTCAAGGTCGGCGATCAGGTGACCCATCGCGCCTTTGGCGAGGGCACGGTGATCGCGGTCGAGGCGCGTGGCAGCGATTGGGACGTGACCGTGGCCTTCAAGGGGCGGGGGATCAAGACCCTGGCGGCAAGTTTTGCCAATTTGGAAAGAGTATGACGGGGCGAATCTGAGCATTGGTCAAGTGTGCCAGATCGATTCAAGTCTTGCGATCCTGGCCCCAAATATATTGTTTGTTAAAAAGGAAGGAGAGAAATGAAGAAAACATTATTGCTTGTTTTATTGCTGCTGGTACTGACCAGCTGCACAACCCCTGAACCGACCTTGACGCCAGCGCCAACCGACACATCGATTCCAACGACGACGCCAACTCACACGCCAATTCCGACAGCGACACCCACTCACACGCCGGTACCAACGACTACTCCGACCTTGATGCCGACCTCGACGCCCACACTCACCCCAACGCCGACGCCGATGCCATCACTGCTCGTTCGTGTCGTGGACGCGGACAGCGGCGATCCCATCCCCGACGCGGCAGTGCAATTAGCGAGCCAGAATGGCGATGAGGAAAGCGCAACCACCGATGATCAGGGACAAGCCCAGTTTACCGACCTGACCAGCAACGTCTATACCCTCATCGTGATCGGTGAAGGGTACCAAGAAGCCAGTGTTGAGATTGAACTTGAGCCTGGCTCTAGTCAGCAGACGGTGAATCTGATTGCCCAAGTATACGCCGAGGTTACGGCCGACACCGTCAACTTGCGCGGCGGGCCGGGTACCGTCTATGCCTCACCGGGTACAGTGGAAAAGGGTGCCCGGCTTCAAGTGGTTGGCAAAAGTGAGGATGGAGAATGGCTCGTCGTCACACTCGATGGGGGCCAAGTCGCATGGCTGTGGGCCGGCGCATGTATGGTCGACGGCGTGTTGTACCGACTGGAGGTCGTGGCGGCGCCACCTACCCCCACACCCGCGCCGACATCAACACCTGCGCCAACATCGACG
This sequence comes from uncultured Anaerolineae bacterium, assembly GCA_964428175.1. GTDB lineage: Bacteria > Chloroflexota > Anaerolineae > JAFGEY01 > JAFGEY01 > CAYRXM01. The sequence goes on from CAYRXM010000151.1 coordinate 10,182, forward strand.
TCTGCGCCGACATCGACGCCCACGTCCACACCAACGCCAGGGGTGACTGTTTACCCGCAGACCGGCATCGAACCCTGGAGCTTGGGTGCTTTTCGTGTGCGGCTGGAGAATCTGCACACCTCATTCTTTGACGCCAAAAAGTGGCTTTCCGGCGTGCTCAATTCGCGCAAGTTCTGGTGCGGAAACTATGCGCTGTACTATGACTCCTGGGTTACGTCGGCTGCTTTTGAGGGAGTTCCGTCGGAGTGGATGCCGCTTTATCTCGAATACCGGAGCATGATCGATGGCGCGGTGACGCTGACCGGATCGATGTACAACCTGTGTATGACCGGCAGCGGTATTGTGCTCGTGTCAGAGGCAGAAACCGCACACGCGCACATCGACCAGGCCGAGATCCGTTTGCTGGAAATGCTCAAAGAAGTAGGACCGTAAGCCGATCTAGTACAATCTATAAATAACCAAGACACCTGGCGGACACAAGACGAATATTTTGTATCCGCCAGAGTTGTCGATTTCCGTTTGGCTGATACTTTTGCATTTCAAGTGAATACCCAAATTTCAAGGAGATGGATGATGGTTTCGGGCAAATGGTCAAGACTCTTGGTTCTTATTCTGTTTGTTTTGCTGCTGCAACTGCCGTTGGACTCTCCAACTGGCCTAGCTGCCGGGCCGTGGTATGTCGCACCAGATGGTAATGATGGGAATAACTGCCTGTCACCGGCAGCACCATGTCGCACCATTCAGGGCGCAGTCGATAAGGCCAGTTCTGACGACACAGTCTTTGTCGCCATCGGCACCTACTCGGATGGGGGCAATGAGTATGGCATCGTGGACATACGAGGCAAGAGCATTACCCTTTCCGGAGGATGGGACCGATCTTATGGCACACAAAGCGGCTACTCGACGGTCGATGGACAGAACGCCCGTCGAGGGATTGCTGTGGCTGGCAATGGCACGACTGCGGCTATTGAGCGTTTTATTGTAGAGGATTGCTACTCCAACGATGGCGGTGGCATCTACAATTATCAGAGTACGCTAACGCTTAACAACTGTATGATCAGAAACAATAGCACGGCTCCCGTAGCAGGTCATGGTATTCAAGCAGGAGGTATTTATAATGAGGAGGGCAACCTAATAATCAACGACAGCTCAATTACAGGCAATATTGCTGATGAAAATGCCGGTGGGATGCATATCAGAATGGGAGCAACATACTTGAACAATGTCACCATCGCTGGTAACCAGGCAGGGATGTATGGTGGCGCTATCTGTGCATCCCCTTCTGGTGTATTGACCTTGAACAACTGCACGATCAGCGACAATTGGGCCGGATTGGGCGGAGGCGGCATTTACGTATATGGCGTCTCGATCTTGATTCAGAATAGTATTTTGGCTGATAACACGACAGATAGGCTTGGCCCGAATTGTCTGGATTTGGGTTATATTCCGATTGTTTCACAAGGCTATAATCTGTTTGGGGATACGACACATTGTCCTTTCACTCCCAGCACAGGTGACTTGCTTGATGAGAAAGCTGGCCTCATCTCTACGGCGGACTGGTTGGGATACAATGTCCTACAGGCTGGTAGCCCAGCAGTCAATGCTGGGAATCCGGCTGGCTGCACAAACCATCTCGGCAATCCGCTAGGAGACCGCTGAAAAAGTCTCCCGATACTAACTGATATTTGACTTATTCTA
>CAYRXM010000152.1:0-11876 GCA_964428175.1 uncultured Anaerolineae bacterium
TGTTTTCAAGGTGCAAATGCCCTCAACAAGGGGGTTTTTCAGCGGTCTCCTAGGCTGACGCCCGCATAAAATCAGAGCAGTCGCAAACATAAAAGCGGGGCCGCGTCTGTGCGACACGACCCCGCTTTTGAATTGCGCCGGGCTGCGTTCAATTTTCCAACTAGTCCCTGGCTACGGCCTGCACATAAACCTCGAAGGCCTGGCCCCCGTCGGTGTGGCCGCGAAAGCGCCAGACTGGCTGCACGGCGCGGAGTCCCAGATCGGCGTAGCGCTCCGGCGGGATGACGTCGGGGGGCAGGGCCAGGTAAACCAGATCGACCTGCTCGACTATCTTTTCGGCCGGGATGGGCGTGTCTTGCCCAAGCGGGCCATACGCCATTTCCTGGATCGCGTGCCATTCCAGGCGGTTGTCTACCTGTCCGCCGTACACTGCCACTACCGTGCCATCCGCGAGGTCGGCGGGCAGGTCGGGCAGCAGGATTGTGCTGCCGTCGTACAGTTCCAGCACGGACTGATCGCCCTGGCGGCGGACGGCGCCGTTCCAGTACGTCTCCTGGACCGCCTCCCAGCCTTCGACCTGCAAGGTCGGGCGGCCACCGGAGGTCTGCGTTTGGCCCCAGACGTGGACGTAAATCGACTGCTCGGCCCGGTATTGCTGCCGGGCATACTCGGCCAGCGATTGCACGTCGCCGGTCAGTGTCAGGCCGCCCCACAGGCTGTTCATCGCGATGTAAGGCGCAGCGCCTTCCTGGGTCGGGAACCAGACCTGGGGCGCGCCAAAGCGGTGCAGCGACTGCCCGGTGGTGTACGTGCGCCCCCAGACGGCGGGATTCTGACTGCGCCACTCGCCCCAGGCGGGCATCTCGGCGCTGTGGTAGGGATACTGCCACACCCGCTCGTCGGGCTGGCCGGAGCTGAGCAGCGACCACGCTTCTTGGGCCGAGATGATCGGGTATTCGGCCAGTGTGTCCAGGCTCAAGGGCCAGATTTGCGCCATGCCCACCTGCCCGTCGATCCAGACGTTGGCGATGGCAACCGGTTCGACCAGCGGCCACTGCCCACCCAGCACGCGGTAAAAGAAGAGCCTGTCACCGGTGGCGACAACCTGAACCGCATCATCGATCAGCCCGGCGGATTGCAGAAACGCTTTGGCGGCCTGGATTGCCGCGTCCAGCGCGGGCACGCCCGACGGCTCGCGCCAGTACCCCTCGACCAGGGAGATGCGGTCGAGATCGACATAATGGACGATGCCGGACGAGTCAAACAGCACCACGTGCGTCCCGTCGGCGGCGAGGTAGCTGCGGAACGATGCCTGCTCGGGGTTGTCGGCCGAGGCCAATCCGATCGATTGGTAAACCGGCCCGGCGACGCCCAGCCGCCCGGCGAACTGCGCGGCGTAGGGGGCGGTCAGCCGTTCCGGCTCGCGCTGCAGGTAGACGGTCATCTGTGCCGGGCCTTCGGGGAGCGCGACGCCGAGCACGTAGGTGATGGTGATCGGTTCAGGCTCGCCCATTCCGCCGCCATAGCCGCTTTTCTGCCATTCGGCGAGGCTCGGCAGTGCGATCTGCGGAGCGGGCGTCGACGTGGGGGTAGCGGTCGGCGTGTACACCGGTTCGACGGTTGGCGGGATTGGCGTGTGCGTCGGCTGGACGGTTGTCCCCGCCGTCGGTGTGAATTGTTGGGCCACCTGCGTCGGCGCAATGCCGAACAGATCGGTATTGATCAGGGTCACTGCGGCCAGAGCGATCAAGGCCAGCAGCGCCGCACCGGCTATCGAATAGACTAGAGCTTTATTCATCGTAAACATCCTTCCTTTGGCTTTTTGAAGTGAATTTTCAGAACGGTGCTGTGCTTCCAGAAGGTGTTTGTTCTCCGCGCGGGCGCGCATCTGCGCGCTTGCGCGCAGCCGGGCCTCCAACCGGGCGGCAAAAGCCGGGTCGGGGCGGGTGGCCTGGGCCAGATCGATCAGTGAATCGGCCAGGCGGGCCTGCCCGGTTTCAGACGCGCCGCTTTGCGGCTGGCCGGCCTGTCGTTGGCTGATATGAGCGTCGAGTGCGTCTGCCTGTCTACGTTCTTGCTCGTTCACCGTGACACCTCCTGAAGCGTGCCCATTCCTGTGGATGAAATGGGCGTGAGCCTTTCCTGCAACTGGCGCAGACCTCGATGGACGAGCATTTTGGCGGCGGCCTGGCTTTTGCCCATCACCTGTGCAACCTGGGCCGCGTCGAGTTCGCCAAAGAGGCGCAGCGCTACGGCTTCGGCTTGCTGCGCGTCGAGGCCGCGCAGCGCCCGCGCGACGCGGGCCAGTTGCAGGTGCGTGTGGGCGATTTCTTCCGGGGCCGGGCCGGGATGGTGCAGCGATTCGGCCTGATCGAGCGATATGTCCGGTCGTCGCCGCCGGTAGTGATCGGCGATCTTGTGCCGGGCAATGCCGAAAAGCCAGCCGCTGAAACTGCCCCGCCCGTCGTATCCGGCTATGTTTTCCAGTGCCGCCAAAAAGGTCTGCGATGTGAGGTCTTGCGCGTCGTCGGTATTGCCCGTGCGGATGAGGACAAAGCGGTACACCCGGTCCAGGTAGCGATTGTACAACTCGGTAAAGGCTTGCGGGTCGCCGCGCGCCTGCCGGGCCAGTACGGCGTCGTCTGCCGTACTGGCATCAAGTTGTGATCGGGTTGGTTGAGCGGTGTACATGCGCTCGATTTCTCCTCTGGTTCGTGATTCCGCCGGTCAATGCCGTCAGACTCGATTGTGAACAAGCTTGTCTATCATATATGTCGTCGGCAGAGGGCATTCGGTAACAGTTTTTTACGAGGGAGGCCAAAACATGCAAAATTGTGTGATCGTCGAGCAGCTGCCGGATGCGCAGGATTACAATCGACTGCGCGAGGCAGTTGGCTGGGGCAGTTATGAAGAAGCGGTGATCGTCAGGTCGCTGCCCAACACGCTGTACTGTGTCTGCGCCTGTGTCGGCGAGCAGGTGGTGGGGATGGCGCGCATCATCGGCGATGGAGGGATGGTGTATTACATTCAGGATGTGATCGTTTTGCCGGCCTACCAGCGGCAGGGCATCGGCACGCAGATGATGGATCGGCTGATGGCGTATATCGGCGCGCACGCCAGCCGCAATACGATCATCGGGCTGATGGCGGCCAAAGACAAGGAGCCGTTCTATGAAAAGTATGGCTTTGTGCGCCGTCCGAACGAGCGGATGGGCGCGGGCATGATCATCTTTTGGGGGGCGGCGCGCTGAACAGACCTGCGGCCCGGTTTGCGAGTCGTTCGTCCTATCCTCATCGAAATTCCTCCGGCGCTTCCAGGTAGCGCGTCCGGTCGGCCTCGGACAATTTGCCGGCCATCGGCGTGCCGACCCAGCGGCCATACGAGTGGTCGGCTTTGAAAATTTCCTGCTCCAGCGTCACTTCGATCGCCTCGTTGAGCGATTCGGCCAGGATCAGCACATCGACGCTGGTCAGGCCGTCTTCGCTGTAATCGCAGTCCAGGCGCAGGCACTCGTCGGCCTTGAGACACTCGCAGCAGCGGCCCTGATCGCTCCAGGAAATGATCCCGCGCACGCGGTAAAGCTCCATTGTCATTGCCGTCTCCTTGGGGGTCTAACAAAAAACGCTCGCCGCCGGGCGAACGTCTATATGGGTATTATAGCGCAGGAATCGCGTTTGTCAATGGCTCGTGTCGGGCCAGACGCACAGCAGTTTGTGCAGCGTTTCCACCAGCAGTCGATGCTCGGCCGTATGCACGCGCGCTTCCAGGTCCTCCAGGCTGTCCGTCGGGTGAATGGGCACGACCGCTTGCCCCACGGTCGGCCCTTCATCGACGGCCTCGTCGGGCACCAGGTGGATCATCACCCCGGTGTGGGCGATCTCGCCCTTTTGATAGGCCTGGTAGGCTTCTTCGATGCCGTGCATGCCGGGAAACATACCCGGCAGCGCCGGGTGCAAATTGACGACGCGCGACGGAAAATGGTGCAGAAAATCCATTGTCCACAGGTGCATCCAGCCGGCCTGCACCACCCACTCGACGCCAAAGACGCCCAGGATGCCGGCCAGGGCGGCGTCGTACTCGGCGCGCGGGCGGCCCGCTTTGCTGTAAGGCAGCAGCGGAAAATAAATCACTGGCACGCCGTGGCGCAGGGCGCGCTTGATGCCGAACGCTTCGCCGCGATTGGACACGACTAGGGCCACCTCGACGCCGGGCAGGTTGCCCTGCTCGACGGCCTGCAAAATCGCTTCCAGGTTGGTGCCACTGCCGGAGATCAAAACTGCGATCCGTGTCATAGAGAATCCTCGATTCGTATTGCATACTGCGTATTTCGTTTATTGATCAAAAAACGCTGCTTGTTCACCATGCCAGACGCGAAAGGCCTCCGGGATGCGCGTGACGTGCCCGGGATCGAGGTCGGCGGGCAGGGCATCCTGGGCAAACCAGCGCGTTTCCAGGGTTTCGTCTATGTGTGAAGGCGACTCGGATGGCTCTTTTAGCGGGCGGCAGAGAAACACAAACATGTACAGATGATGACGGGTGGTCGAGCCGCACCGCCGCGAGTCGAACACGCCGATCAGATGGGTGGCCTGACAGTGCACGCCGGTTTCTTCCAGTGCCTCGCGCTCCACGCCTTGGGCCGGGGTCTCACCCACTTCGAGCGCGCCGCCGGGCATGGCCCACAGGCCATTGTCGGCGCGGCGGATGAGCAGGATGCGCCCGTTGTCGTCGATGATCGCCGCATCGCCGCAGGTAAACGGCGTGGGCCGGTCAAAGATCGGCGCGCGCAGCGGTTCGAGCTGCTCGGGCAGTTCTTCCGTCGCCAGGGCCAGCATTTCCATTGATATGTTTTGCATTACTTTGTAGCGCTGTATATCGTAAATACTGTCTGAATAGCGCAGCCCCATCGCCGACAGATCGCGCAGTTGGTCGGCCCACAGGGCGAGTTGTTGGGCAGGGTTCATTGTTCGGCTCTCTCGGTTGAAAAAGAAGCAAGGAGTAAGGAAATAAGGGATAAGAAAACAAGGTCGGCGATCAGAGTGTCACCCGGGTGGTTTTTCCGTCCCAGGCGACGGCCTCCCCGACCACATACGCCTGTCCCAGCGCCGCCAACGCCCTGTCTGCCTGCCCCTTGTCTACCACCACCACCATCCCCACGCCCATGTTGAACACGTGATACATCTCGGCCTCGTCCACCGCGCCGAGTTTCTGGATCAGCCGGAAAATGGGCGGCACGGGCCAAGCCGTCTTGTCGAGCCGCACACCGACGCCCGGCGTCAGGACGCGGGGGATGTTGTCTGCAAAGCCGCCGCCGGTGATGTGGGCCATGGACTTGACCTGCACGCCGGCCTCCACCAGCGCCTCAAAATGGGGCAGATACAAGCGATGCGGTTCGAGCAGCGCCTCGCCGACCGAACGGCCCAACTCGGGCAGCACGGTGCCCCAACCCAGCGTGGCGAAAACGCGGCGGGCCAGCGAGTAGCCGTTGGTGTGCAGCCCACTCGATGGCAGGCCCAGGCACACATCGCCGGGTTTGACATTTCTGCCATCGATAATCGCCTCGCGTTCAACCCAGCCGACCAGCGTGCCGGCCAGGTCGAAACTGCCCGGATGATAAACGTCGGGCATTTCTGCTGTTTCCCCGCCGATCAAGACGCAGCCCGCCGCCCGGCAGGCCTCGGCGCAGCCGCCAACCAGGGCCACGATCATGTCGGCATCCAGCTTGCTCGAGGCGATGTAATCGAGGAAAAAGAGCGGCCGCGCGCCCTGCACCAGCGCGTCGTTGACGCAGTGGTTGACAATGTCGAACCCCACCGTATCGTACCGTTTCATGGCTTCGGCGATGATGGTTTTCGTGCCCACACCGTCGGTGGTGGCGACCAACACCGGGTTTTCGACTTGGGGCAGCAGGTCTTGCAGGGAGAAAAGCCCGCCAAACGAGCCAATGCCGCCCAGCACGGCCGGGGTGTAGGTGCTTTCGACCGCTGCGCGCATGCGGTGAAAGGCGTTGCTCTTGGCCTCGATGTCAACGCCGGCGGCGGCATAAGCGCCCCCCTCCAGTCCCCCCCGTAAACGGGGGGGAAGCGGCGTAGACGCAGGGGGGGCAATGTCCGTCCGGTAGTGCATGCCCTCAAAATAGATTCCGTCAACGCCCCGGTAGGCCTTTTCGCGCGCTTGCGCCAGGGTGGGAGCGGTAGCGGTCACCGCCAACACGCGCCCGCCGGCGGTGACCAACTGCTCCCCGTCGAGCCGGGCGCCGGCGTGAAAGCAGTACAAACCTGCCAGGTTTTGAAAACCTGACAGGTCTATGGGACGACCTTTTTGGTACGCGCCCGGATAGCCGCCGGAAGCCATCACCACGGTGACGGCACATTCGCTTTTCCAACGAATCGTCGTTTGGTCCAACCGCCCTTCGATGCAAGCCAGGAAAATCTCGATCAGGTCGGTGTCGAGCAAGGGGAGCAGCACCTGCGTCTCGGGGTCGCCAAAGCGGCAGTTGAATTCCAGCACGCGCGGCCCGGCTCCAGTCAGCATCAGCCCGGCATAGAGCACGCCGACATAGGGCGTACCGCGACGGCGCATGCCGTCGACCGCAGGCTGGAGCACCCGCCGTCCCACCTCGGCGATCAAGTCCGGTGTGAGGTAGGGCGACGGCGCGTAACCGCCCATGCCACCGGTGTTGGGGCCGCGGTCATCGTTGAGAATGCGCTTGTAATCGCGCGCGGGCAGCATGGGGATGACCGTCTTGCTGTCGCTGAAAGCGAGCAGTGAGGCTTCTTCGCCTTCCAGACAGGCCTCGATCAGCACCTCGTCGCCGGCTGCGCCAAACGCGCGCTCGACCATGATCTGTCGCAGCGCGTCCTCGGCTTCATCGATGGTGGCGCAGACAAACACCCCTTTTCCGGCGGCCAGGCCGCTGGCCTTGACCACGACCGGCATCTGCTGGCAGTACAGGTAATTTAGCGCAGTCTGGTGATCGCTGAATACAGCGCCGACGGCGGTGGGGATGCCTTCTTCGATCATGAATCGCTTGGCGAAGGCTTTGGAGCTTTCCAACTGGGCCGCCGCCCGCGAAGGGCCAAAGACGCGCAGCCCGGCGGCCTGAAACGCATCGACCAGCCCGAGGGCCAGCGGGGCTTCCGGGCCGACGACGGTCAGGTCAATGTGCGCAGTTTGGGCAAATTCGAGCAACTTGGCGATGTCCAGCGCATCGATGGGGATATTTTCGATCTGGCCGCTGCCCGTGCCGCCGTTGCCGGGGGCGACGAATATCTGCTCGACTTGCGGCGATTGGGCCAGCTTCCAGGCCAGGGCGTGCTCGCGCCCGCCGGAACCGATGACGAGAATGCGCATGGGGTGCTCCTTTGCTTCTTTAGACGTAACTGCTCAGGGGGTGTCAGAAACCAGGTTTTTATGAACATTTAAGCAGCTTTGTGTTATTTGACGATTCAGCTTTTGATCAAAAGGTATCGTTTTATATCAAAAACCTGGTTTCTCGCCGCTCAGGCTGAGCAGTTACCTTTAGACTTGATCAGACCGGCCAGGTCTGGATGCCAGTGCAAAATAATAGGCTACAAACTCGAAATCATCTGCAGGATTGTCAAAATACGCGCGATGATCCTCTCGAAATTCATCTGCGCTGGCATTCGTTTCTCCGCGCCACAAGGGCTCTGGAATGTCATCCCACCGGCACAGCTCCATAGCCACAATGCGTATCGTGCAGCAACTCACCAGCGCGCTGTCGTACACATCATAATAATTTCCTACGACCAGCGCGCAGTCGTATTCGCTCTCTGTCTGGTCCACCTCGCCCACACGCACCACGCTGGCCGTTTTTTGCCCCTCGATGATTTGTTCGACAAGGCTGTCTGAGACAAATTGAATGCCTTTGTGCCCAATTGGTTCGCTCATCATCCCTCAAACATCTCTTTTCCCCCATCCACCTGGGTCGAGACGGGATACTCGCCGCAAAAGCAGGCCATGCAGTGCCCGCCGCCGCCGCAAGGTGGCTGCCCGACCACCTCTTGCAGCCCTTCCAGCGACAGGTAGCCCAGGGTGTCGGCGCCGATGTGGCAGGCGATCTCGTCGATGCTCATATTGGCGGCGATCAGCTCTTTTTGGGTGGCCATATCGACGCCCATAAAGCAGGGGTAGCGGATCGGCGGTGAGGCGACGCGCACGTGCACCTCGGCGGCGCCGGCCTGGCGCAGCAAGGTGACGAGCGGCCCGCTGGTGTTGCCGCGCACGATCGAGTCATCGACCATAAGCACCCGCTTGCTGGCCAGGTCGGGCAGCGTGTTATACTTGAGCGCCACGCCCAGCTTGCGCAGCCGGTCATCGGGCTGGATAAAGGTGCGCCCGATGTAACGGTTCTTAATCAGCCCCTCGCCAAAGGGGATGCCCGCCGCGTGCGCATAGCCGATGGCGTGCGCGGTGGCCGAGTCGGGCACGCCGATGACCATATCGGCCTCGACCGGGTGCTCTTGGGCCAGGCGCATGCCCAGACGCCGGCGCACCTGATGCACCGAGCGGCCCTCGAAAATCGAATCCGGGCGGGCAAAATAGATGTACTCGAACACACAGAGCGCCTGGCGCTCGGATGGTTCGACGCCCTGCCACGAGGTCAGCCCGTTCTTGTCCAGGCGGACGATCTCGCCGGGGCGCATTTCGCGCTCAAACGTCGCGCCGATGGTGCCCATGGCGCACGATTCCGAGGCCACCGCCCAGCCGGCGCCGTTCAGCCGGCCGATGCACAACGGGCGAAATCCCCATGGATCGCGCGCGGCATAGACGGCGTCGCGGGTCAGCACGGTCAGCGAATACGCGCCCTGCGCCCAGTTCATAAAATCGGCGATGCGCTCGTCCCACGTTGCGCCGGCCGCGCCGGCCAGCATCTGGGTGATCACCTCGCTGTCCGACGAGGAGGCCAGCCCCACGCCGCGATTGAGCAAGCTCATGCGCAGCGAATGCGCGTTGGTCAGGTTGCCGTTGTGGGCGATGCCCAGCGGCCCTAACGCCGTCTCGATCAGGTAGGGCTGCGCGTTGCGCAGCAGCGGCGCGCCGGTGGTCGAATAGCGGGTGTGGCCGATGCCCAGATGCCCGCGCAGGTGATGCAGGTTTTCTTCCTTGAACACCTGGGATACCAGACCGACGTCTTTGTGGATTTGCGCCACCCGTCCATCCGAGGTGGCGATGCCCGCGCTTTCTTGCCCGCGATGCTGGAGCGCGTACAGGGCGAAAAAAGTCAACCGCGCGGCCTGCGTATCGGGCGCATAGATGCCAAAGACACCGCATTCCTCGCGAGGAGAGTCGTTCCAATTAAACATGAAAATACCTCAATTAAAATAGCAAATCGCAAATTGCAACTGTATCGCCATATCGATCCCTAGCCCATTGTTTGACATTGCCTTCATTGCTATTTGCCATTTGCCATTTGCAGTTCTCGATCCGCCTCGATCAGCGCATCTCGCTGCTTTTGCTGTGCCTCACACACTCGCTCCTTCAGGCCGAGGATTTTCGCCGCCAGCAGGGCCGCGTTTTCCGGCTCCAGCACCAGCGCTGGGGCCACGCCGGAAGGCATGCGCAAAGACGAGTACACGTCGGCCCCACCAAAAGCCTCCGAGGGGGGCGGGCAGGCAATCACCGGTGCGATGACGTGGGCATCGACCAGCCCGCTGAGCGCGTTGCTGCGCCCGGCGACGGTCACATAGACGCCCACCTTGTCGCTGGCTTCGTACTGCGCCAGCATGTCGAGCAGACGGCGCGCGCTCTTGTGCGCCGAGGCGACGCGGCACTCGTAGCCGATGCCAAATTGGTCGAGCGCAGCGGTGATGCGGTTCACAAAGGGCAGGTCGGATTTGGATCCCATCAGGATAATAACGATAGGCATTGTCAGTCTCCCTGGAGTTACAAATGATACCGTTCGAGCCAGGCCCGGTCGGCCAAAACCACTGAGGTTTCGACCTGACGCTCGGGGATCGACCAGTAGGTGCGCAAAAGCCGCTCTTTTTCCTGTGCTGTGACCAGCTCAAAGCCGTATTTTTGGTAGAAACGGATCGCCCACGTTGCCGCGGCCCATGTTCCGAGCAGCACCGGTCTCTCGGTCAAAGCGAGCAGGTACGCCAGCAGCTTGCCGCCGATGCCCTGCCCGCGCCGCGCCGTGCGCACGTAGGCGTGGCGGATCAAGGTTATGGTGGGATCATTGCTTCCGCCGCCAACGTCCTGAATGCCCATCACGCCGATCAATTCGCCGCCGTCCTCATAGCCCCAGAAAACCACACCCGCATCGATCTCGTGACGCAGTTTCTCGCGCGACATGTAGGGTTCGACCCAGCGATCCGCCGGAATGACGCCTTTGTAGGCTGCTGCCGCATCGTTGATGATCTCGTATATTACCTCAAAATCGTTATCGTTGCATGGACGAATCATTGGTCATCCTCTATTGCGTGCGCCAGACCACTGCCGGCGCATCCAAATCCTGGACGCGCTGGCGCAGATGGTCGCGGATCGGGTCGGGAAGTTGGTTGGTGGGAAAATAACGACAGGCCAGCGTCTCGTTGGTCGTCTGGAGCATCACGCCGCCGGTGATTTCCCCTTCAAAGGTGATCGCCAGTGCGTCGTCGGCTGGCTTGGCATAAATGCCCACCACGCGCTTCAGACAGACATCCAGCCCGGTTTCTTCCTTGACTTCGCGGATGGCTGCCCGGTCGGGCGATTCGCCATACTCCACGACGCCGCCCGGCAGGCTCCAGTAGCCGGGCGGATCGCGTTGTTGCACCAGGAGAACCGTGTCGTCCCGGCGGATTAAGACCAGCGCCACAAGCATAAACCGAGGCAAATCGCTCATTGGCTTACCGACCATCGGTGACACTGTGTGGCGATTCGCTCTTCCACCGGATACTCGCCCGGCTCGAAAGTCTGCTCGGTGAGTTTTTGGTAGCAGGCGATGTAGCGCTGGCTGACCTGCACGATCAGATCGTCGGCGGCCTGGGGCGGCTCGCCGTCGCCGCGATAGCCGCGTTCGGCATACCACAGGCGCAAAAATTCCTTGTCGAAATTGTCCGGCTCTTGCCCGGCCTCGATGCGCGATTCGTAGGTGTCGGCGACCCAGAAACGGCTGCTATCGGGGGTGTGGACTTCGTCGATCAACATCACCCGCCCGTCGGGGGCGCGGCCAAACTCGTACTTGGTATCGACCAAAATCAGCCCGCCGCGCAGGGCGATCGCCTGGCCGCGCCGGAACACGGCCAACGCCGCTGCCTGCACCTGTTCCCACGTTGCGGCATCGAGCAGGCCGCGCTCAACCACTTCAGCGCAGGTGATGCGCTCGTCGTGCTCGCCGGCGCGGCCCTTGGTGGTGGGGGTGATGATCGGTTCGGACAAAAGCTGATTTTTGGTCAGCCCGTCGGGGAACTGGTAGCCGTAGATGTGCCGCTCGCCCAGCGAGTAGCGATACCACAGCGCGGTGCTGGTTACACCACTGATGTAGCCGCGCACGATCACTTCGACCGGGAACGGCTCGCACTCGACGGCGACGGTCACGTTGGGATCGGGCACGCCGATCACGTGGTTGTCGATGATGTCAGTGGTCTGCTCGAACCAAAAGGCACTGAGCTGGTTGAGCACCTGACCTTTGAACGGCACGGCGGTCAGGATGCGGTCAAACGCCGACAGGCGGTCGGTAGTGACGAGAATGCGCCTGTCGCTGAGCAAAAACAGATCGCGCACTTTGCCGCTGTGGCGCGGGCCCAACTGCGGCAGATCGGCGCCGACAAAGGCCTTGGGGATCAAAGCGTGAATTTTGTTTGCATTCAACATTGATTGTTCCTTGTATAAAATACCTGTTGGTTTGCGAAAAAAGGGTATCCCGACGACAATAA
>CAYRXM010000153.1:0-11747 GCA_964428175.1 uncultured Anaerolineae bacterium
CATTGCCTTTCGCCTGATGACGCCGGTGAGCAGCCTGGCCCAGTTGCAGTCGCGGTTCTCGGTGGTCGAGCCGGTGCTGCGCAGCCTGGATGACCTGTTCCACGACGGCTTGCCGCTGGCCCCGCAGAACGGCCCGCGCCCCTTTGCCGGTCTGCGCCAAGAGATTCGCCTGGAGCAGGTTGCTTTTCGCTATCAAACGGATGAACTGCCCGCCCTGGATGGCCTGAGCCTGACTATTCCGCAAGGACAACTGATCGCCGTGGTCGGCGCGTCGGGGGCGGGCAAATCCACCCTGGTCAACCTGCTCACCCGCCTATACGACCCCACCGCCGGGCACATTCTGGTGGACGGGGTGGACCTGCGCGAACTGAACCTGGGCGACTGGCGGCGGCGGCTGGCCGTGGTCAGCCAGGACGTGTTCTTGTTTCACGACACCCTGCTGGCCAACCTGCGCTTTGCCCGCCCTGAGGCCAGCGATGAGGAGATTGAGCGCGCCTGCCGGCTGGCCCAGGCGCACGAGTTTATTGCCGCCATGCCGCAAGGATACGACACGGCGGCGCAAGACCGCGGGGCGCGGCTCTCCGGCGGTCAGCGGCAGCGCATCGCTGTCGCCCGCGCCCTGATCGCCGACGCCGGACTGCTCATCCTCGACGAAGCCACCAGCGAGCTGGACTCGGAAACCGAGCAGGCCTTGCAGCAGGCCCTGCATGAATACCGCCAGGGGCGCACCGTGCTGGTCATCGCCCACCGCCTGGCCACGGTGCAGGCCGCCGATTGGATTTACGTGCTGGAAGCCGGGCGAGTGGTCGAAGAGGGAACGCATAGGGAACTGCTGCGCCGGGACGGTCTCTATGCGCGGCTGGCGCAGGCGCAAAGCTTGAACAGTGATCAAGGATATCATCATGATGATTGACTGGCCCGACTCAACCCGACAGATTTTGCTTTACCGGTATCCGCGTTTGGATGCGCCAGAGCGCTTTTACAGCGCGCTGTGTCTGGCGCTTTCTGGCCGTGGTTCCGAGATCGATTGGGCTGCATGGTCGGCAGATGAATGGCAAGCGTTGGGAGAGATGGCGGTGCAAGAGGGGGTGGCGCCGCTGCTGCACTGGACATGGAAGCATGAAGGATATCCTCAAGGCGTCCCTAAACTAGAAAAAAAGCGTCTGGCGATCTCGTTTATGCAAGCCAATGTGCGCCAACAGGCTTTTTTTCAAGAGGTCAACGAGCGCATCTTGCCGGCATTGACTCTAGACATTGCGCCGCTGGTGCTGCTCAAAGGCGCGGCCCTGGCGCAGACAATCTATCCACATCCGGCCTTGCGCTTGATGGGCGATCTGGACATTCTGGTGCGTTTGCCGCAGGTCGACCCGGCTGTGCGGCGGTTGGCCCTAGCAGGCTATGATCAGATCACGCCGTATCCTGGCCCACTGATCCGCAGGCTGCTATCCCATCACGTGCATGTTTCTGCCCCGCGGCTCTTGTCCGTCGAGGTTCATTATGCATTGGTGGTTCCATCAGAGCATCGATATGCGCCCAACCTCGATTGGTTCTGGACACAAATCGAGCCGCTGTCCGCGTGGCCGGGTGTTTACGGTCTTGCGCCTACGGCTTGTTTACTCTACCTGGCCGCCCATCATATGTTGCAACATGGTCAGGCAGAAATGACCCTGCTCAAGTGCTATGACATCCACCTACTTGTGTCTCGTTGCGGTGAGCGCATCGATTGGGACGAATTAGCGCGGCAGGCCGTTGAGCAGCGCTGGAGTGCGGCCCTGTTAGCCGCCTTGCAGGCCGCGACGCTGCATTTCCAAACCCCTCTGCCCGCCGATTATCTGATTTCTCTCCAAGCGGCGATTTCAGACCAGAATGTCGATCTTGCCGTGGTAGAACAGCGCGCGCAAGTCGCATCGCAGACCAAGCTGGGCAACTGGAAAATTGCACTTGGAGTGTTGCCCTGGTCTCAAAAGCTGGCTGTGCTGAGAGAGGCGGCGCTTCCCACACCGGCCTATATGCGCTGGCGATACCCCCTGCGTCCGGCCTGGCTCTGGCCGCTGGCTTATTTCGTGCGCTGGTTTAATGGGGTGCGGGATGCCGTTCGTTTCATTGGGATGTGGCTCGAACGCGACCGTTCACCTTGAGAAATCGAGAGGACACCCATGAACATTCTCGTTTTACACGGCCCTAACTTGAATTTGCTCGGCAAGCGCGAACCCGGCGTCTATGGCCGGCGCACGCTCGACGAGATCAATGCTGCACTGCGCGTCGCCGCCGACAAGCACGGCGTCGAATTGCGCATCCAACAGTCGAATCACGAGGGAGCGTTGATCGATGCGATCCACGAGGCGTTGGGCTGGGCCGACGGCATCCTGATCAACCCCGGCGCATACACCCACACCAGCGTTGCCATCCGCGACGCCCTGGCCGGGGTGACCATCCCGGCGGTCGAGGTACACCTGTCCAACATTTATGCGCGAGAGCCGTTCCGGCACAACTCGCTGATCGCGCCGGTGTGCGTGGGGCAGATTTCGGGGTTTGGCTGGCGGAGTTACTTGCACGGGCTGAATGCGTTGGTTGATTATCTCGGCAGCGACTCCAAAAACGCCCAGCGCTCGTAGGCCGCTTCCAATTCCAGCGCCAGTTCGTCCAGCCGCGCCTGGATGCGCACCACGTCGGCGGCATTCTCCTGGTACAGTTCGGGCGACGACAGCGTATCGTACAGCTTTTGCTGCTCCCCCTCCAGCGCCTCGATCCGTCCCGGCAGCGCTTCCAGCTCGCCGCGTTCGGCAAAACTGAGCTTGCGCGCCTGAGGCAAAGCTAAACCCGCTCGAGCGGGTTTGGCCGCCGGCTTGTCCGGCTCGACTTCTGGCTGCGGGCGCTGCCACAGCCAGTCGTCATAGCCGCCGGCGTATTCACCCACCCGGCCGCCATCCTCCAGCGCCAGCGTGCGATCGACCACGTTGTTCAGCAGCGCGCGGTCGTGGCTGACCAGCAGCAGCGTGCCCCGGTAGTCGATCAGCAGCAGTTCCAGCAGTTCCAGCGTCTCCAGGTCGAGGTCGTTGGTCGGCTCATCCATCACCAGCACATTAAAAGGCCGCGCAAAGAGCCGGGCCAGCATCAAGCGGGTGCGCTCGCCGCCGGACAGCGCCGCCACGCGAGTTTGCAGACGCTCCGGCGGAAACAAAAACTGGCGCATATAACCGACCACGTGCCGGGCCTGCCCGTTGATGGTCAGGATGGGGTTGCCGTCGTTGACGCTGTCCTGCACCGACAGCGCCGGATCGAGCTGATCGCGCATCTGGTCGAAATAGGCCACCTGTAACTGCGTGCCGTGGCGCACCGTCCCGTGCTGAGGTGCGAGGTCGCCAAGCAGCAAGCGCAGCAGCGTCGTCTTGCCCGAGCCGTTGGGGCCGATGATGCCGATCTTGTCGCCGCGCTCGACGGTGACGGTCAAATCGCGGACAACGGGATCGTCGCCATAACCAAAACTTGCCCTCTTGGCCTCGATGACCAGTTTGCCCGTGTGCACGGCTTTTTGCACCGCCATCTGCACCGTGCCGGTGTCCTCGCGTCGCGCCGCACGCTGCTCACGCATCTCGATCAGCGCGCGAACCCGGCCCATGTTGCGCGTGGTGCGCGCCTGTGTGCCCTGGTGCAGCCAGGTTTCTTCTTGTGCCAGCGTCTTGTCAAATTCCTCCCACGCGCGCTGCTCCTGGGTCAGCGCGTCCTGCTTGCGCAGCACAAACGTATCGTAATCGCAGCCCCAATCGTACAATTTGCCACGGTCAATCTCGATCACCCGCGTGGCCAGCCGGCGCACAAAGGCGCGGTCGTGGGAGACAAAAAGCAGCGCATCGACCTGGCCCAGCAGGTATTCTTCCAGCCACTCGATGGAAGGGATGTCGAGATGGTTGGTCGGCTCGTCGAGCAGCAGCAAATCAGGCCGGCCGACCAGTGCGCGAGCGAGCAGGGCGCGGCGTTTTTGCCCACCGGAGAGCGCCTCGAACACCGCCTGGCCGTCGAGGTCGAGATGAGTGAGCACGCGCTCGACTTCCTGGCTCAACTGCCAGGCGTCCTCGCGGTCGAGCTGGCGGTGCAGGCGATCCAGCTTGTCCAATGCAGCAGCCGTGGGTTGACGAGCGACCTCGTCGCCGGCACGGCTGTACTCGGCCAGCAGATCGGCGCGCCGCCCCAGCCCGGCGACAACCAGGTCGAACACCGTGCCGCGCATATCTGGCGGCACAGTTTGGGCCAGCCGCGCAATCCGCATCCCTTGCTGGCGCGCTATCGCGCCGTCATCGGGTTGGAGATCGCCGTCGAGCAGGCGCATCAGCGAGGTTTTGCCCGCGCCGTTGCGCCCCAGCAGGCACACCCGCTCGCCGCGCTCGATGTGCAGGGTGATGTTGTCGAAAATGAGCGGGCCGCCGAAACTGTGGTTGACCTCGCTCACGCTGACCAGGGCCATTGCAAAATTCCTCGGACAGACAAAACCCCGCCGGGATTGGCGGGGTTGGGATTTGACGGACAGATTTTACCACAGAGGGGCGAAAAAGCCAATTGCAGTCTTGTGCACCATTCCGATCAGTCAAGTCTCGGCCAACGCGCGCAGGCTCAACCAGGCCAGGGGTTCTGTCCTTCGTTCAGCAGCGATTCTTGAAAGCCTGAATAAATTGATGTATAATTTGCAGATGAAATTTCTCTTTTTTCCATTCCTCTGGTACAGCCGTTCCAAACTGCAAAGGCAGTTGGCCGGAAAGACGGTGCTCATCACCGGTGCGAGCTATGGCATTGGCGAGTGCCTGGCCGAGAGCCTGGCCGAAACGAGCGCCCACCTGTTTCTCGTGGCGCGCACCGCAGATAAATTGATCGCGGTGAAAAAGCGCGTCAAGGAGCGTGGGGGCCGCGCCGACGTGTTTCCCTGTGACCTGCGAGACACGGCCCAGGTCGAAATGCTGCTCCAAGAACTGCACCGGCTGCCCAGCGGAGTCGATGTTTTTGTCAGCAATGCCGGCCAATCGATCCGTCGCTCCATTTTCGACTCGCTCGATCGCCTGCACGATTTTACGCGAACCATGAACCTGAACTATTTTGGCCCGGTGCAGCTCTTGCTCTCGCTCATCCCCATGCTGGTTGGCCGTCAAGCGCAGGTAATCAATATCTCGGCGGTCAATGTGCTCCTGGCGCCGATGCCAAAATGGGCGGCCTACCAGGCCTCTAAAACAGCATTCGACCAGTGGTTTCGTTCCGTCGCGCCGGAATTGAACGCCAGAGGTGTCTGCACGACGACGATTTACCTGCCCCTGGTGCGCACGAGAATGATCGAGCCGACCCGGGCCTACAAAAATATGCCTGCCATGCAGCCCGAACACGTCGCCCAACTGATCTGCAGGGCGATCAACTCGCGCCGGCGCACCTATGCGCCCTGGTGGATCGTGCCGGCGCAGCTGGCATCTGTCCTTTTCCGCTGGCCCTGGGAAGCGAGCCTGGGCCGGCGTTTGAAACCAAAACCGTGAGAGACCATGACCCTGATCCGCAAACTGTACCAGATTGGCCTGTTGACCCCTGCCGGGCTGCTGCACCTGTTCCAGGCGATACGGACAACGGGCATCAACCTCATGGCGCTGCTGCGCGTGGCGGCCATGCTGCACCCTGATCGCACCGCCGTCGTCGACGACCGCGGGCGGTTGAGCTATGCCCGGCTCTGGGAGCAGGCCGAAGCGTTGGCCGTCGCGCTGCACATGGATTATGGTGTTTGTGGCCAGCACCAGGTCGCCATCGTCTGCCGCAGCCACGCCGCGGCGATCAAGGCCATATTTGCTGCATCTCGACTGGGAGCGCATGTCTTGCTCGTCAACCCCGAAATGAGTTCGAGCCAGCTCCTGACCCTGGCAGAGCATACCCGGTTCGACCTGGTGGTCTATGACGAGCAGGTCGCCCACATGTTCGAAAACACGCCGCTAATATCCAGGTCCCTCCCGGCCTATCATCCCACCGATCCGTCGATCGATCGTCTATCATCGAGCGTGCGGCCCCACCCGGCGCGCCTGGGCAAAGCAAAACCGGCCAACATTGTGGTGTTGACCGGCGGAACGACGGGCCGCCCCAAGTCGGCGAGTCGCAAACCTTCTGTTTTGGGCTTTCTGCCGCCCTTTTTTGTCTTTCTCACCCAGGCCCATCTCGACCAATGTCGCTCGATCTATATCGCGCCGCCCATTTGCCACGGACACGGCCTCTCGTTCCTGTTCATTGGCGTTGCCCTCGGAGCCGAAATGTATTTTATGGATCGATTCGACGCTGCACGCGCCTGCGCGCTGATCGCCGCCAACCAGATTCAGGCCATGACCGTCGTGCCGTTGATGCTCCAACGCATGCTCGACCTTGCCCCGGATTCGCTGTCATCCTTGCGATGCATCATTGCCGGCAGCGCCTTTCTCAGCCCGGCGCTGGCCCAAAAGACACTCGAACGGCTCGGCCCCAAATTGTTCAACCTGTATGGCAGCTCAGAAGCCGGCTTTTCCATCATCGGCATGCCGGAGACCCTGAGCAAGAAACCCCAGGCTGCCGGCAGGCCGATCCCGGGCGTGCGCGCCAAAATCGTTGATGATGCCGGCCACGAGGTGGCCGTGGAAACGGTCGGCCAGCTCTGGATCAGCAGCACCTGGACTGCCAACCGGGCAGGTTGGGTCAAAACAGGCGACCTGGCTTATCAAGACGCCGAGGGCGACATTTTCCTCTGCGGCCGCGCCGATGACATGGTTATCTCGGGAGGCGAAAAAGTCTACCCGATTGAACTGGAAAATGTCCTCATCCAGCATCCAGACATCGAATCGGCGGCGGTCTTTGGCATTCCCGATCTGGAATTTGGCCAACGGCTAAAAGCCGTGGTGATCACCAGGCCGGGTGCCGTGCTCGACCAATCGACGCTGCTGGCCTGGCTGAAACCGCGCGTTGCCCGCTACCAGATGCCGGCGGTCATCGATTTTCGTGACGCGCTTGACTATACTTCTATTGGTAAATTGGATAAAAAATCGCTGCGCGAGGATGTTTCTCGATGATAAATTGCTCCCCGTCCACACGCCGGAGCGTGTGAACGAGAAAACAAGCTACTGCGCCGCCGGCCTGCGTTTGGCCATCCAACAGGCGATCAGGCAGGTGATCGGCCCGGTGAGCATCAAGCCGATCCCGCCGACCAGCGTGCGCGCGATTTCCTCAACAAACACCTCGCGATTGAGCGTAAAGCCCAGCGGTTCCTGGTAAATCATCAGCAGCAAAAACAAGGGCAGCGACGCTCCCACATAGGCCAACATCAACGAGTTAACCATCGAAGCAAAGTGATCCACGCCGACGACCATGCTGCGTTTGAACAGCTCTTGCCGCGACAGATTGGGGTTCGCAGCGGCCAATTCGAACACGGTCGAGGCCAGGCCGATGGCAATGTCATCGAGCATGCCCAGCGTGCCCAGGATGATGCCGGCCAGCACCAGCCCGCGCGGGTCGAGTTCGACCCGCGTGGCGACGACCAGAAAGCTCATCGACTCGTCGCCCAGACCGTTGACGTGCATCCAGCCGACAAAGATCGCCGCCAGCAGCCAAGTGAGGAGCAGGCTCAGCGTCATCCCCAGCACGGCGGCGTGCGTCTTGCCCCTCCAGCCATAGACAATGTACAGTGAAGGGGCCATCAGGATCAGCGCCCCGGCAATGCTCACCCCCACCGGGTTTTGTCCAGCCAGGATGCGCGGCAGGATGAACCGCACCAGCACCAGCACGCTGAACGCCAGGCCGATCAGCGAACGCAGCCCCGTCCAACGCCCGGTGCCGACGATGACCACGACAAACACCAGCACCAGTGCCCAGATCGGCAGGTGACGGTTGACGCTGCTGACGTAAAACCGCTCGCCGCTCGGCCCAAGCGAGCGCTGTACCACCACGCGCAGCCCGGCCTTGAGCAGGCCGGATCGGGTGGTCAGGAACATCCCGCCGTGTTCGATCTGGACGATCTGGCCTTTCATCTCGCCCGACGTGATCTCGACTTCGATCAACTGGGTATGCTGGGTACCGAAATCGGTCTCGATGCTTTCCTCGTCCAGGATACGCCGCACCCGTCCGTTCATGGTCTGAGTTTCGTCAAAAGCAAACTCGACGCCGGTTTCCTGCGCCAGCGGCGGCAGCTCGGGCGGCACAAAGAGAACGCTGCCCAGGACAATCACTGCCAACAGCACCAGGGTCGCCCACAGCAGCCGATCGCCGGTTAAATTGAGCCGTGCAAGCCAGTTTTTCATTGTCTCACCAGAATCCAGGATTTGCCTTGTGGAGGCCAGGTTCACTGCCGGGCCGCAAACATCCCACCGGATGGGCCTTACCTCCAGGGTCAAAGCGAGTAGTATAGCCGCAAGGCGATCTGCTGTCAACTCGACTTTGACATATTGTTGATTCTGATCGAAAATACCCCTATCAAAAGGGCGCCGCATACTCACACACGGCAGGCATGAGCGTGAGCGCCGGTTTTTTTGTCGAACAAGGAGAGCAAAATGATCAAGAGAACGTTGGGGACAGATGGACTCGTCGTGACCGAATGCGGCCTGGGCTGCTGGCAGTTGGGCGGCGGTTGGGGCAATCCGTGGGAAGACGCCATCGCGCAAGAGATTCTTCAAGCCGCCTATGGGTCTGGAATCCGCTTTTTTGATACCGCCGACGTGTATGGCGATGGCGAAAGCGAACGCTCGCTGGGCCGATTCCGCCAGACCCACCCGGACATCGTGATCGCCACAAAACTCGGCCGGCGTGGGATGTATCCCAATGGCTATACGCGCGACGCGATGCTGGCGGCGACGCGGGATTCGCTGGCCCGGCTCGGCATCGAGCAGCTCGACCTGACCCAGCTGCACTGCGTGCCCACGGCGGTTTTGCGCGAAGGCAAGGTCTTTGACTGGCTCCGCGAGCAGCGCGACCAGGGGCTGATTGCCCGCTTTGGGGCCAGCGTGGAGACGGTCGAGGAAGGTCTGCTCTGCCTGGAACAGGAAGGGCTGACCTCGCTCCAGGTCATCTTGAACATCCTGCGGCAAAAACTGCTCGACGAGCTTTTGCCCCGGGCGCACGAAAAGGGCGTGGGCATCATCGCGCGCGTGCCGCTGGCGAGCGGCTTGCTGACGGGAAAATTCACCCGGCAGACCGAGTTCAAGGCCGGGGACCACCGCAACTTTAACCGGGATGGGCAGCACTTTAACGTGGGAGAGACGTTTGCCGGGGTGTCCTTTGAGCAGGGCATCGACCTGGTCGACGCCCTTGCCAGGATGGTGCCCGAGGGGCTGTCGATGAGCCAGATGGCGCTGCGCTGGATATTGGACCAAGATGCCGTCTCGGTCGTCATTCCGGGGGCAAGCTCACCGGAGCAGGCCAGGGCCAATGCGCAAATCTCGGCTCTGCCGCAGCTGCCGGATGCGCTGCACCGGGAGCTGGCCGTGTTCTACAGACAGCACATCCACGATCACGTTCGCGGCCCATATTGATTCATTTGGGGGCATTGTCCAATTTTTCGCCCAGTCCACCGTACAGCGTTTTGTCAGCCAGCAAGGGTCGCGGAGATTTTTGACGCCCTGAGAGCTAAAACCTTACAACCCGGTTCTCTCAAGTGGCCGGGTCAGGGGATGATATCCGGGCTAAAATCGGTTTCGTAGGCTGTCTGGACAATGTGCTGAATGTCCTCATCAAGCCAGGACAATCCGGTGTTGATGAACCAATCAACCCGTATGTCGAGCCGGGGATCCGAAATGGACAGGGTGGGAGAAACCGCTGCCGTCGATAGCTGATTCAGACACATCAAGTTGGCAGAGATGGTCAGTTCGATCATGTGCTCGGGTTCGCTTTCCAGCCACAAAGGTGCTCCATAGACGTAAAAGTCTTCTTCCTGGGATTGGCGCACCAGCATAGAACGCCAATCATACGGGCGCATCTCGGGAATCTCGGGCATCGTTTCCAGAATTTGAGCTTCCACAGCCGCCAGGTAACGCTGAACACGGGGCAACTGCGCTTTGAGCCAGACTTTTGTGCAGGACGTTCCCACAGCGTCCACACTTGCGACAGCCGTAGCTGTTGCGGGGGCTGCGGTCGGCGTTATGCGCTGACAGCTCACCTCTGCCAGGGCGAACAGGGCAAGGAGCAAATGCAAACCCCTGAATCGAGACATGCGGCACCTCCTTGTATAATCGCGAATCAAGAATTCGGCCTTCCAGTGTTTTGCTGGGCTGTCTCGGATCATTCTATTCCCAAAGAGAGCAAGTGTCAAATCACCCGTCAGCGGGGGCGCGTTGCTCGACATCGCCCAGTTGATGCACTTCCAGCAAGCCTTCAAGGACTGCGACCGCGTCGAAAAACTCGGCGACCTCGACCCGCGCGACTTTTTCACCCGCACGGCGCAGGCTTTTGGCTGGACGCTAAAGCAGTTTCGGGATAACATGGACGATGTGCGGCTGGAATTTCTGTACCATTACACCCGCGACCACGAGGACGTGCTGGCGGCCATGCTGTCCGCATGAGAGGAGGCGGGATGTCTATCGTCATTCACCAGGCATATCACCAAATTGACGAGGCGACGCTGGACGCCGTGCAGACGCGCATCGGGCGAGTCACTCCGGCAGCATACCGGCGTTTTTCGCTCGATCATAACGGACGGCAGGAACCGATCAGCATCGAATGGTTTTTGCCGGTCAACACGCAGGAGGCCATTGACCTGGAGG
This sequence comes from uncultured Anaerolineae bacterium, assembly GCA_964428175.1. Taxonomy (GTDB): domain Bacteria; phylum Chloroflexota; class Anaerolineae; order JAFGEY01; family JAFGEY01; genus CAYRXM01. The sequence continues at coordinate 10,731 of CAYRXM010000153.1, forward strand.
CTGCCTTATGAAAACCGGATTATTTCGCTCAAGTTTGGCAGTTGCCGTGCTTGTCATATCGCTGGCCTGCACGGTTGTGCCAGTGCAAACTCCACAGGGCGCGGGGATGCGCGAGTTGCCCCTCCCCCAGGCCGACCTTCCCACCGATGCTCTGGTGCTTTACGAGCACATTGTCATCGACTCGGATCGCAGCGGCAATTGGCGCTTTTATTTTCGCAGCGACGGCGCTTTTTTCAACGCGCGAAACGATGAACTCTGGGTCGCACGCGAGAACGCGCAGTCGGATGACCCCGTTTTTTTCTGGAATACCCCTTTTTCGCAGCAACCCACCCGGCAGTTGACCGCCGGGCAGGTCGCGCAGCTTGTCCGGGCCATCGACGAGGCGGCGGTTGAAAAACTCGAGCCGTATTATGCGGACGCCGGATTCGAAACCACCACGCCGCCCTGGATCGAGCGCTGGACTTTTGTCCGCGACGGCAAGGTTTACACGATTGTCAGCGAATGTCTGGCGACGCCGACGCCCCTCGCGCAGTTGCACGAAACATTGAAACAGTTACTGCAAGATGCGCCGGCGCCGTGAGAGACGGATGCGCCCGAAAAGCGGCGTGCTGAACACAAAAATTGCCAAGGAGGAACCCATGTCCGATCACACCGACCCCTACCAGAAAAACATACTCGCGCTGGGCTTTGTCATCCGGCAGGGCGTGGCCCGCGTGCGCCGCACGTGGTATCGAGAATCCACGACGAATTTCGACACCATCGAAAATTACAGCTATGATGAGACCGGCCGGCTCGTCCAGACGGTAGAGGACGACGGGTGGTTTCAATGCGTGTACGACTATGACGCGGCGGGCAGAATCGTGCGCCGCACCCATTCGCCGGTGGCCCCCGACGATCCCAACCTGCCAACGATTGAGGACTACTTCTACGACGAATCCGGACGTATCACCCGCCAGACCGTCTTTCACGAGCAGATCGGAAGAGCGTCGTGTAGGGAAAGAGTGTAGGATAGGGTGT
>CAYRXM010000154.1:0-11668 GCA_964428175.1 uncultured Anaerolineae bacterium
CCGACGTCAGTTGGTTCGCCCTGCCGATGACCGTGCGCCCCGAAGCGCCCTTTGCGCGCGGCGACCTGGTCGATTGGCTGGAAAAGCGGGGCATCGAGACGCGATTCTTGTTCGCCGGCAACATCCTGCGCCAGCCCGGTTTTGTCGGCATCCCGCACCGCACCGTCGGTGAGCTGACCCACACCGATCTGGTGATGCGTGCAACGTTTTTCGTCGGCGTCTATCCGGGGCTGGACGAACTGCGGCTGGCGTATATGCTGGAGCAGTTTGAGGCGTTTTTCGAAAAACTGCAAACGGCGAATTGCAAATCTGGATCGTAGGGGATTCCCGCCATTCACTATTTGCTATTTGAAAGGATTTACTCTTGATTCCAGACAACTTAAAATTATCGGTGATTATGCCCGTTTATAACGAAAAGAACACCGTCCTGCGCGTGCTGGATCGCGTGCTGAGGGTGCCGATCCGCAAGGAAATCATTGTTGTGGACAACTGCTCCACCGACGGCACGCGCGACATTCTGCAAGCCGTTCGCGGCGAGGACATCCGGGTGCTCTTTCATCCCGAGAACATGGGCCGCGGCGCGTCGGTGCGCGACGGGCTGGCCCTCTGCCGCGGCGACTATACCATCACCCAGGGCGCCGACCTGGAATACGATCCTGAAGAATGGCCGCTGGTGATCGAAAAGGCGCTCGGCGAAAACCTGGACGCGGTGTTTGGCTCGCGCACGCTGGGCGGCAAAGCCGTGTACGTCTATTGGCAGAATTACATCGGCGTGCTGGGTATCAACATGCTGATCAACCTGCTGTACGGCAGCCGCTATACCGATTCGGCCACCGAGTGCAAGCTGATCCGCACGCCGGTGTTCAAGGCGCTCAATCTGGAACGCAGCGGTTTCGACCTGGACTTTGAAATCTGCACCCGGCTGGCCCTGGGCGGCTATTCATACGGCGAAGTACCCATCTCGTACCATCCGCGCTCCGTCGCCGAGGGGAAAAAACTGCGTGCGCTCCAGGATGGATGGGCCACACTCAAAGTGATTTTGCACGACCGGTTTGTCGGCCGACCACCGACCGCTGACCGCCGACCGCCAACGGAGGAGTTGTCTAGATGAATATCGTTGTCACCGGTTCTTTTGCCTTTGATTACATCATGCACTTTCCGGGCCGCTTTACCGACCACATCCTGCCCGACCGGCTCGACCGGATCAGCCTAAGCTTTTTGGTCGACGATATGGATCGCGTCTACGGCGGCTGCGCGCCCAACATCACCTACTCGCTGGCCCTGCTCGGCGAATCGCCGCGCCTGATGGCGACGGCAGGCAAGGACGCCGGCGAATACGTGAAGTGGCTGGCCGAACGGAACATCGATACATCATTGACCTGTGTCTGCGAGGACTGCTTTACCGCATCGTTCTTTGTCAGCACCGACCTGGCCCAGAACCAGATCGCCAGCTTTTACACCGGCGCGATGGCCCGCGCGCGTGATTTGTCCTTTTACGAGGTCGATCCCAAACCGGACATCACCATCATCTCGCCCAACGACCCCCAGGCAATGGCCCGCTACGCGCGCGAGTGCCGCGAGCTGGGCATCCCGTACATTTACGACCCCAGCCAGCAGGTGGCCCGCGTCGATGGCGCCGAACTGGTCGACGGGCTGACCGGCGCGTACATCCTGATCATGAACGATTACGAGTACGGCATCTTGCAGAAAAAGACGGGGCTAGATCAAACCCAACTGCTGGCCCGCGTGCCGGCGATCATCGTCACCCTGGGCGAAAACGGCAGCGAGATCATCACCGCCCAAGAGACGATCCACATTCCCATCGCCAAACCGGCCGCAGTGCTCGAGCCGACCGGCGTCGGCGATGCGTTCCGCGCCGGGTTGATCAAGGGGCTGGCGCACAACCTGCCCTGGCCGATCACCGGGCGGATCGCCGCCCTGGCAGCGACCTATGTGATCGAACACCCCGGCCCGCAGCCCAGGCCGTACACGATAGACGAGTTTGTGGCGCGATACAAAGAAAATTTTGGCGACGCGCCCGAGTTGAAAGGCTAAGTGGTTTTCTCGTTTCCGTGTACAAGCAGCCAATGCCGAAACAAGGGAACGCCGTTGAATGGTAAGGAGGTTCAATGACAGAACCTTATATCCAGGTCATTTGGACAGATTATATGAAATATCGCGCTAAACTGCGAGGATTTGACTTGTCCCAAATAGAGCATATTGTCAAGACGTCGAATGAGCGATATTTCGATATGACAACGAGGCGTGCGGTCATCATCGGACGTATGGGCGACTTGTTGGTTATGATACCGTATGAGGCAGACGAAGACTCGATAACACCCATCGCCATCCATGCGACAACACGTCAGCAAATCAGGTTCCGACTTAGAACTGGGAGGTTTGTCCATGAACAAGACGCATATGGTTTACTTTGATCAAGATGACATACTGCACCTGGTTATTTCAGACGAGCCAGAGGCGAGAAGCGTCGAACTTGGCCCAAACATCACTGTTGAACTGAATGACCAGGGCGAAATGATTGGCGTCGAAATACTGGATGCCAGCACCTTTATCCGTGACTCGATTTTAGAATCCGTGCAGGCCAGAGTGCTCCATACATCCGGCCTTCAGACGGCTTGATCTAACAATATTTTTGATCGCCAATGAACATTCGCAAGTGAACAATGCCTAAACGTAAAGACCCTTTGCTTCAAGCACTTCAAGAAGGCCGTTCCTACACCTGGACCGTGCCCGATGGCGGCGACCTGGCCTCGATGCGCGCGGCGATCAAGCATGGGCAGACGTTGACCATGTCGCCCATTGCCGACCGGCAAGAAATCCGGGTGGGCGACATCGTCCTGGTGAAATGGCATCAGACGGACATGATGCACCTGGTGCAAGAAGTTCAGGGCGACCAGTTCCTCATCGCCAACAGCTTGGGCAAGATCAACGGCTGGGTGAGTGGAAACGACATCCTCGGCCGGATCACTCGAATCGTCGAGCCGGAGCCGCGACCGGAGATGCCGGCCATGCTCGATCAACTGCAAGCGACCTATCGCCGCCTGATCGAGCGCCAACAGGCAGATCAAGGCGAAGCGCAGCGATTGTTGTCGGTCGTCGACGATTTGAGCTGGTACGCCGATCGCATCGGTGAGGAGCGCTGGGATCAGCAGCCCCGGCAGAACAAGTGGAGTTTTGCCCAGAACGTGTGGCGCCTGAGCAAGCAAGCCAGCAAGGCGGTCGCTGCGGAAACGACTCAGCCGATTTGCCATTGGATTGATCGCGGCAAAGCGTGCGTGGGGCTGGCGGCGGAGATAGCGGCATTGTTTGCGAGTGACGAGGCGGAATGAAAGTTCAATGATGATACTCGACCAACAGCTTGCATGTTTTCATGTTGATCGGCAAGCGGTAAACACTGCAACAGCAGAACCACCGACACAGGATTTAGGGTTCACCTTATTATTACGTCATTTTACAACTCTTGTCCTCGTTGTATTGTATCTGACCGGATGCGCGAGCGTTTCACCCATAGCACAAGTCGTACCAACATTTGGAGTCACGTCAACTTTTGTTCCAACAGAGACGAACACTCCAATTACTCCATCCACTTTGGCACCAACGGTGACACCGAGTGCTACTATGCAACTTGCGCCGACAAGATATCCAACCTGGACACCCAGACCAACGAAAACAAAGGGACCGACACCGACAAGGCGCCCTACGGCAACGCCAATGCCAATTATAACGCCAAAGCCGCCGACGCCTTCGCCATTTGAAGTTAAGAAACAAGAGTTGGAGCAATTCCTGGTGAGTGCTTGGCGTGCCGGAGATGACCCGACCGAGATCGAGAACGAATTGGACCGTCAAGGCTGGTTGTCTCTCAAAGAAGTCAATCTGGTAGAGTGGGAGTGGAGCGTCAACGCCAAGCAGTGGCTGGTTCTTGATTTGGACGGAGACGGCGCAGATGAGTGGCTCTTAACCGTATTCTTTCCTTATACCAACGATCCGCTGCCTTTTGGACATGTCGGAGAATTGTTAATCATCAATGGAGAGGGCGTTGTGTATCGTCTCTCCGAGTATCAGTCAGATTTTCAAGGCCCGGTCACGATAGCCTATCCTGATCTGACCGCAGATGGTCTACCCGACGTTATTCTGAAATCGTATTTACCTGGTGCGCATACATTTTCCTATGTTTATTATATTTTGAGTGCCCATTACGGCGAGATCGATAGCATTGTTCGACTGGGGAACGAACTGGATCGTCTTTCACTCCCTTTCAGAGATCCCCTGCAATTCGTTGAGGACAGTCCTCCTAAATCGTGGACAGGCACTTCAATTGGTACAGGATCCGATGAAAAAATCATAGATATGACTGACGATGGTTTGCCAGATTTGGTTTTGCGAGGTGGATTGTACGGTTCGGCGGGGGCAGGAATCCAGCGCGCTTATAATGAAGTATGGAGCTGGGACGGATCGTATGTCGCTTTGGCCGATGTTTGGTGGAATGAAACCCCTTATCGGATCCACACCTTATTTGATGGGAATTACGCCTTTGCCCTTGGCAATTATGAAAAAGCTATTGAGAAATACAAAAAAGTGATATATGATGACACACTAGATAATTACGCATATACTTGTTCGGATGAAGAAAGCTATGAGGCGAATCAGCAGTATGCTGCTTTTCGCCTCGCATTGAGCTATTTGGAACTAAAAAACTCGGAAAATGGATTGTTCTGGCACAATTGGCTGAATGCAGAATTCCCAGAATCGTTATTGGCCCAGGCGAGTAATTTATTGCTAGAAACCTGGCAAGAGTCGAATGATTTGGCCCAAAGTTGCGATGCGGTCACTCGATTTTTAGAAAACTCGACATGGGATTCTTGGGATACACCCTGGCCCTTAGTCGAAACAGGTTACGCGAATCCAAGGCTGTCTTCCGATACAGTGTGTCCAATCAAGGAGTAACTATAAAATGCCTGTAAAACACAACATCATCTTGAGTTCTGCCGCTCTTTTGGTTTGTCTCCTTTGCGGCTGCATGCTGACCACCGCCACTCCCGACGTCGAGGCCACCGTCGCCGCGGCATTGGCCGCCACACAGACCGCACAGCCGACATCGACACCGACATCGACGCCAACCCACACACCGACCTTGACGCCAACGCCGACGCACACCGCGACGCCGACCCACACGCCTACCACCGCGCCCACGTTCACGCCGGCACCGACCTCGGCTCCCGCGTCCGAGGAAACTGTCGACGTGATCACCTCAACCCTGGAAACGGGCTGGACGCTGTACCGGATGGTAGATGAGGGTTTCGAAATTGCCCTGCCTCCCGGGTGGCAAACGTTCAGCCTGAACCCGGAAACGATGCAAGACGCGCTCGCCATCGTCGGGGAACAAAATCCCGCCTTCAAGGACATGTTTTCGAGCGAAATGCTGCTCAGATTGGCCGCTGCCGGGATCAAATTCTACGGCATGAACCTGCAAGCGGACGCAATGGCCTACGATTTGCCCCCTTCGATCAACATCCTCAAGATCGATTTGGGTATGGCCCTGCCGCTGGACACCTACATACCGGCCACGCTCAAGCAGCTCGAAGCAGTCGCCGATCCAGAGGTCCCGATCACCCATCGCCGGGTCACTCTGTCCGGCGTCGACGCCGAGGAATTCAAGTATGGCATGGCCATGACTAACCTGTTGGGCAAACCCATCAAAGGCAAAGTCGTCCAGTATTTGCTCGTCGACGGCACGACTCAATATGCCATCACGCTCGCCAGCCCCAACGAACTGGCCGAGGGCTATGCAGCCATATTCGAGCAGATTGGACAGAGCTTCAAGTTATTCGACTAAAAACATACCAAATCCAAGATTTTTAAGTGAAGGAGAATTCAAAAAATGACAGTAAAACATGACGTTAAGGACCTTTCGCTGGCCCCACAGGGCAAGCTGCGCATCGAGTGGGCCGAGCAGGACATGCCCGTGCTGCGCCTGGTGCGCGCGCGCTTTGAAAAGGAAAAACCGCTCAAGGGCGTTCGCCTGGCAGCCTGTCTGCACATCACCACCGAGACGGCTAACCTGGGCCGCACCCTGCAAGCCGGCGGCGCCGACCTGGTATTCTGCGCCTCCAACCCCCTGTCGACGCAGGACGATGTGGCCGCCTCGTTGGTGGCCGATTACGGCATCCCCACCTTTTCGATCAAGGGCGAGGATCACGACACCTATTACGCCCACCTCAAATCGGCGCTCGAGCACAACCCGCAGATCACCATGGACGACGGCGCCGACCTGGTCACCGGCCTGCTCAAGACCCGTACCGACCTGATCCCCGCCATGTATGGCTCGACCGAGGAAACGACCACCGGCGTGATCCGCCTGCGCGCCATGGCCGCCGACGGCGTAATCAAGTTCCCGGTCATCGCCGTCAACGACGCGATCACCAAGCACTTTTTCGACAACCGCTACGGCACCGGCCAATCGACGATCGACGGCATCCTGCGCGCCACCAACCGCCTCATCGCCGGCAGCACCTTTGTCGTCGGCGGCTACGGCTGGTGCTCCAAGGGCATCGCCATGCGCGCCGAGGGGATGGGCGCCAACGTCATCGTCACCGAAGTCGACCCCTTCCGCGCCCTCGAAGCGGTGATGGACGGTTTCCGCGTGATGCCCATGCGCCAGGCCGCCCAGATCGCCAATTTCATCGTCACCTCCACTGGCGACAAAAACGTGGTTGGCAAGGAAGACTTTCAAGTGATGAAAGACGGCTGCATCGTCGCCAACTCGGGCCACTTTAACGTCGAGATCGACATCCCGGCGTTGGAGAAAATGGCCGTCAGCCAGCGTGAAATCCGCTGGCAGACTCACGAGTACGTTCTGGCCGACGGACGCCGCATCTATCTGCTCGGTGAAGGCCGCCTGATCAACCTGGCTTCCGCCGAAGGCCACCCGGCCAGCGTGATGGACATGTCCTTTGCCAACCAGGCCCTCGCCGCCGAATACCTGGTCAAGAACAAGGGCAAGCTGGAACACAAGGTCTACCCCGTGCCCGCCGAACTCGACCGCCAGATCGCCACCCTCAAGCTGAAAGCCATGGGCGTCGAAATCGACGTGCTGAGCCAAGAGCAAGAGGATTACCTGGCCAGTTGGGAAGCGGGGACGTAACTCGTAAAGCGTGAACCGTGATGCGTGGAATACAACCAACACGCATTACGCATTACGCATTACGCATTACGTATCACGCATTACGTATCACGTTTTACGTTTCACGGAGGTCTGTATGGCCCAATGCATCTATCATCCCGAATACCCGGCAATCGAGCACTGCGAGAGCTGCCACGTGCCGCTGTGCGGGCAGTGTTTGTGGTATGCCGAAAGCGGACAGCGGCTTTGCCCACGCTGCGCCCAGGCCTGGCAGAAAGCCGGTCACGTGGTCATGCCGCCGGAGCAGTTCGCCGACGGCATCGCGCCGACGCTCGACCCATCGCGGCAAAAGGCGGAAGCGCCGGCCCTGTACACGGCCAACAACATCGATCTGGCCGCGTTTGCCGCCGCCTGCCTGAGTGGGATGCTGCTGCTCTACTGCGTGCCCTGCCTGAACACCCTTGCGCCGCTGCTGGGCCTGCTGTTGGGCATTCTGGCCCTGGTCGAAGCCAATCGCTCGGCCAACCCCAACCGCACCCGCCTGCTGGCCGGCATCGGCGTTGCCGGCGGCGGGCTGGTCGTCTTGGGCGGCATCCTGTGGATTGGACTCACCATCCTGCTGCCCATCATCATGATCATCATCGAATCCGCTTTCCAAACGCCATAAAGAATCAAATCGTAACACAATATAAAATAAAGGAGCTTGATAATGACCATCTCGTTTATGAACTCACCCAAATACTTTTTCACCTCCGAATCGGTCACGGAGGGCCATCCCGACAAGATGTGCGACCAGATTTCCGACGCCGTCCTGGACGCCATCCTGGCCGACGATCCCGACGCGCGCGTGGCCTGCGACTGCTTTGTAACCACCGGGCTGGTCCTGGTCGGCGGCGAAATCACCACCAGCACCTATGTCGAGATCGCCGACATTGTCCGCCAGACCATCCTCGACATCGGCTATACCCGCGCCAAATTCGGCTTTGACGGCGAAACCTGCGGCGTGATCGTCTCGATCAAAGGCCAAAGCGCCGACATTGCCCTCGGCGTGGACAAAGCGTTGGAAGCCAAAGCAGGAGAAATGAAAGCGAAAGACGAGGTCGAGGTGCTCGGCGCCGGCGACCAGGGCATGATGATCGGCTTTGCCTGCAACGAAACGCCCGAATACATGCCCCTCTCGATCTCGCTGGCGCACAAGTTGTGTCGCCGGCTGTCGACGGTGCGCAAAAACGGCACCCTGCCCTACCTGCGCCCCGACGGCAAGAGCCAGGTCACGGTCGAGTACCAATACGGCAAGCCGGTGCGCGTGGACACCGTCGTCGTCTCCACCCAGCACGGCCCGGACATCTCGCACAAACAGCTTGAGGCCGACATCATCGAACACGTCATCAAGCCCGTCGTCCCGGCCGAACTGCTGCAAGACACCCGCTACCTGATCAACCCCACCGGCCGCTTTGTGGTCGGCGGGCCGCAAGGCGACGCCGGGCTGACCGGCCGCAAAGTCATCGTCGACACCTATGGCGGCGTGGCCCGGCACGGCGGCGGCGCGTTCTCCGGCAAAGACCCCACCAAGGTCGACCGCTCGGCGGCATACATGATGCGCTATGTCGCCAAAAACCTGGTCGCCGCGGGCGTCGCCGACCGGCTGGAAATCCAGGTCAGTTATGCCATCGGCGTCGCCTACCCGATGAGCGTCGCCGTCGAAACGTTTGGAACGGGCAAAATCCCCGACGACCAGATCGAGGCCTTGATCAAAAACAACTTTGACCTGCGCCCCGGCAAGATCATCGAGTATTTTGACCTGATGCGCCCGCTCTACCGCCAGACCGCCGCCTACGGCCACTTTGGCCGCGACGACATCGACCTGCCCTGGGAAAAGCTGGACATGGTCGAGACGCTCAAGGCCCAGGCTGGTCTGTAGCCTGATATTCGTGTGTTTTCTGCGCGGCGTGGCCGCGCGGAAAACACACATCCAGGCCTTTCGCGCCACCAACGTCTATTTGACCTTTTTTCACTTTTCTGCTACAATACCGCCCGTTGTGCCCCCGTCGTCTAGTGGCCCAGGACACCGCCCTTTCAAGGCGGCGACGCGGATTCGAATTCCGCCGGGGGCACCAAAAAAGCGGCTCTGAGTGGAGCCGCTTTTTTAATTCAAACCATGCAACTGCCCGGCCTGCGTTGGTCGAGTAGGCCTCACCGCATTTGTGAGGCCGTATCGAGACCGCACGAGCCTGATAGGCTGAGCGGTTACCCAACCGTTACGTTCTTATACCACTCGATTGCGGCCGTCCCTCCGCCCCCAGCCTGAACCGCCGCCACATCCAGCCGCCAATCGCCCGCCCAGCCGTGCTCATAGACATAGGTCTCGGCCACGGCGATCATGTGCGCCAGCTTGCGCGCAGTGATCGAGTCCTCGGGCGTGCCAAAGCGCTCGCCGCGCCGCGTGCGCACCTCGACAAAAACCAGGCTTTCACCGTCGCGCACAACCAGGTCCACCTCGCCCGCCGCGCAGCGCCAGTTGCGCTCGACCAGCGCGCATCCCTGCGCCTCCAGATAAGCCGCCGTCTGCGCTTCCCCCCACGCCCCCAGCCGGTTCTTTTGCTTGCTCACCGTCCTTTTCCTTTGCACAAAGCCCTGCACTGTGATAGAATAAAGACAAATCTTGAACGGGAGAATCCATGCACGCGGAAATCGTCACCACCGGCACCGAGTTGTTGCTCGGCGTCATCTCGGACACCAATTCGACTTATATCGCCCGCCAATTGCGCGACATTGGCCTGAACCTCTATTACATCACCTCCGCCGGCGACAACCGACAGCGCGTCGCCCAGGTCATCGACGCCGCACTCAACCGCTCGGATGTGGTCATCACCACCGGTGGGTTGGGCCCAACGGTCGGCGACATCACCCGCGAGGCCGTCGCCGACGCCACCGGACGTCCGCTGGTCAGCGATCCGCACCTGCTCCAGTGCATCGAGGCCTTTTTCGCCCAGCGCGGCTACACCATGACCGATAACAACCGCCGCCAGGCGCAGATTCCCCAAGGGGCGATCCCGCTGGAAAATCCGGTCGGCACCGCCCCCTGCTTTATCGTCGAGGACCCGCGCGGCATTGTGATCAGCCTGCCCGGCGTGCCGCGCGAGATGAAATACATGATCGAACACACCGTGTTGCCGTATTTGAAGGAAAAACTGAGCCTGAACGAAATCATCAAGACGCGCATCCTGCGCACGGCAGGCATCGGCGAAAGCGCGCTCGACGCCCAAATCGCCGACCTGGAAACGTCGGCCAACCCCACGGTCGGGCTGGCCGCCCACCCCGGCTGCGTCGACGTGCGCATCTGCGCCAAAGCCCCAGGTGAGGCCGAGGTCGACGCGCTGCTCGACGAAATGGAAGCGCACCTGCGCGAGCGCATCGGCCCATACGTTTTCGGCGTCGATGCCGACACGCTGTCCGCCGTTGTCTTGGGACTGCTGCAAGCACGTGCGCTCACTCTGGCCGTCGCCGAGGTGGACGCCGGCGGCGCGCTGACCGATTGGCTGGCCCAGACCAGCAGCAGCGCTTTTCGCGGCGGGCTGGTCTTGCCGGGCGTACAGGCCGGAAGCGACACACACGTCGATCTCGCCGCCGAGGCCGCCGCCCTGGCCCGCCGCGCCCAGGAGACGCTGCACGCCGACGTGGGCCTGGCCATCGTCAATCGCGGCCCGGAACAAAGCTACCTGCTTGCGGTCGGGCCGATGGGACAGGCCGAACGCACGCTGCGCTTTCGCGGCCACGAACCCACCGCCTACGAATTCCTGGCCGCCTACGCACTCGACCTGGTGCGGCAGATGTGCCTCAATCCGGCCGGATCATAATAAAGAAAGGAGCGCCCAATGTTACACATTTTGAAAAGCACCGACATCTTTGACACGCTGGAAGACGAGCAACTGGAGCGCATCGCCGCCATCTGCACCGAGGCCAACCTCGACCGGGACACCGTCATTTTTGGCGAAAACACGCCCGGCGACGAAATGTACATCGTCGTGCGCGGCGCGGTGGCGATTCGCGTCGATCCAAAAATCTTGGGGCTGGAAACCGACACCGGCCCAACCACCATCGCTACTCTCAGCAGAGGACAGGTCTTCGGCGAAGTGGTGCTGGTCGACCGCGGGCTGCGTACCGCCTCGGCCACGGTGATCCAGGACAACACCCAACTGTTGATCATCCGGCGCGACGATCTGTTGGAGCTGTGCGAAGACGACTACAAGCTGGGCTACCTGCTGATGCGCAACATCGCCGCCGAAATGGCCTTCAAGATTCGCGGCACCGACTTGCTGGTGCGCGAGCAGTTGCTCTGGCAGCCGACCGAGCCGCCCACAGACGCCCTGCCCGATTAACCCGCCGCCAAAGCCCGGCTGATTTCGTTGTGCCGCGCCACCAGGCGCGGCACATCCACGCCCGATACCTCACCCTGCCAAACGACGATATTTCCCTGAACCACAGACAAATCGACGCAGCGCGGCGCGCAGAACAGCAGCGCCGCCA
>CAYRXM010000155.1:0-575 GCA_964428175.1 uncultured Anaerolineae bacterium
AGCAGCCGCTGGGTGGCAAGGCGCAGTTCGGTGGGCAGCGCTTTGGTGAGATGGAAGTCTGGGCGCTCGAAGCGTATGGCGCGGCCTATACCCTGCAAGAGATGCTCACCATCAAGTCCGATGACACCGTGGGGCGCGTCAAGGCTTACGAGGCAATCGTCAAGGGCGAACCGGTCGAAGAAGTGGGTGTGCCGGCCTCGTTCCGTGTTCTGGTCAAAGAGTTGCAGAGCCTCGGCTTGACTGTGGAGGCTATTTGTTCGGGCGGCGAGATCATTCACTTTGGCAAGGACGAGCAGCAGGAGCGTGTGCCGCGATTGAGCATGGGTTTGCAGCTTTTCGGTGGCGGGGGCGGGCTGCATAGTTTCCGCGACGACGATATGTGATGTCTAGTCGTCTGTTCCAGATAATTTGACAAGACGCTGAAATTCGGTTATAATCCTCATTCGTGCATGAGGGGCTTGACCAGCCATCTAGCCAAAGAGTCTGTTTGGTGGGGCCGCCTTGAAGTTCGGCGGCCTCATATTGTGTAAAAATGCAAGGGAGGTTGTCTTGCCTAAGATCGGAAGAGCACACGT
>CAYRXM010000155.1:585-7086 GCA_964428175.1 uncultured Anaerolineae bacterium
CTAAAACGCAGCAAAGCGCCGGCGATGTCGTACACGTTCAACGCTCTAAAAACCCGGCGCACGCACCAATCGAGCGGCGCGCCGCAAAAGCGCGGTGTGTGCACGAACGTGCGCACGACGACGCCCAAAAAACCCAACTCGGCACTGCGCAAGATCGCCCGTGTTCGTTTGTCCAACGGCATCGAAGTGACGGCCTATATTCCCGGCGAAGGACATCGTTTGCAGGAACACTCGGTGGTGCTGGTGCGCGGCGGCCGCGTCAAAGACCTGCCTGGCGTGCGCTATCACATCGTGCGCGGCGCATTGGACACCGATGGCGTTCAAGGTCGCCAGCAGCAGCGTTCCAAGTATGGAACGCGCCGGCCCAAGTAGGTTTAGAGCGAGCACAGGAGTCAGATATGCCAAGACGATATCGTCCCGTCAGACGCCGGATTGAACCGGACATCAAGTATAACAGCGAGCACATTGCCATGCTCATCAATCGCATGATGATGCGCGGGAAAAAGAGCGTGGCCAGCGGCATCGTTTACGATGCGATGGATGCGGTGGGCGAGCGCGCCAGCCGCCATCCGCTGGAAGTGCTCGAACAGGCACTCAAGAATGCATCTCCGATGATCGAGGTCAAGCCGCGCCGTGTCGGTGGTGCGACCTATCAGGTGCCGGTAGAAGTCAGTCCGGAACGGCGCGTTGAACTGGCGCTGCGCTGGCTGATTCAGGCGGCTCGCTCCCGTTCGGGGCGGAGTATGGCCGAAAAACTCGCCAACGAGTTGATGGACGCTGCCAATAACGTCGGCACGGCAGTCAAACGGCGCGAAGATACACACCGTATGGCGGAAGCAAACAAGGCTTTTGCCCACTATCGCTGGTAGACCGGCGATAAGGGACTTGTTGGTTTAATAAAGCCCCGGCTGTTCCAATCTTTGAGCCGGGCTGCATATTTTCCTCACTTCCAGGTTTCTTGGGTAGGGTGGTCAGCACAAGGCTCCTTGTCGAGTGTTCGCAAAACATTCACATTGTCTGGCCGCCGAGTCCCCGGGGTTCCTGGCTGTGGAGCCATCCATGCTTCAAGATATCTCACTGGTTAGAAACATAGGCATCATTGCGCATATCGATGCTGGCAAAACGACGACTACCGAGCGGGTGCTCTTTTATACGGGGCGCACTGCGCGGATGGGCAATGTCGATGATGGCACCACGGTTACGGACTGGATGGAGCAGGAACGAGAACGCGGGATCACGATTCAGTCGGCGGCGGTGACCTGTTTTTGGCGTGGCCATCAGATCAACCTGATCGATACGCCGGGGCACATCGACTTTACGGCCGAGGTGCAGCGTTCGCTGCGCGTGCTGGACGGGGGTGTCGTCATTTTTGACGGCGTCGCCGGCGTGCAGCCGCAGTCGGAGACGGTGTGGCGGCAGGCCAATCGTTATCATGTGCCGCGCATCTGCTATGTCAACAAGATGGACCGCGTCGGCGCAGATTTCGACCGTACGCTGGCGATGATCCGCGAGCGGCTGCAGGCCCATCCGGTACCGGTGCAGATGCCGCTGGGCGCCCAAGATGCGTTTTCCGGCGAGATCGACTTGCTGTGCATGCAGAGCATCACCTATGTAGATGACCTGGGCAGCGAGATGGTCTACGGCTCGATCCCCGAACCATTGCTTCAAGAGGCCACGGCGCGCCGTGAGGCGTTGTTGGAAGCCCTGGCCGAGATCGACGATGACCTGGCCGAAAAATACCTGGAAGGCGAAACGATTTCGGTCGAGATGCTGCAAGCCGTTTTGCGGCGAGCGACGATTAACAACCAATTGGTGCCCGTGTTGTGCGGCAGTTCGCTGCACAACAAAGGGGTTCAGGCCCTGCTCGACGCCGTGGTCGATTACCTGCCTTCGCCTCTGGACGTTCCGGCGATAGAAGGGGAAAATCCCAAGAACGGTGAGATGGTTGCCTGTCCGGTGACATCGAGCGCGCCGCTGGCGGCCCTGATTTTCAAAGTGCAGACCGATCCGTACATGGGGCGGCTGGCCTATTTTCGCGTCTATTCGGGCGTGGTCAAGTCCGGCGAGATGGTCTTTAACGTTAGCAAGGGACAGCGCGAGCGCATTGGGCGGCTGGTGCGTATGTACGCCGACCGTCGCGAGGATATGCAAGAGGTTGTTGCCGGCGACATTGGCGCTGTGCTGGGGCTGAAAGCTTCTTTCACCGGCGATACGCTGTGCGCGCAGGGGCAGCAAGTGCTGCTGGAGCCGATCACTTTTCCGGCGCCGGTAATCTCGGTAGCCATCGAACCGCGCACCGACGCCGATCAAGCCAAGCTGACGACGGCGCTGGATCGATTGGCCGAGGAAGATCCGACCTTTCAAATCAGAAACGACGAAAATACCGGCCAGACTCTGATCTGGGGGATGGGCGAACTGCACCTCGAAGTGCTGGTTGACCGGATGTTTCGCGAGTTTGGTGTCAAGGCCAGCGTAGGCAAGCCGCGTGTGGCCTACCGCGAGTCGATCACCCGGCCGGCCCAGGGCGAGGGCAAGTTTATCCGCCAGACGGGCGGGCGCGGCCAATACGGGCACGTGGTGCTCGAGGTTGAGCCGAATCAGCGCGGGCAGGGTTTCGAGTTTGCAGTGCAGGTTTCCAGCGCGATCATTCCCAGTGCCTACCACCGGGCTATCGAGTTGGGCGTCAAAGAGGCGCTTGACAGCGGGCCATTGGCCGGCTATCCCTTGATCGATGTCAAGGCGACCGTGGTCGGCGGTTCGTATCACGAAGTGGATTCTTCTACCATCGCCTTTCAGATCGCCGGGTCGATGGCGCTCAAAGACGGCGTGCAAAAGGCCGCACCCATTTTGCTCGAACCGGTGATGAAGGTCGAAGTGGTGACGCCGGAAACATACCTGGGCGACGTTTTGGGCGACTTGAGCGCCCGCGGCGCGCAGATTTTGGGGATGGATTCGGTGATCGGCGGACAAACGATCGATGCAATCGTCCCGCTGGCCGAAATGTTTGGTTATGCAACGATTTTACGTTCGATGACGCAGGGGCGTGGTACGTTCACGATGGAGTTCGACCATTACGAACCGGTGTCGCAAGAGGCGGCAGAACGCATTATTTTGGGATATTATCGTTAGAAATACAAGGATTTACGGAGGACTAGATGGGTAAGGAAAAGTTTGTACGCGACAAGCCACACGTAAACGTGGGCACGATCGGTCACATCGACCACGGCAAGACGACGTTGACCGCGGCGATCACCAAGGTGCTGGCGATGAGAAAGCTGGCCGCGTTCCGCGGCTTTGACAGCATCGACAACGCGCCGGAAGAAAAAGAGCGCGGAATCACCATCGCCATTTCCCACGTGGAATACGAGACGGAAAAGCGGCACTATGCGCACGTGGACTGCCCAGGGCACCGCGACTATATCAAGAACATGATCACCGGCGCGGCGCAGATGGACGGGGCGATCCTGGTGGTGAGCGCGCCGGACGGGCCGATGCCGCAGACCAAGGAGCACGTACTGCTGGCGCGCCAGGTGGAAGTGCCGGCGATGGTGGTGTTCCTGAACAAGGTCGATATGATGGAAGACGAAGAGCTGCTCGAGCTGGTCGAGTTGGAACTGCGCGAGCTGCTGACGAGTTACAAGTTCCCCGGCGACGACGTGCCGGTGGTGCGCGGGAGCGCGCTGCACGCGCTGGAGAGCGCGAGCACGGATCCGGACGCGCCGGAATACAAGTGCATCTGGGAGTTGATGCACGCGGTAGACGAGTACATTCCGACGCCTGGGCGCGAGTTGGACAAGCCGTTCATGATGGCGGTGGAAGACGTGTTCAGCATCAAGGGGCGCGGGACGGTGGTGACGGGGCGTATCGACCGCGGGGTGGTCAAGGTGAGCGACGAAATCGAGATCGTCGGGCTGAAAGAGACGCGCAAGACGGTATGCACGGGTGTAGAGATGTTCCACAAGCTGCTGGATCGCGGCGAGGCGGGCGACAACATCGGTGCGCTGCTGCGTGGGATCGGGCGCGAGGATGTGGAGCGCGGGATGGTGCTGGCCAAGCCGGGCAGCATTACGCCGCACACGACATTCAAGGCGCAGGTGTACGTGTTGCGCAAGGATGAGGGCGGGCGTCACAAGCCGTTCTTCACGGGCTACCGTCCGCAGTTCTACATCCGGACAATGGACGTGACCGGCGAGATCCAGTTGCCGGAGGGCGTCGAGATGGTGATGCCCGGCGACAACATCGAGATGACGGTCAAGCTGATCGTGCCGGTGGCGTTGGAGCAAGGGTCGAACTTTGCCATCCGCGAGGGTGGTTTGACGGTGGGCGCGGGCGTGCTCACCTCGATCGTCGAATAATCAGGAAGGAGCGTGTTGGGCCAATCGCTCCGGCGGGGCGCCCAACAAGGGTAGAACATGGCCAAGAAAGCAATTCGTTTGTCGGTGACTCTGGCCTGTACAGAGTGCAAAGAACGCAATTATCTGACCGAAAAGAACCGCCAGAGTACAACGAGCCGGCTGGAATTGAAAAAGTATTGCCCTCGCTGCCGCGTTCACACGCTGCATCGCGAGACAAGATAAGCAGTTGTCGTCTCTGCCGGAAACTGTCATCCGATGGAATCTGGCAGAGCAACTGCCGTTCAGGCGAGTAGCTCAATTGGCAGAGCGACGGTCTCCAAAACCGTAGGCTGCGGGTTCAATTCCTGCCTCGCCTGCTGCTCAAGACACCGCCCTGTTGTTCGGACGGTGTCTTGAATCGTAAGCCAGGGTGACAATTGGCGCAGGGGCCACAAGGAGTGAGGTGTGAAGCCAGCCAAAGAACAGAGTACGAAAGAACCATCGACCAAAGGCAAGGCCACCCAATCGCCGGCGACGAAAGAGCCGGCAGAAAAAGGACAGGCCGTCGTCCAGTCATCGGGGACGAAGGAAGCGGCGAACAAGGAAAAAGCCAAAGCCCAGAAAGGCAGAACCCGAGATGGGCGGCGCAAGGAAAGTGCGATTGCGCGGTATTTTCGCCAGACCTGGGCCGAGTTGAAAAAAACCAACTGGCCAACCCGCCGCGAGGCGGCTCGGATGACCGGGATCGTGTTGGCCGTCACCGTCGCCATGTCGGCGATGCTGGGCGTGATTGACTGGCTGTTTTCCATACTGTTCAGTTTCTTGATCAAGTCTTCGGGATAAGGGCCAGTCGAACGCGGGCAAGCGCGCTGCTGTGGCAGGGTTGTTGGTCTGCCGGAGGCAAAGGAAAAAGTTTTATGTACGACGACGAGTTGTACGAAGACCAGGATGTAACAACTGAGGAGCTTGAAGAGCGGGCATCTGCAGCCATCGAACCCAGATGGTACGTGATCCACAGTTATTCTGGCTACGAAAACAAAGTCAAGCAAAATCTGGAGCAGCGCATTGCCACTATGGACATGCAAGACCAGATTTTTGATGTGGTCGTGCCCACCGAAGAAGAGATCGAAGTGCGAGAGGGCAAGCGGCGCACATACCGGCGGCTTATTTTTCCGGGTTATGTCCTGGTCAAGATGCTGATGAACGATAATTCCTGGTCGGTGGTGCGCAACACGCCCAACGTGACCGGTTTTGTGGGCATGGGCACCAAGCCGACGCCGCTGCGCGAAGAAGAAGTCGGCCGCATTTTGAGCCGGATGGAAGCCGAAGCGCCGATGGTCAAGGTTACTTTCAAGCCCGGCCAAAAGGTGCGCATCATTCAAGGCCCGTTCGCCGATTTCATCGGCGCCGTTGACGATATCAATATGGAAAAGGGCAAAGTGCGGGTGATGGTGTCCTTTTTTGGGCGCGAGACGCCCGTTGAGCTTGACTTTTTGCAGGTCGAAAAAGTTTGAATCAGCGCTCCGGCTGATTTGAGGGCCTAACCGATCAGACTCTTGTTTTTTGTACGAGAATTTGGTCAGGCAAGTACGATGATTGATTCCGGCGCTGGCCGGGTTAGGAGGATATGGAGTGAAGAAAATCAAGGCTTTTGTCAAGTTGCAACTTTTGGCCGGCAAGGCCACACCGGCGCCGCCGGTCGGGCCGGCGCTGGGGCCGCATGGCATCAATATCATGGCTTTTTGCAAGGAATATAATGCCCGCACGTCCGCTCAGGCCGGCAGCATCATTCCGGTCGAACTGACCATCTTTAGCGATAGCAGCTTTACGTTCATCACCAAGACTCCGCCCGTCTATGACCTGATTCGCAAAGCGGTCGGCGTCGAAAAAGGCTCGGCGGAACCCAACCGCAAGCCAGTCGGCAAGTTGAGCAAGCAGCAGTTGCGCGAGATCGTCGAGATCAAGATGAAGGATTTGAACGCGGTCGATGTTCCCGGCGCCGAACGACAGGTTGTCGGCACCGCGCACAGCATGGGTGTTCAGGTCGAAGGTTACGATTATTAGTTTTTCAACGTGGCAGGACGCCCGGCGTCCGCGACGATTAGGGATTCATTTTTCAACGTGGCAGGACGCCCGGCGTCCGCGACGATTAGGGATTCATTTTTCA
>CAYRXM010000155.1:7186-11613 GCA_964428175.1 uncultured Anaerolineae bacterium
ACGTGGCAGGACGCCCGGCGTCCGCGATGACCACAGGAGGAACAAATGCCAAAGCACGGAAAAAAGTATCTGGAAGCCCTTCAGCAGGTCGATCAGAACCGGCTTTATTCGCCCCAAGAGGCGATTGATCTGGTTCGCACGACCAATTTTACCAAGTTTGACGCCACGATTGACGTGCATCTGCGTCTGGGCGTCGACCCGCGTCATGCCGACCAGATGGTGCGCGGCGTGGTCTTGCTGCCGAATGGGCTGGGCAAGACGGTGCGCATCCTGGTCTTTGCCGAAGGCGACGATGCGCGCATCGCCGAGACAGCCGGCGCCGATCACGTGGGCGCCGACGAGTTAAAGACGCGCATTCAGGAAGGCTGGCTGGATTTTGATGTCGTTCTGGCTACGCCGCCCATGATGCGTGTGGTGGGCAGCCTGGGCCGTGTGCTCGGCCCGCGCGGCCTGATGCCCAACCCCAAGGCCGGCACCATCGTCCAGGGCGATGACCTGGGGCGGGTGATCGAGGAAGCGCGCCTGGGGCGTGTCGAGTTTCGCGTCGACAAAACCTCAAACCTGCACGCGCCGTTTGGCAAAGTCAGCTTTGAGACGCCCATGTTGATGGGTAATTTGAGCGCGTTTATGGACGCAGTCAAACGCGCTCGTCCTTCGTCAGCCAAAGGCACCTACATTCGCAAGGTCGTGCTGACCTCAACGATGGGGCCTGGCGTGCGCGTCGACCCGATGATGGCTCAAAATATCGAGTTGTAGGAACGTATTGATCTGTCTTGACAATAATATACTTTGCCCAAGACCGCAGGTGCGCTTGATCGCTTAATATCCCGCAGAGGCAAAACGTGATTCGTGTGTTTCTTGCAGACGCAAAAACATGCGTATTTCATCGTTAGGTGACGCCTTTGCACGTATATCGAGTGTGCAGAGGCGTCGCGTTTTTTAAGGAGGAATTGTACCCTTGGCTATTAATCGTGAAAAGAAACAAGAACTGGTTCAATTGTATACCGATTGGCTGCAAGACAGCCAGGCAGTCATCTTTTTGTACATCCGTGCGTTGGGTGTCAACGACATGACCCGCCTGCGCACGCTGCTGCGCGAAAACGACGCGCGTCTGTTCACGGTCAAGAACACGCTGTTCCGACGCGCCGTCCAGGATGCCAAGCGCCCTGTGCCAGGTTTTTTGACCGGGCCGGTCTCGGCGATCTTTTGCGGCGAGGATATTGCCGCCAGCGCCAAAAAGATTGAAGACTTTGCCAAATCGGTCAATGAGCCTGCTCAGTTCCAGGTGCTCGGTGGCCTGATTGGACAGGACGTGCTGGATGCTGAAGCGGCTCAAAATCTGTCCAGCTTGCCTTCGCGTGAGGCGCTCTTTGCCCAGGTACTGGCAACCATGCAGGCGCCCGCGTCGCAGTTGGTTGGCGTGGTGACCAGCGGCATCCGTCAAGTAGTGAGCGTCTTGCAGGCGCGCGTGGATCAACTCCAGGAAACACAGGCCGCCTGATCTGTAACCGCTAGCGAATTAAAATTTGGTTTTTATTTTTTAGGAGGAAATTAGAACAATGGCAGATTTGAACAAGCTCGTTCAAGAGATCAAGGAACTGTCCTTGATGGAAGCGTCCCAGTTGGTCAAAATGCTGGAAGAAGAACTCGGTGTGACCGCCGCCGCGCCGATGGCGATGGCCGCGATGCCGATGATGGCCGCCGCAGCCGCCGAACCGGTGGAAGAGCAGACGGAATTTGACGTCATTCTCAAGGAATTCGGCGACAAGAAAATCCAGGTCATCAAAGCCGTGCGCCAGCTCACCAACCTGGGTCTCAAGGAAGCCAAAGAAGTGGTCGAAGCTGCGCCAAGCCCCATCTTGCAGGGGGTCGACAAGGAAGCCGCCGCCGCTGCCAAGACCGCGCTCGAAGCCGAAGGCGCTGTCGTCGAGATCAAATAAGCTGCTTTGGGCTTTCACGTGCTCAAAAAGCCACACCAGTCGCTGGTGTGGCTTTTTGTCTTGTCCGCAGTGAATTTCAAGTAAGAATAGATTAAATCATTGACAACGACCGTCAGTTTATGGTACAATATAATCAGGTTTTGGGAGCAAAGCGGAGGCGTGATTTGGACGAGTCGTTCAATGATACAGACGAAATGTTCTTTGATGACGAGTTTGAGGAGCCAATTCCCTTTGGCTGGTTGATGGAGCGGCTGGATGACCCGGATCCCCAGGTTCGCCTGGATACCGTTAACGCATTGTGGGAGCACGTCGAACCGGAGGCGATGGCGCGGTTGTTCGATCTGGCTCGAAATGATCCCGACGAGCAGGTTCGCTGCAAGGCTATTTCCGGGCTGGGGCGCTACATCTGGGAGTGCATGACCATCGACTTTGACGTGCCGGACCCTTACTATGACGGCGAGCTGAGGCAGGAAGACCAGGATCGGCTGTACGAGTTTCTGCTTGGCATCTATCGCGATGAAAACCGTTCCTTTGACGAGCGGCGCTACGCGGTTGAGGCGATCAGCTTTTTGTCCGACAGCGTGGTAAGCGAAGCGATTCAGGCGCTCTATCAACGGCCGGAAAAAGAGGCCAAAATCAGCGCACTTTTTTCGATGGGCCGCAACGGCGCTTTGTGCTGGGAAGAAATCCTGTCTCGCGAAATCTGGAACCAGGACAGAGAAATTCGTATCGAGGCCATTGACGCGGTTGGCGAAATGCGCGCCGACAGCCTGGGCCGGGATTTGCTGCGCCTGACCTACGATCCGGACCGCGACGTGATGATGGCGGCCATCTTTGCGCTCGGACAGACGGGGTGGGAGGGCGCTTTCGACCGGCTGGACGAGTTGGCGCTGCACGCCGATCCCGAAATCCGCCAGGTTGCCGATGCCGCACTCGACGAGTGGACGATTTTCAGCCAGGTGGGCACAGCCTGGGAACAGGACGACGAGTGGGATGATGACGACCCGGACGATGACCTGGACTGGATGTAAACGGCGCGCCCGGCTCCATCGATCATTTCTTCGGCTGACGCAAGTCAGCCGAATGTTTTTGTAGGGCGGTGAACAAGAATGGGAATTGTCGATCAACACATGCTAGATCGCTGGCTGCCGGCGGTCAACAAGCCGATGCGCTATGTGGGCGCCGAGTGGAACGCCGTTTGCAAGCCGTGGGCGGATGTGCCGGTGCGCCTGGCGCTGGCCTATCCTGATGTGTATGAAGTGGGCATGTCCAACGTCGGAGTGCAGATTCTATACGATGTGGTCAACGCCCTGCCTCGCGCGCTGTGCGAGCGGGTGTTTGCACCCTGGCCCGATATGGAAGCGATCATGCGCGAGCAGGGCATCGCGCTTTACGCGCTGGAAAGCCGCCACGCGCTGGCCGATTTCGACCTGATTGGGTTCAGCCTGCCCTACGAACTGAACCTGACCAATGTGCTCAACATGATCGACCTGGCCGGCCTGCCCGTGCGCGCGGATGAGCGCGGCGACGACGCACCGCTAATCATCGCCGGCGGCAGCGGCGCTTACCATCCCGAACCCCTGGCCGATTTCATCGATGCGTTTGTGATCGGTGAGGGCGAGGAGGTTCTGGTCGAGATGATTGCCGTCCTGGAGCAGGCCAAAAGCGCCGCAGCGGACAAATTGGCCGTACTCAAGGCGCTGGCGCGCGTGCCGGGCGTCTATGTGCCGCGCTTTTACGATGTTGCCTACCTGCCCGATGACCGCCTGGCCTCGATCACGCCCAACATGCCCGAAGCGCAGCAACCGGTGGTCAAGCGGGTGGTCGATCCACTGCCGCCGGTGCCGCTCAAGCCCATCGTGCCTTACGTGCAGCCCGTTCACGACCGGGCGGTGATCGAAATTATGCGCGGCTGCACGCAGGGCTGCCGTTTCTGCCAGGCCGGGATGGTCTACCGCCATCTGCGCGAACGTCCGCGCGAAGAAGTGGTGCAGGCGGTCGAGGCCGTCGTGCGCGGCACCGGGCACAACGAGGTCAGTTTGATCTCGCTCAGCTCGGCCGATCACAGCCAGATCAAAGAGATTTTGCAGGATTTGCTCTATGAAGGGCGGCAGCCGCCGCTGGGTGTGACGCTGCCCTCGCTGCGCACCGACGCTTTTTCGGTCGAACTGGCCCGCCTGTTTGAGGGCACACGCCGTTCCGGGCTGACCTTTGCGCCGGAAGCGGGCAGCCAGCGACTCCGCGACGTGATCAATAAAAAAGTGACCGAGGCCGACCTCTTGCAGGCCGTTGAGGCAGCCTATGCCAACCGCTGGCAGCGGGTCAAGCTGTATTTCATGATCGGCCTGCCCACCGAAACCGACGAGGACGTGGAGGCCATCGTCGAACTGGTGCAGCAGGTGGCGGCAATCGGCTATACCCATCATCGCAACAAGGCGAATGTCAGCGTTACGGTATCGACGCTGGTGCCCAAGCCGCACACGCCTT